>DOWL01000036.1:57892-77774 GCA_003519585.1 Nocardioides sp. | reverse complement strand
TGGCGATCCTCACCGGCTACGCCGCCGGCAACAGCGTCCTGCAGGAGACGACCATCCCGCGGCTGTGGGACCTGCTGCGCAACCCCACCAGGGAGCTCGTCCGGGCCTGCGAGTACGCGAACACCCGCCAGTTCCTCGACCAGACCCGGCTGCTGCGCAACGCGCTCGGCGAGCTGGTCACCGGCACCCTCGCCGGCCTCTTCGACGACTTCACCAACATCGAGGTCGACTGGCGCGCCCCGATCCAGTCGTTCAGCCTCTCCCGGCTCGACGGCCTGGGCGACGAGGCGGTTGGCATCGCGCTGCTGTGCATGAACTCCTGGGGCCGCGGCCTGCGGGAGATCGCCGAACCGGGCGACCTGCGCATCGTCGTGCGCGACGAGGTCTGGAAGCAGATGCGCCTCGGAACCGCCGCAGTGGCGAGCTTCGACGCCGACCTGCGGCTCTCCCGCGGTATGGCCGGCAAGGGCGGCGACATCCAGTTCTGCAACCTCCACAAGCCCTCCGACCTGCTCTCGGTCGGCGACGCCGACTCCCAGGCCGCGATGATCGCCAAGGACCTCCTCGAGCTGGCCGACATCAAGATCCTCGGCGCCCAGAAGCCCCGTGTCGCCCGCGAGCTCGACTCCATGCTCGGGCTCGGCCCGATCGCCCAGGACCTCGTCTCCGGGTGGGCCATGCAGGACAAGGGCCGCGCCCTGTGGTGCATCGGCGACGCCACCTACAAGGTCCAGACGGTGCTCCACCCGCTGGAGAAGAAGCTCTACTACACCAACGAGGCCATCGAGTCCGCAGGTTAGAAGTTCGCATGAAAATTGACGGTTTCGACGCGAACCTGAGCATTCACGGAGCTCAGAGCGTACGTGGGAGCTCAGGTTCGGGGAACCTGCGCGGCCTTCTGCTCGGCGGTGGCGCTCTGTTCCGATCGGTGATCGGCGGCGTCGCTGCAGCAGTCGTCGACGCCGTTCTGGACGGGGGTCGCCTCGAGGGGGTTCTCGCTGGCCGGGGTGGGGCCGCAGGCGCATCCTTCGCCGCGCCAGGCCTCCAGCCCCTCTCGGACGGCGACAGCGGCGATCACCAGGCCGGCGATGGGGTCGGCCCAGGACCAACCGAGTGTGGCGTTGAGAAGCAGGCCGGCCAGAAGCACGGCGGACAGGTGGGACCGACCAGGGTAAATCCGGACCTAGGTACAAGTTACAAGCGTTCGGACTCGTCGGGGTCGGTGGCTCGGGTCAGGGCCGCCCGAAACTGGTCGGCTGAGGGTGCGGGCACGATCTGGTTGTTCTCGTCGCGGTACAGCCGGCAGGCGATGCTGCATTCGCCAGACGTGCCCAGGGCGAACGGGTCGACGCCGTTGATCAGCAAGGTTGGCGAGCCCGTCATGCCCCGGGCGGCTGCCTCGGCGTCAGTGGTGACCTCGCGCGTTGTGGCTGGGATGTCGGTGACCTCGCGGAGTCGATCCAGCATCGGTATCAGGTTCGGGCAGTCGGGAACGTGCAGGACCTCGATGGTCACCGCGGGCTGTCTATTCGAGCTAGTCATGATCCGCTCCGGGTCGTTGGTGTGGTGTCGGTTTCGCGATCGCGTCCAGCAAGGCACAAGCCCGGTCGGCCGCCGGGAGTTCGCAGGTGGCGATCAGGTCGGTCAGGGAGTCGTGCATCCGTTGCAGGTCCACGATCCGTGTCTCGAGGTCGGCCCGCCGGGATTGAGCGAGTTCTCGGGCGGCGTCACAGCTGTCGGGCCCGCCGGCGTTGAGGTGCAGCAGTTCTTCGACCTCGTCCAGGGTGAAGCCGAGTTCTTGGGCGCGCTTGATGAACCGCAGCAGTTCGACAGCCGCGGGCGGGTAGTCGCGGTAGCCACCGGGAGTCCGTGGTGGCGGCTGCAGCAGGCCGCGGCGCTCGTAGTAGCGCAGCGTCTCGGTGTTCACGCTGGCGCGCTGGGCCAGCTCACTGGATCGCATGACCCCATCCTGAACCCTGGACCTAGGTACGGAGTCAAGGTCCCTGGCCCAGTTGTCACGGCCCGAGCGGGAAAGGCACGGAGGCAATGATCTTGTTTGACGACATCACTCCGTCGCTGCTGCGCTCAACCTCGGCTCGGTTCACCGTCGACGGTGAGGTCGGGATGCTCGATGGTCTTCAGGTAGCGGGTGGCGCCTTCGACGCTGAGCCCGAAGAGGTCGCAGACGCGGCGGATGTCGCCGCCGGTGGCGTGGATCTCGTGCAGGATGCGGTCTTCGCGCAGCGCTTGCGGTCGCAGCGTGATGCCACGCCAGGGGAAGCTGTGGCCGACGGGCACCAGTCGGGGTGCGGTCCGTCTGCTGACCAGCAGGTGGGGGTTGATGCAGCCCGGCCACCGACGCTGGCGGTGGTCGAGCCACGCCGCGAGCCGGGTCCGGACCGGCGCGGCCAGAGGGATCACGCGGTCGCCGATCATGAGCCTGCCGTCGACAATGTCGGTCAGCATGACTGCTCGCAACTGCTTGCCGGTCAGGGCGTGGAACGCGACGAGTGCGACGGCGAGCGCGACCACTGGGTCGGGATGGTTGAGCTCGTTGCGGATCACGGCGGGGTTCAGCGCGAGCGGGATGGTGCCCGCGAGCGGCGTGTGCTTCATACCGCGCATGGGGTTGGCGAAAATCAGACGCCGGCCCTTGAGGGTCTTGAACAGCGACCTCAACGCGAGCTCGGCAGCGTGCCGTCGCCCCGGCGCCAGCGGCGCCAGGGCGGACTCGATGTCGCTGCGGGTGACCTGGGCGAAGGACTGGTAGCCGGACGCGACCCACGCGTCGACCACGGTGACCAGGCCCATGATCTGGACCCGGACGGTCTGCGGGTCGCGGGGTACCTGCCGGGGTGCGAGTCGGGAGCCGTCGAGCATGACCTGCAGCCACAGCTCGAGGTGCTCGCGGATCAGCGGCGGCAGGCTGGCGGTCTTGGCGGCAAAGTAGACCTCGACCCGGTTGGGGCGGTCCTCGATGAGCAGCTCCGCGTCGGCGAGGACGTCGATGGTGGAGACGATGTTGCCGTCGTAGCGCGGCAACTGCATGACGTCGCTGGCCCGGATCTTCGCGGTCGGGGTCTCGCGCAGGGTCTGCAGCAGCCGCAGCGAGCGGATCACGTCGTTGCGTTGCCGTACCGACCAGCCGTAACGCTCGGCGTGCTCGTCGACGATCGCGGCGCACAAGCGAGTCAATTCGCTGTCCTCGATCAGGACACGTTGACGGACGGCCTCGGGGTCGGGGGCCATGTCGAACAGAGCCAGCTGCACCGATGCCTCGTCGTCGAAGCCGGTCCCGGCGGGATAGGGCAGCTGGTTCCGGTAGCGGCTCTTCCACGGCGCGGAGCCGGTTCGAACGCTGGCCGTGCTCGCCTTGCGACCACGCGGTCCGGGTCGCAGGCTGGGCTCGGGCGCCAGGCGTGGGGTGATGCGCTTCTTGAACAGCATGTTGGCCAAGAAGAGCTGCTGGCTGTGCCGGTTGGCGCCGGCGTAGTCGAGTGCCCGACCGGGTTCTTGGGTCATCTGGGCCTGCTCGACGCACAGCCGACAAGCCCCGGAGTTCCCGATTCGCGCGAGCCGTCCGCAGAAGTCGCACACCCCTTCTGGGTAGTGGGTGCGCCACCAGCGGCACGGCCAGCAGGTCCAGTTGTAGCGCGGGTAGACACCCCAGGCCATGCAGCCCTTGCAGGCCCCGGGCCGTTGCGGACTGCGCGGATGGCACAGGATGCACAGCCCCTGGCTGTAGTAGTTCTTCGCTGTCCCGCACCAGCGGCATGGCGGAGCGAGAAACGGACCACCAGGCAGGCATTGGTAGCAGAAGTCGACCCGCGGACTGGTCCACGCGACCGGGCTGGCCTGGCACCTGTTGCACCGCGGCGGCAGCCGCAGCGGCGCGTCAGGTCCCGGCGCCGGCATGCAGTCCTCGTCGCATCGGTGGTCGACGTCGTCGGTATCGCCGAGAGCGTCTACAGCGGCGGGGTCGAGCGCGGCTTGCCGAACCGCGGGCTCACCCCCGGTCCGGTCCCACCACCGTTCGGCTTGTCATCCCCGTTCGGGTTGCCCCCGTTGACTGTGTCGGCATCGCGGACACGGCGGGCGGCGACCTTGTCGGGCTCGGGGGTCATCAGGTCGTTCGGGGTGCACTCCAGCACCGCGCACAGCACGTCGAGCTCCTCGAGCCTCATGGTCGGCGGGGTCCCGGCCCACCACGAGGACATCTTCCCGGCGCTAATCTCTAGGCCGGTATCAGC
Source organism: Nocardioides sp. (assembly GCA_003519585.1). Lineage (GTDB taxonomy): Bacteria > Actinomycetota > Actinomycetes > Propionibacteriales > Nocardioidaceae > Nocardioides. The sequence goes on along the minus strand of DOWL01000036.1, from coordinate 73,524 downwards.
CAGCATACGGCGCAGCTGCGCCGACTTCCAGATCCCTCGCTCGGCGGCCCGAAGCCGCAGGCTCCACTTCATCTTGATCCTCTCCTTGGGTCGTCGGGATTCAGTCGGCTTCAAGTCCGAGGCGGGCTTCGACACGATCGTTGGCGCAGTTCCACGCGTGCACGATGTGCTCGCTGCGTACGTGGATGTAGCCCGAGGTGGTGGCCAGCCACTGGTGGCCCAGCAGTTCCTGGATCGCCTTGATGTCCATGCCGACGGCGTAGAGCGACGAGGCGCAGTAGTGCCGCAGGACGTGGGGCGTCATCCGGTCCGACCAGGCCGGCAGCCACTGATCGACGTGGATAGCCAGGCCACGCCGCAACGCGTTGGTGCCAACGCGACCGCACCGGCCGAAGTCACGGTCGAACCGTTCGGAGGGAAGCATCGGCGCGTCCGGGTTGTCCCAGTCCGAGCCGTACTGGTGGCGAACCTCGGCCAGCCACCAGTCGATCAGCTGGTCGGCGCCGTTGATCGCGGGCACCAGCCGCGGCTTGTGCCCGCGGCCGCGGCTGCCCTTGCCGAAGCGGACATGGAGCTTGCCGAACTCGCCCAGGTCGGGACGCCAGTCGCGGATATCGAGCATGACGGTCTCGTTGATCCGCAGCCCGAGCCGGCGCCACAGCGATGCCGCGAAGTAGTCGCGGGCCGCGGGCAGGTACTTGCGGGCCTGCGGGATCGAGCCACGCCAGCCGGTGAACAGCGAGTCGATCTCCTGATCCGACGGCGGCACCCGGACCTTGCCCAGCGACGCCCCCGACTGGCGGTTGAACTCATCGATCGGCTGCTCGACCAGCACGCCCGTCGCACGGCGGATCGCGCCCTCGTAGCGGGCCAGCACGAACTCAAAGAACAGCGACAAGGTCCCGGCCTTGCCCGCCCTGGTAGCCACGCTGTGGCCCAGCCGGCGCTGACCAGCCAGGAACGCGTCCCCGTCCGCGCAGGTCGCCTCCCACAGCGGCTTGGTCAGCGATCGGGCGAACTCGATCACCACCGAGCGGGTCGCTCGAATGTGCCCGTCACTCAGGCCGGCCGCCGACATCGCCAGCGCGTACTGGTCCACGAGCTCCTGCTCGAAGTCCTCGGCCGCCTGCGCACTCGACAGCACCAGATCCCCGGCACTGCCACCAGGCAGCGCCACCAGACCCATCAGATACCGACTTCACAGGAGCCGAGCATGCGTCGATGCTACACCGAAACCGTCAGTCACAGTGACGACCAATCACTTCAAGTCCAAGGAGGCAGGGAACCCACGTCACCTGCACAAACGCGGATCCAGACCTCCAATGCCGCCGATCGAACCTAAGCGCCTAGAGACAGCCTGAGCGCGCGCGACCTCGGGACTGACCTGTCATGAAGAAGCTGCTGCTCGCGGGACTGCCCGTCCTGATCATCTTCATGGGGCTGCCGTTCCTGGTGACGCTGATGGTGGTGATGACGACCACCGCGGCCGCCGAGTGCCGCACCCAGAGCAGCCAAGGCACCGTGCCTACCGAGCTCGGTGACCTCGGAGCCATCGACGGCCCGGTGGGCGGCCCGGTCAACGGCATGATCACCATGGCGCAGGCCAACATCCCGCGCCGCTCCGGCCTCGACGGGTTCCGGGCCTCCATGCCCAAGGTCCTGTCCCAGAACCCCGAGTTCGTCACCCTCAACGAGGCCAGCGGCTGGAGCCTGGAGCAGATCGAAGCCGCCGCGCCGGGCTACTCAGCCTTCCGGGTGGCAGCCCCGGCGGGCACCGGCGCCGAGCAGGCCATGGGCAACGTCGTGCTCTGGAAGAGCTCGACCTGGACGAAGGTCAACGGCGGCCGGGTCCAGCTCGTCGACGACGACAAGACCTTCTACGACGGGCGTCCGGTCACGTGGGACCGCTTCGCGACGTGGGTGATGCTGCGTCGCGCCGACGGCTCCGTGGTCTCGGTGGTCTCCACCCACCACATGACCAACCCGCACCGTTGGCCGAAGCAGCACGGCAACCCGCCGCTGACCCGGCCTCAGCAGTACGGCGCCGGAATGGACATCCTGCTGCAGCTGCGCAACTCACTGGCCGCCCACGGTCCGGTGCTGATCGGCGGCGACATGAACACCCAGGCCTCCTACACCGACATCCCCTGGACGGCGGCCGCGAAGATGAACGCCGCCGGCTACGGATGGCACAACCACGGCGTCGACTTCATCTTCTTCCCGCACCACCAGGGCGCCCGTCTCGAGCAGGGCTGGGACGGCACGATGGTGTCGGATCACCACTGGCTCTCGGCTCGCATCGCGATGAACGGCGCCGGCCCGGAGAGCGCGCCCGAGACCACCACGACCGACGGGATCGTGCCCGCGGCGACCACCGCCCGGACGTCCGCCGAGCCGCCGGCCGGCGACGTGCTCGCCCAGCTGATGCGGCTGCGGTTCGCGTCCAACTACCCGACCATGACCGCCGAGCAGGCCCGCAACGCGATCACCATCGCCCAGGTCGCCCGCGACCTCGAGATTCCCCGCTACGGGCTGCAGATCGCGATCGCCGCCGCGATCCAGGAGTCCAAGCTGGTCAACCTCACCGGAGGTGACCGCGACTCCGGCGGCCTGTTCCAGCAGCGCCCCTCGGCCGGCTGGGGAAGCCGGGCCGAGATCACCAACCCCGTCCTCGCGGCCCGCGCGTTCTTCGGCCAGGCCCAGCACACCGGCAACCCCGGCCTCCTCGACATCCCCGGCTGGCAGAACATGCCGCTCACCCAGGCCGCGCAGGCCGTCCAGCGCTCGGGCTACCCCGACGCCTACGCCCAGTGGGAGGACGTCGCCGGCGACATCACCGATCTGCTCGGCGGCGACCTGCCGGACCTGCCGGACCTGCCCGACTCTGACTCCGAGGGCTCCACCACGAACGTGGCCAACTGCCAGGGCGAGACCGTCAACCCGATCACCGTCGGCACCCTCAACCTGCTCGGCGCCGGCCACACCGACAAGCCGGGGGAGCGGCCGGGGTACGACACCTGGGACAAGCGACTGCCCGGCGCCATGCGCACGATCGAGAACGCCGACATCTCGATCGCCGGCCTCCAGGAGGTGCATGGCCCGCAGGCCGAAGCGCTGGAGTACCAGTACGCGGCCAAGTGGGGGATGTACCCGGCCAGCGGGAAGGCACAGAACCGGGTGATCTGGGACCGCAACGAGTGGGAGCAGACCGACGGCCGCCTCGTCGACATCCCGTACTTCGGCGGCAAGGACGTCGGCATGCCCCTGGTGCAGCTGACCTCGACGACCACCGGGCAGGTGATCTGGGTCTGGAGCCTCCACAACCCGGCCAACACTCAAGGAAACGCCGCCGGGCACCGCCAGGAGGCGCTGCGCCGCCAGCTGGCCACGATGACCGAGCTCGCCGGCGCCGGCACCCCTGCGGTGATCCTGGGCGACTTCAACGACGGCAAGGACGGCAACAACTCCTCGCACTGCGCACTGACCCCTGAGCTGAGCAACGCCTTCGGCGGCTCTGCCGAGCCCTGCAAGAAGCCCAAGCAGGACGCGCCGATCGACCACGTCTACGGTGCCAACCTCACCTGGGCCAGCGCCGCGGTCGACACCAGCACCCAGGCCAGCAAGATCGCCGACCACCCGCTGGTGACCGCCACCACCACCGGTAGCAGCGCCGGGTGCGCAGTTGACTCCGGCACCGCGGAGGCCAAGTACAACCTCGGCCCGGTCAAGCCGCAGCTGACCCAGCTGGTCAACATCCTCGGCCCCATGTTCGACATCAAGACCGTCGGCGGCTACCGCGAGAGCGCCACCGACCCCAACGGCCACCCGGCCGGGCTCGCGGCCGACTTCATGGTGCCACTCACCGCGGCGGGCCGCGCGCAGGGCGACCGTCTCGCCGCCTACGCCAAGGCCAATGCCCAGAAGCTCGGCATCGACTACATCATCTGGTACCAGCGGATCTGGTCGGTCGCCCGCGCAGGCGAGGGCTGGCGGCCGATGGAGGACCGGGGGAGCGCTACCGAGAACCACCTCGACCATGTCCACATCAACGTCAAGCCCGGCGCCTCCGTCCAGCCGGTCGGCCTCGAGGGCGCCTCCTGCGACGAGGTCGTCTATCCGGTGCCCGCGCAGTACGTCGGGACCGACAACCACAACTGGCACGAGACCGGCGCGTACTGGTCCAAGTGGCACACCGGCACCGACTTCTCCGCACCCTGCGGAACCACCGTCTACGCCGCCCACGCCGGCACCATCGAGATCGACACCACCCAGCGTTGGGCTGGGCCGCAGCTGGTCAAGGTCACCACCGGCGCCGGGTCCCTGACCACGTGGTACGCGCACATGGCGACCGTCAGCGTCAGCCGCGGCCAGACCGTCGCAGCCGGCGAGCCGATCGGCCAGGTCGGCATGGAGGGCAACGTCTCCGGGTGTCACCTTCACTTCGAGGTCCACCTCAAGAACGGCTCGATCTACGGCCCCGACAACGTCGACCCCTTGACCTGGCTGGCTGAGAACGCCTCAAAGCCGACCCGCTCCGTCTGATCGCTGCCGGGCGCTCCCGGCACATAGGTGACCAGCCAGAACTTTCGACCACGAGGTGAATCCATGCAGAGAGAGCGCCGACGCGACCCGTACCCCTGGACCTGGGAGATCCCCGTCGCCGTCGCCCTGGCGACGCTGTTCGTCGTCGTCATCGGCATCCAGCTCGGCCGATCGGTCGCGAACCTGCTCGCCGGTGCCGGGTGGACCTGGCCGGACGCCAACGCCGGCGCGTTCCCCTCGCCGATCGGGACCGCCTTCTGGACCAGCCTCCCCGGCGTGCTCGGCGGCCACGCCGATGCGGGACTGCCCGCACCCACCCCCGACGGACTGGCTGGTCGCGGTCTGGTGTGGGCCAGCCTCGCGCTCACCGAAGCCGCCCTGCTGACCGCCACGATCTGGGTCGGCGTGTGGGCCCACCAGCGCTGGGGCCCGGGACGCATGCGCGGCATGGCCACCGCCGCCGAGGCCGAGAAGCTGCTGGGCGTCACCCGGCTGCGCAAGGTCGCCGGCATCCTCCGCCCCGACCTCTACGGCAAGCACACCACCGCTCCGGCGGCACCGGTCCAGCGCGCCGCCGGCGACCTCACCGAACAAGCCGGGCCGCAGCTGGGCCACGGGCTCAGCCCGTGGCTCCTGGACGGCCGCCGCACGAAGGAGGAGCGATGAAGTTGAGGTTCAACCCGCTGGACGTGGGCTGGCGCATCGGCGACGCACACGAGCCGCGCGGCGGCGAGCTGTGGGTGCCGTGGGACCGCACCGCCGGCGTGATCGGCCCACAGGGCTCCGGCAAGACTCTCGACCTGCTCACCCCGGCGCTGCTCGGCGCCCCGGGCGCTGCCCTGGTGACCCTGACGAAGGTCGAGGACCTGCTACTCAGCCTCACCGAACGCTCCCGCGACGACCGGCCGTGCGTGGTGCTCGACCCGTTTGGTCTGGCCGAGGGCGTCGTCGACGAGTTGATCTGGGATCCGATCGCCGGCTGCGTGGACCCGAAGGTCGCCGAGCGGCGAGCCAAGGCCTTCACCGCCGGCACGGTCAAGGGCGCGATCACCGGCGGCACCGGCGACGACGCCGCCCGGTTCTACGCCGCGGAGTCCGCGAAGGTTCTGCAGGGCTACTTCCACGCCGCGGCGCTGACCGGGAAGACCCTCGAGGACGTGCTGCAGTGGGTCGCGAACCCGACCGCGGCCACCCAGCCGATGGAGATCCTGCGCCGGCACCCGCACGCCGAGCCGTTCTGGCACGGCCTGCTGCACGGTGCACTCAACGGTGACGACCGCACCGCCGGCAACACCGTCACCACCGTGCAGCAGGCGGTGTCGCTGTTCTTCCAGGCCGACATCCGCCGCCGCTGCGTACCCAGCCCCGGGCACCCGGCCACCGACCTGGCCGACGTGATCCGCCGCCGCGGAACCATCTACCTTCTAGGCCGCGAAGACCCCTACGCCTCGGCCAGCCCGCTGATGACCGCGGTGGCCGAGCACGTCCTGGACACAGGGCTGCTGCTGGCGAACAACTCCCCGTGGGGTGGCCGGCTGTGTCCACCGCTGGTCTCGGTGCTCGACGAGCTGCCGTCGACCGCGCCGCTGCCGACCCTGCGGACCCGCATGGCCAACGAGCGTGCCCTGGGGCTGTCGTTCATCTGGGCCGCCCAGACCCGGCCTCAGCTGACGAGCATCTTCGGCGAGCACGAGGCCCGGGCGCTGCTCGGCCTCACCAACACCCTGGTGATGTTCGGCGGATCCAAGGACGTCGCGTTCAACCAGGAGATCTCCGACCTGCTCGGAACGGTGCGCATCGGCCGAGTCACCCACTCGACAGGCGGGTTCAACGGCGGTAGCCGCAACTTCTCCGGCGACGACATCCCGATCATGCGGCCCGAGGAGGTCCGCCAGCTCCCCGAGCGGCGAGCCCTGGTGATCGCTGAGAACGGCAAGCCGATCATCGCCAAGCTGCACCGCTGCGTGGAGGGCAAGGCCGGCGAGAAGCTGCTGGCCGACCAGCGGGCCCTGCGGGCGCGGCTGACCAACGACCGCCGCATGGTCATCACCCCGGAGGCCCGGGCGACCGCCGCCCTCGTCGAGGCGCGCCGCCTCGGCTTCGTCGACGTCGAGACCGACTCGACAAGGAGTGAGCTGTGACGACCGAGCAGGCCCGCCGGGCCGCACCGACCCCGATGGTCTACGCGTTCCCCGTGCCGGGGGAGCACGTCCGGCTGGCCTACCGCGAGCTCCACATCGCCATCAACGGCACTGAGGAGCAGAAGAAGGCCCTGGGAAACCATGCCCTGCTGCCCCGGCCGTGGGAGCCGGCCACGTGTCTGGACCCCGAGCTGCGCCACCAGCTGTGGGAGTGGCTGGAGGACGTCGTGGTCTGGCTCAACCGCGAGTACACCTGGGACGTCTCCGGGCTCATTCCCAGCTGCTGGCCCGTGCACCCGCACCTGGTCCACGAGATCGCGGTTCTGGCCGACCAGCGCCGCCGCGCCGGACTCGCGATGACCAGCGACGCCCTCGAGGAGTGGCACCGCTACTGCCTGCCGGCGTTCGCCGACCGCATGCGCAACCGGCTGCGGACCCACTGCGACGACGAGCACAAGAGCTGGCCGGCCAGGCCGCGGCACAACGAGCACCTGGGCGAGGCCAGTACCCAACGGCGTGAGAACGCCTTCGCGCACGACGTCGACGCGCTGCCCGTCAACCGACGCGCCTACGACCAGCCCGAGCCGACTGGTCGACCACGCCTGGTCGAGGTCGACCTGGACACCGGCGAGATCAAGGAAGACCCGCTCGGTGCGCAGCCGCGCACCCGAACTGAGAAGGGACCGCGCGAATGACAGAGGCGACGATGCAGATGAAGGAGCGATCGGAGGCCATTGGTCGCGCACAGCGCGCTCTCACGGCCCTCGGCGAGCACCCGCGCTCGAGCAAGAAGGAGCTCGGGCACGCACGCGAGCACCTCAACGCCTGCTACTCCCACGGCTCCGGCGAGTACGTGTGGAACGCCGTGGCGCAGGTCGAGGCGATGGCCGAGCGCCGCTACGGCGTCCCCAGCACCGAGGAGCACCGCCAGCTGGTCGACGCGGCCGGCGACCTCGAGGAGCCTGCGACAGCCGCCCGGGGCCGCGCGGCCGAGGACCGTGCCATCGCGCCGGCGACGTCGGCGCCCGATGTGGGAATCGCTCCCGCCGCGTCGAGATGACGCCGAAGGCCCCGCTCGATGCGCGAATGGGGCTCAGAACGCCGCTGAGCGACCGGAAACCGGGTCTGATTGGGCACCGCGGCGAGCCGGCGTTGTGTCAGAGCGATTCTGAGCGATCCCGACGTCGCGGCCGGCAAGGCGTAGACCATGTCCGACGCGGCGGCCAACGCGCTCCTCATCGTCGTGGCGATCGCCTACCTGGGCGGCGCAGTCGTGGTGATCGCGGCGCTGGCCAAGGTCCTGGCCACCTGGTCGCAGACCTGGCGCACCCGCCGTGCCGCCGAGCCGGTCGACCAGGCACTGCAACAGCGGGCCGCCGCGGCGATGGCGGCCGTCGCTGAGCGCGCGAAGGTGGCAGCGCCCGCCACCGACGTCGCCGCGATCCTCGGTGCGCCCGCCAGTGACGCCGACCGAGGCGTGGGTGACGGCGGACTGGCCGTGACCCGCTTCCGCGCAGGACGCCCGGCCACCGTGGTGTTCGCGCAGGTCGCACTCACCGGGCTCAGCTGCGCCGCGGTAGAGAGCCTGGCTGCGCACGATCGCCCACGTCATCCGACGTGATCGGACCTCGGCCGCGGCGCGCTACGCGTGGGTGCTCGGCTACCTGGTGCTCGTGCTCACCGGCGCCGGCCTCACCGTCACCGCGGCCGTGGCCGTGCCGCAGCTGGCCGGTCCGGCGATGCTCGCCACGATGACTACCGCTGTTGCGTTCCTCGGCCTGCGGGTCGCCTTCGACCGCCGGGAGGAGATTGCGGCCGATCTGTTCGCCATCAGCCTGACGCGCGACCTGGCCGCCGCCGCCGAGCTGATGCGGTTCTACTAAGACAACGTCGTCCGCCATCTGCCTGCTGGCGTGCTCGGCCGCGCGTGGGCACGCCTTGAGCATCGCTGGTTCGCCAGCCACCCCGAGCCGCGGGCGCGGCTCGCGGCCATGCAGCGCCACTTGGCCAGCGAGGCAATCGACAGGTAGTCGCCGACAGGCTCGGCGTCCTGCAGGAGGGGCCACTTCCAGCCGAGGGCGTCAGCCGCGGTCGGTCAGCTCGAGGGTAAGCCCGAGCGCGCGGGCGATCTTGCTGATGGTGGCGGTAGTGACGTCGCTGTCCGCTTCGATCCGTGCGATCGTCGGGCGTGACAGCCCGGCGGCGTGCCCGAGCTCCTGCTGCGACCACCCGCGTTTCTTGCGGGCCTCTCGGATGATCTCGCCGAATAGCGGGCGGTCGGGCTCATCGGCGCTCATGACTGCGATCCGTTCGACTCGCCCCCAGCGGATCCGCCGTGGTGGCGGGAGTGCAACGCATCGGCGGCGATGTTCGAAATCTCGGCGATGAACGCCGGGTCGGTCATGTAGGACTGGATCTCCTGCGACTCCTGGCAGGTCTTCAGCACGGCCAGGCCGACGGCGTTGCTGAAGCCCTGGGACGCCTTCAGTTGGGCGACGGTGTTGTTCTTCGCCATCGCCACGGCCTCCTCGTTGGCATCCAGGAATCCCCAGAAGGTTGTGATGAAGCCCGCGACGCTGCCGGGATTGACCTCCACGCCCTTGGCCTTGAACATCTCGTTCACCCGCTCGATAGCCTCGTCTAGCGGTCCCTTAACGGGCGCGGCCGATCCTCTGCGCTCGCCCTCGAACTCCGGGAGCTTGATCCCGTCGGTGCTCCCCTGGGTCAGCGAGTGATCCTCGTTGATCGCCGACGGCACGAGCTTCACGCCCGAGAGCTGGACGCCCTCGAGGTAGCTGTCGTCGCCCTCGTTCCCGTCGACGTGCAGATTGCGCGCGAGCAGCGTCGCCAGAATCGCCCTGCGGTGCAGTTGGGGGTCCTGGTAGTCGACGATCTGGCTCAGGAACTGCCAGGCGTTGCGGTAGGCGAGCACGTCGGCACGGAACTGCTCGAGCGCCTCACGCTTGACCTTGTCCTTCGACAGCCGGGCCTCGCGCCACTGCGTTGTCCAGTTGTCCTTCACCGGCGCGAGCGCCTTGGCGATGGCCTCGCCGCCGGCATCGGCCAGGAACGCGTCGGCGACCGCGTCCATGTCGCCCGGGCCGTACAGCCCGGCCGTGTCCATGCGCTCGCCGAGCGTGTACAGCGCGTTCGGGTCGACGTCGCCGTCGACGTGGGCGTCGGAGTAGTAGAGCTGGAAGTCCTTCTGGACGCTGGCTGGGGTGTTGCGGAAGTCGACCACCATCGGCGCTGTTTTGCCCGGGTGGATCCGATTCAGCCGCGACAGCGTCTGCACCGTGGCGACGCCGGTCAGCTTCTTGTCGACGTACATCGCCATGAGTCGTGGCTCATCGAAGCCGGTCTGGAACTTGTTCGCGACGATGAGGACCTTGTAGACGCCCTCCTCGCGGAACGCCCGGGCGACGTCGCTGTGGCCGTTCACAGAGATCTCTGTGACGTCCTCGCCGGACTCGTCCTTCAGCGTCCCGGAGAACGCCACGAGCGTGCTCATGTCGCCGTAACCCTTGGACGCGATGTAGTCGTCCATCTTCCGCGACCAGTTCAGCGCCTCCATCCGGGAGCTCGTGACGACCATAGCCTTTGCCTGGCCGCCGAGCATGCCCATGACGTTGCGCCGGAAGTGTTCGACGACGACGACCACCTTCTGCGCGATGGCGGTCGGGTGCAGCACCGCGAACCTGACGATCCTGGAGACGGCCTCGCCGGTGTTGACCCGGATCTCCTCGCCCTCGCCACCCTCGAGGGTGTTCTTCACCCGCAGGAACATGTCGTAGGTCGAGTAGTTGGTCAGCACGTCGAGGATGAAGCCCTCCTCGATCGCCTGGGCCATCGTGTAGGTGTCGAACGCCTCCCAGCGCCCGTCCCGCTCGGTGCCGAACAGCCGCAGGGTCTTCGCCTTCGGCGTGGCCGTGAGCGCCACGAAGGTGATGTTGCTCGACGCAGCGATCGCAGAGTCCTTGGCGGCCAGCAGGTCGTCGGCGCTGATGTCCTCGTCGTCGTCCAGCTCGACGTCGGCCAGGAGCTCCTTCAGCTGCCGCGCGGCCGACCCGGACTGCGACGAGTGGGCCTCGTCGGCCACAACCGCCCAGCGGCGGCCCCGCAGCTCCTCGGTGTCCTCGATCAGCTTCATGACCTCGGGGAAGGTCTGCAGCGTGCAGGTGACGATGTGGTCGCCGTCCAGGAGCGCCTTCTTGAGCTGCGGCGACTTCGCCCGCGACTTCTTCTCCCCAACCGTCACCACCAGGCCCTGGCTGGACTGGACGAGGTTCATGTCGTGGCGGATGTTCTCGTCGAGCACCGTGCGGTCGGTGACGACGATCACCGAGTCGAAGGTCGACTTCGAGTCGGCACTCATGTGTCGGATCAGCCGGTGGCTCAGCCACGCGATCGTCTTGGTCTTGCCCGAGCCGGCCGAGTGCCAGACCAGGTAGCGTCGCCCGGTGCCGTGGGCCTCGATGTCGGCGACGATGCGCTCGACCGCGCGCAGCTGGTGAAATCGCGGGAAGACGAGGCGGCCCTCGTCCTTCTTGCCGGTCTTGCTCGGCTCGAACAGCGCGAAGTCCTTGAGGATGCGCATGAACATTGGCCGGGCGAGGATCTCGCGCCACAGGTAGTTCGTCGACGAGCCCGTCGGCGACGGCGGGTTGCCCTCGTGGCCGTCGTTGCCCTGGTTGAAGGGTAGGAAGACCGTGTCGCCTCCCTCGAGCTTGGTGGTCATGTAGACGAGGTCGTTGGAGACCGCGAAGTGCACGAGCGCCCGTCCCGGTGTCAGCAGCGGACGGTTCTTGCCGGGCTTGCGGTCCTCTCGGTACTGCCGGATCGCGTGCTGAACCGTCTGCGTGTTGTCGGTCTTGAGCTCCAGCGTCACCACTGGGATGCCGTTGGCAGTGAGGACGACGTCGATCGTGTCGTTGCTGGTCGTGTCGAACCGGACCTGGCGCAGGATTCGCAGCCGCACGGCATCCGCGGCCTCGACGACCTCGGTGAGGTTCGGGTTAGCTGGCGGGAACTCCATCATCGGGCCGAACTTGGCGGCGGGCCGTCCAACCTGGGCGTAGGCGAAGCCCTTGCGCAGCACGCCGAGCAGACCGCCGACGGGATGACCCGTCGTGGCGTCCATCTTGGTCCCCTTCGCCAGCTCCTTGGTGACGTGCAGTAGTAGCTTCTTCTCGGCGTCGGTCTTCTGGCCGTTGACTAGGTCCGCCGGCACGGCCTTCTCGTACTCGTCGGGGTACTGGGTGCTGAGCCAGTGCAGGACGTCCTCGGGCACCATCGCGAGGCCGACGTCCCAGCCGGTCGGCTTGCCGTCGTCCTCGTACAGCCAGCCGCGCTCCGACAGCTCTGTGCAGAGGTTGGTCTCGAACTCGAGCTCCATCAGCTGTGCGTGGCTCACGCGACTTCCTTCCGTCCGGTCACGACATCAATGAGGAACGCCGATGAGCGCTCGATGAGGACCTCCCGCAGCCGTGCCACCTTCGCGAGCATGTCGTCGACACGCCTCGTGACGTCATCGAGGTGATCAGCGATGTGTCGCTGCTCGTCCATGGGCGGCACGGGCATGGGCATCATGTCGAGCGTCGTCCTCGTGACCCGCTGGGCGTTCGGGCGTACCCCGGTTCCGATGCTGCCGAAGTAGTCGACGTAGCGAGGGCTTCGGAGAAGGTGGTGGACATAGCGCGGGTAGAACCGAGGCGAGATCCAGAAGGCCTTGTAGTCCGGGCTGATGTAGCCGGTGAGTGACGAGACGCCGAGACCGCCGTGGTTCAGCCACATCATGTTGGCGGCCAGCTGGTCCGGCCGAACAACACGATAATTGGACACGTCTGACGACGCCTGCTGGCCGTCGGTTCGAGTGTTGATCTCGACGCCCCGGTACTCCGAGATCGAGAGCAGCGGCCCTGGCGGACTGTCGCCGTTTCGCTCTGTGCTCTCCATGAAATCGTGTCCGAACTTCGTGCGATTCCAATGGTCAGGGATGCCGGACAAGGGGGAGTGAGCATCTTCTGCGTGCCCTGGATGGCCATCCGCGAGCCCGAAGATCAAGGCCGTATCCGTCGACCGCTGCCGGAGGACTTCGGCGAGCTCGTCGAGCTTCTTTACCATCCTCTCGGCCTCGTTCAGTCGCTCAGCGATGCGGTGTTGGACTTCCAGCGGCGGCAGCGGCACCCGGATGCGAGACATGCGGGTGAAGTTCGTGGACCACAAGTCGTCGACGATGCCAGTGCCCCAGCGGAAGAACTCGTCCTGGAACGCCGTGCTGCGCAGCAGGTGGTGCCCGTACTCCGCTAGCAGGAGGCCTGGTTTGGGCGTCATGACCGTGTAGACCGGGGAAACAGCGCCATCCAGTCGAGACAGCCCAGATGCCCCTCGGCGGTCTGACCGGGAGTTAATGACCAGGTCGCCGGCCCGCACCAGTTTGCGCTCTCCCTCGGCCTGGGTCTTCGCGACTCCAGCGAGCTGCGGCGTCACCCCGAGCTTGCCCACCGACAGTGGCGGGAAGTCGGCTTCACTGACCTTCTCGGTGCGCTCGATCACGATCGACCCGAAGGGCACGAGCGGGAACGTCGACGCCTCGAGCGGCGACTCATGGACGGCCTGTGCGGTCATTGGTCGCTCACTGCGCTGAACATCTCGCTGAGCTCACTCATGAGCTTCTCCACCGCGGCGTCGATCTCACTCAGAGGTCGGGGCTCGGTGGGAACGTAGAAGATGCGGGTGAACGGAATCTCGTTGCCGCGCTTGGCCTTGCTCGCGTCCCACATCGCGTCGGGGGAGAACGGGAGGACCTCGTGCTTCATGTGCTCGGCCAGATCTTCGCTAAGCGGGACGCGCTCCGTCATCTTCCAGCCGCTGGCCGGCACCGGTTGACCCTTTCGGTCGATCGCCAGAGGCGCGGTCTCGTCGGGCACTGCCATCGCTTTCATGACGGCGTCGACGAGCCCGACCGGGCTCTTCAGGCCGGCGGCCTTCGCCGCTGTCGCGAAGTTGGTGGGCAGGTCGTTCCACGGCGTGCCGTCGAGCTGCTTGAGGACGTCGACGTGGCCCTCCCTGAGGTCCTTGCGGCTACGAAGCGCATCGACGACGTCGTCGCTGAACCGGGCGGCCAGCCGGGCCTGCCTGACGACCGGAACGTCCTGGAACATGAAGTCCTCGGGCGTCATCACCCGCGAGATGGTCGGGTCTGCGTGCTCGAACGCCTGGTAGGCCTCCACGATCGTCTTGCGGTGATCGCGCCGAAGCTCGCGCCGCTTCTCACCCATCGGCCTCCGCAGCAGCGCCCATTGCCCGGAGCCGTCGATCAGCTGGACCTTGCCTACGCGCTCCGGGTCCTTGTTCGTGTCGAGGATCCACACGTAGGTCGGGATGCCGGTGCCGTAGAACATGTGTGGCGGGAGGGCGATGATCGCGTCGATCAGGTCCTCCTCGAGCAGCCACTGCCGGATGGCGGTCGGTCCGTTGTCGCCGTTGAACAGCGGCGACGCGTTCGAGACCACCGCGGCGCGACCGCCCTGTCCGTTTCGTGACGCGGGGGTGAGCTTCGAGGCGCAGTGGGCAAGGAACAACATCTGGCCATCCGTGGTGCTGGGCAGGCCATGGCTGAACCGGGAACCCGGCACCTTGGCCTGGTCGCGCACGGACTTCTCGTCGGCCGACCAGTCGGTTCCGAAGGGCGGGTTCGACAGGACGTAGTCGAAGGTCTGTCCCTCGTAGAGGTCTTCGACCAGCGTGTTGCCCTGCTTGATCGCGTCCGGCCTCCCGCCCTGGATCAGCAGGTCGGCCTTGCCGAGGCCGAACGCCGAAGGCATCAGCTCCTGGCCGTACAGCGTGACGTCGATCTTGTCGTTCATCCGCCGCAGGGCCTCCTGCGCGACGAGCAGCATGCCGCCGGATCCGGCGGTGGGGTCGTAGATCGAGCGGAGCGCGCTATCGCCGGCGAGCGTCTCGTCGTCGTTGGTGATCAGAATGTCGACCATCAGCTTGATCGCGTCGCGGGGCGTGTAGAAGTTGCCGGCTGCCTTCCCCTTCTTGTTGAAGGCGCGGTACATGACGTCCTCGAAGACGTCGCCCATAGCGGTGTTCGGCAGGCTGCCCGGCGACAGGTCCAGCACCGAGAAGTGCTTGACGACGGCGTGGAGGCGGTTCGAGTCGGCGAGGATCTTCGCGCGACGATTGAAGTCGAAGGCGACCCAAATATCGGCGATGTTGTTGGAGAAGCCGTCGATGTAGGACTTCAGCGACTTCGCCACGTTGTCGTCGACCGAGGCGATCGTCCTCAGGTCAAGGGGCGAGACGTTGTAGAAGCTGAGGTCGAACCGGTCCTTGACCGCGATGTCGATGAAGTGCGGCGGCATCTCCCCCAGTGAGGCGACGAACTTGGTGACCTCGTCCTGGGTGTCGGCCAGCATGCACTCGAGCCGGCGCAGCACGGTGAACGGCAGGATGAAGTCGCCGTAGTCCTCCTCGTCGACGACGTTGCGCAGGAACTTGTCCGCGGTGTCCCAGACGATACGTGCCGTCGTGGTGGTCGATGCCGCCGGTTGTGCCATGCTCACCCGTTCCTAGATCCCCGCGTTCGTGTATCAGGAACATTACACAGAGCGCTGTATCAGGAACGTGGCATTTCGGAAATCCTTCGGCACCTTGATTGGGCGGAGGCGTGGGCGCCCAAGGCTACGGACCCGCCGCTCGGGCGGTCGGGCAAATCAGCGCCGCGGAGTGCCACGCCGCGGCGGCCGCGGGCGGTTGATGTCCTGCCGGTCGCGCGCTGCTCCCTGCGACGCGGTCGGCGCCGGCGTGCCCTCGCTGCCGTCGATCGGGAGCTCGAGACGGGAGACGATCCGGTAGCGGAGGTCGCGGGCGGGGCTGTCACCCAGTGGCTTCTCGGTGACGACCGCACGGGTGGCGGCGCCGACGTCGTGACCCTGCTCG
>DOWL01000036.1:32875-57813 GCA_003519585.1 Nocardioides sp. | reverse complement strand
GTCGTGACCCTGCTCGTGGGCCTGCTGCAGCACCGCTGCGGTGGCCGCCCAGTCGCCCTGCTCGAGCAGGCGCGGGTCGAGCTCGCGGGCCAGCGGCGCCCACCGCTCGGCGGGCGTCTTGTCGGCCGCGGCCGACAGGCGAGCGCGGACGTCGCTGCTCTTGTGCAGCTCGGCCAGAGCAGCCTTCCGCGGGTCGGCATCCCAGCTCTTGACCGCGTCGCGCAGGTCGCGGCGGGCCCGCACCTGGTTGACACCCGGCTCCCAGGCCCGGCTGGGACGGGCCGAGAGGATCCGCATGGCCGCCACCCGTGCCTGTTCGGGGGCGAGGTTGTCGAGCCGCTCGGTGAGGAGCTGGTCGCCGAGGGCCCGGAAGGCGGGCTGCCCGCTGGCCACCGCGGCGGTGAGCGCAGCCGGACCGCGCTGGGCCAGCAGGTCGGCCGGGTCGAGGCCGTCGGGGAACCGGGCGAAGCCGGGGTCCATGCCGTGGGGCGTGAGCATCCAGAAGTCGCGCTCGGCAGCGACCTGGCCGGCCAGGTCGGCGTCGGTGGCCACGATTGGGTCGCGGCCCACGGCGGCCAGCTGGGCGGCCTGCTCGTCGGTCAGGGACGTGCCGAGCGGGGCTACGCCGAGGTAGAGGCCGGCGCTGGCGATCGTGACGGCGACGGCGTCCATCGGGCCCTCGACGATCACCGGGACGGCACCCTCGGCGAGCAGCTCGTCGACGACGCCGAACAGCTGCGCGCCCTTGTGGAACAGCGGGGTGTCGGCGGTGTTGAGGTACTTCGGTCCGGCCTTGTCGGTGTCGGTGAGGTCGGGGCGGCGGCGGCCGACGAAGCCGAGCACTTCGCCCTGGTGGATCACCGGGAACATCACACGGTCACGGAACCGGTCGATGAGGCGTCCGGTGCTGGCCTCGGTGGCGACGCCGGCGGCCAGCATCTCTGCGTCGCTGACGCCGCGGCCGCGGAGGTGGTCGACCAGGTTGGTCCACCCGGCCGGCGCCTGACCGGGGCGGAACCGTGCGTCGCCGGCGAGGACGACGCCGAACCGGCCGGTGAGGTAGTCGCGGCCCCAGGAGTCGGTGAACCGGGCCTCGAAGAAGGCCTGGGTGAGCTCGTTGATCTCGACCATGCGCTCACGCGTGACGGGGGAGGAGTGCCACTCCTCGGCCCGCTGGTACATGAGCCGGATGTCGGCCTCGGTGGGCTCCAGGCGGGTGCCGCCGAGATCGCGGAGGTAGGCGGCCAGCGCAAGGTCGGGTTCGACGTACTGGTCCTCGTCGACGTCGACGACCAGGTCCTCCTCGAGCGCGTCGACCAGGCGCTCGTCGACCACGTCGACGGGCGGCTCGAGGTCCTCGGCCAGTGGCCACGGGGCGTCGTCAGGGTGGTCGACGAACGCCGCCGGGTCGGGCTCGACGCCCTCCCACAGGTCGACGGGCGGCTCGTCGAAGTGGACCTCGTGGGCGTGCTCGTCGGGGGCGGTCTCCAGCGCGATCGAGGTCCGCCAGACCAGCGCCTGGCACTCGTCGACGCCCTCCCAGCCGTCGCTGGGCATCGCTCGGCCGGCGCCCAGCAGGGCCTCGAGTTGCCAGCCGCGCTGCAGGCCGTGGTCGACGTTGGAGACCAGCGCCGGCCACCAGGTGCTGGCCTGGATGCTCGCGGTACGCTCGGGACCGAACAGGTCCGCCAGCCGCGGCGCCCAGTCGGTGGTGACGCTCTCACCGTGGGAGCCGTCGCCGATCTGCGCGGCGACTGCCGGCGTGAGCTGGCGGGCCATGCGCCACCAGACCGCGGCCGCGGCGTGCTCGTCGGGGAGCGGGCCGGCCGGATGGTCGGCGGCGGTGGCGGTGCGCAGCAGCTGGTGGGCGGTGACGCCGGCGCGCGACATCGCGGCCAGCCGCTCGGCCAGCAGCGGGGTGAACTCGTCGTCGCGGACCTGCGGGGCCAGCGTGTAGAGCAGCTGGCGCCATTCCTTGAGTGCCGGCGTGTGGTCTCCGGTGACGGCCCGGTTGAGGCGCCGCTGGTAGGTGGAGGAGGCCTTCTGCAGCTGCGGAGCGCCGGTCGGTCGTCGGTCGTCGACGGGGACCTGCATGGCTGCCCGCCACACCTTGACGTCGGCCACCGTGGATGCTTCGGGGCGGATGCCGTTCTGCGCCCACACCGGCAGCGGGGACTGCTCGGCGGCGCGGGTGTGGACCTGCTCGGCGAGCTGCTCGACCAGGTGCGCTCGCTGGGAGAGGTAGGCAC
The DNA here is from genome assembly GCA_003519585.1 of Nocardioides sp. GTDB lineage: Bacteria > Actinomycetota > Actinomycetes > Propionibacteriales > Nocardioidaceae > Nocardioides. The sequence continues at coordinate 55,564 of DOWL01000036.1, read as the reverse complement.
CCCAGTGCGGGTCCTCGGCCAGACGGGCCGGGATCCCGGGCATCCACGGCAGCGGCCCGGTCCCGGCGTTGCGCAGGCCGGAGGCGTCCAGGCGCCAGTCGAGGACCGCTGCCCGGTCGCGCGCGCTCTCCAGCTCCCGGTCGCCGGCCGCAGCACGGAGCGCTTCGACGGGGTTCTCCCCAGTGGCGCCGAGCAGGAGCAGGTGGGCGCGCAGGGTGGGCCAGGCGGCCTCATCCGACAGCCCGGGCGCCAGAGTCTCGACGGCGGTGTCCAGCGCGTCGACCATGTTGACCGCGGTGCCGTCGGCGCCGGTGATGGTCTCGTGGCGCAGCAGGTCCTCGGCGGCGACGTAGAGGCTGTCGAGGTAGCGCTGGGCGGCCTCGCCCAGCCGGGTGGCCGGGTCGGCCTGCTCGCGGATCAGGCTCGTCGCGGACCGCTGGGCGTCGTCGCGGGCCAGCATCGACTCGAGGATGTCGGTGGGGGTGAGCGGCCGAACCAGCGTCGGATGGATCACCGAGTGCGGATCCCCATCGCCCACGACCTCGAGGTAGACATGGTTGGCGTGCGCGCCGCGGGTCATCATCGTGTAGAGCTGCTGGCGCGACTCGGCGCCGGTGGCCACGCCGTGCATCGTGTCGGCGGTGACGCCCTGGGCGGTGTGCACGGTGCACGCGTAGCCGAGCTCGGTGGAGCGGGCGACGTAGTCGGCGGGCAGGCGCACGGTGCGGCCGTGCTGGGTGTGCTGGACGGTCAGGTCGCCGCCGTCGTGGATCTCCAGGACGGTCCAGCGGTCGCCGTTCTTCACCCAGTCGGTGGCTGAGGTGCGCAGCCGGCGGTCGTTCTCGCGGGTGATGATCAGCTCGCCGATCGAGGCCTCGTCGCCGTCGGCGAGCCGGCGGACCGGGCCACTGGCGGCGACGTCGGTGGGGTCGATCCCCTCGAGGCGGTGGGCGCGGGCCTGCTGGTTCAGCTCGCTGACCAGGTCGCGGGTGGGGGCGAGCATGATCGAGTCGAGCCCGGCTGCGCGGTCGGCCTGCCAGGCGGCGAAGACATCCTCGGTCATGGTGGCCAGGTCGCCGACGTGGACCCGGTCGCGGTCGAGGTAGAAGCCGAGCGCCTCGGCCTTGCCCTCGCGCAGCGCGAGCGAGGCGGCGCCCTCGGCGGGGTCCTTGAACCGTACGAGCTCGGTGAGCTGCAGCGCGCCGTGGGTGGCGCGAATGTCGCGGAGCACGCCGCCGGCGCCGATCGCGGAGAGCTGCTGGTCGTCGCCGATCAGCCGGACGCTGCCGCCGCGCTCGAGGATGTAGGAGACCGCCGCGTCCAGCGAGAGCGTGTCGGCCATGCCGGCCTCGTCGATGACCACGAGGGTGGAGGAGTCGATGCCCGCGACCCAGTCCGGCATCGCGGCTCCGGTCTGGCGGGCCTGCTCGAGGGAGTGGGTGAGCTTGGCCAGGGTGTCGGTCTGGGTGTCGATCTGGGAGCGCAGAGCGTCCGCGGCCGCGGCTGAGGGGGCCAGGCCGATGATGGTTCCGCCGCCGTCAGCCCAGGCGCTGGCCAGGGCTCGCATCGCGGTGGTCTTGCCCGATCCGGCCGGCGCGATCGCCAGCTGGAGCCGGGCGCCGGAGGTGGCCATCTCCCGGACCAGGGTGGCCTGTCCGGCGTTGAGGGTGATGCCGTTGGCGGTCGACTCCAGCAGGGCCAGGTCGACCGACGCGGCCTCGACGGCGTACCCGTCGTGGCGGCCGGCGGCGTCGACCAGGCGCTGCTCGGCGGCCAGCACCTTGCTCGAGGTGAACAGGTCGGCCCCGGCCTGGGTGTAGACCGAGGAGCCGTCGGCGCGGCGCAGCTCGGCCGGTTCGCTGATGGTGTCCCAGGGGCGAGCCATGCTCACCGAGTGGTCGTCGAGGACCTCGCTGACGAGCAGGTCGACGACCTGGGAGACCTGGTTGGTGGGCACATTGGCGGCCCGGACCTGCCGCTGGGCCTCGGCGTAGACGTGCCAGTACTGCCAGGTGGACCGGCTGCCCTCCATCGTCGCCACGATGCGGTCGGTGGTCTTGGCGAACCAGGCTGAGTCGGCCAGTGAGCGGGCCGCGCCCTTCGGGTTGAGTGCGCCGTGGACCATCTGCTTGACCCGCTGCGGGGTGCCCAGCACCTCGACTGCCTCGCGGTGCCACGCCTCGCGCTGCTCGGCCAGCGAGCGCGGCTCGTGCTTGGCCTCGCGAGTCTCCAGCGTCGCCTGCTGGGACAGCTGGATGGTCTCCACCGGAGTCGGGGGACGGCCGTGGGTGGCCTGGAACGCGGCCGCGAGGACCTTGCGACGGTCCTCCACGTTGAGCCGGCGCTTGGAGAAGCGGCGGTTGAGTTCGGGGTCGACCCCGACGATCTCGCGGATCGGCCGCTTGCGGGCGTCCTCGTTCGGGCGCTCGGCGAACTGGACGCCGAGGGCGTCGACCAGGTGCCGCTCGAGCGCGGTGTTGTAGGTCTCCGAGGCCGAGACGACCGCCTTGTGCAGCGGTCGCCCGTCGATGGCCAGCCACTTGCCGTCGAGGGTCTGGACCTTGTTCGCCACGGCCACGTGGGTGTGCAGGTCGGGGTCGCCGGCGCGGGAGTCGCGGTGGGTGAACGCGGTGGCGATCAGGCCGCGGACGTCGACCTGGCGCACGCCGTTGGTGCCCTGGCGGGTGAACAGTGCCTTGGACTCGATGAAGTCCAGGGCGTCCTTGATCGCAGCTTGGTGGGCCCGCTCGATCACCGCTGCGGTCTTGGGGTCGGCGATGGCCCACAGCACCGAGACGCTCTTGACCGGGGAGAAGGTCAGGTCGTAGCCGGCCACCGCGTTGGTCTTCGGGCGGGAGTGCTTGGGGATCGTGGCGGCGAGCTCGCGGGCGTCGGCCGGGTCGCGGCCGTGATCGGCGCGGAAGAACTCCGCGGCCACCTCGGTGCGGATCTTGGCCCGGTCGGCCGCGGGGACCGGCCAGTCGCCGGGCAGGCCGGCGGCCTCGTTGAGGGCCGCGATGCGCTTGGCGACCTCGATTCGGAACGGGCTGATGTCGTTGTGGTAGACCTTGTACGGGGTGCCGAGGCGGACCGCGGTCTTGTAGTCGGCCTCGGTCGGGCGGCCGGCCTCGTCGCGGCCGATGCGCAGGTCCAGCTCCTTGGTCCGCTGGGTGGCCAGCGGGTGGTGGCCGGAGCCGAACAGGCTCTGCATGTGGTCGGCGGTGACGATGTCGCCGGCGTCGAGTCGCTCGATGCCCTCCATGCCCGATCCGAGCCACACGCCGGGCGTCTCGCCCTTCTCGGTGTAGTAGCTCGCCAGCCCGGTGTGGCCCTTGTCGGTGGCGTCCATCGCTGCGACCTGGCGGGTCAGGTAGTCGTACCCCGACCCGGCCGTCAGCTTGTGGAGGCTCATCGTCACGGTCACCTACGTGCGGGCGCGCGCGGCAGGCGATCACTTTCGGCCGGATTTTTGGTGTGTTCTTTCTATTCGGCGAACCGAGAATGCAAGAGGTGTGTGGCACTTTGACGATCGTGGAAAGCTGGGGGGACGCTGACGGGCGTCGGTGACGAGGGCGGGCGATTGGCTGGGATGGCTGGGCTCGATCGAGGACGTCCGGTTGCCCGGTTGCGAGAGATATTCGGGTCGCGATCGCCTGTAACCGGGATGCGTTGCGTAGGTGACTGTCAGGAAGATTCGCGACCGTGAAGGGCAGAGTGCGGCGCGATGGTGGGAGTTGGGGCCAAGGACTCGCCGCGCGTGCGCCGGGATTCTGCCGGAGCGAATCACAGTCGGCGAGCGTGAAACGCGGTACGGCGGGTTCGGGGTTGGGAAGCGAAGTCTGACTCGCGCGTGGGCCCGAGCCGAGGCCCTGTCTGGGCGAGGTCACCGATTGTTGCGGCGAGACCGTGACCCGTGCGGTAGACAACAAAGCCGTGTCTCATAGCCGGGAATGGTCGCTGCGGTCAGGAGCACACCGGAGAAGGCACGGCGGGGACGAGATCAGGAGCGTGCAGACGCCTGCCGGAACGTCGACTGGATGGCGTCGAGTTCGCGGGGCCCGCGGGTCCCGGCAGTGCTCAAACGCCCCCGAGGGGCGGCCCGGCTTCGTGCACAGCCCGGCACCAACTCCGAGCGTTTCCCAGTAGCGCTGCCGCTGAGTACCACGGCAGCCGAGCGCGTCTGACACTCGACGGCCCAGGGGCCAGAGGTTCGCGGGGACGAAGCGTAAGGGCCGATAAGTGATAGTCGTCGCACACCAGGTACCTCGGTTGCGGGATCGGATGGCTGTTCAGCTGGATTGCCAGCAGGCGAACTGTGAATTCGAGGGATCGAACGATCCGGAACCGGGTGTTGAGCGATCTCTTACGTGGGATGAACGCGTCATTCGATGGTTCAGGGCGCTTGGATGAGGTCGCACTGAGGGTGTCGTTCTCGCCTGCTGCCTGCACTCGCTACCCAGAGGGCATGCGACGGTGCCGTTCGGGTCCAGAAATGTACCTGTGCCGAAACGGTGGCCGGGTCTGTGGCGAAGCCCGGATGTCGGCGATCAGGGCGCCGTCGATGGCACTCGTAAAACCAACGCCGAGTCTCGATCGTGCCTAGGCCGCTGAGAACAGCTGATATGCAGGGCTTTCCTGTCAACTGGCAGGGTGAGGCGCCCGTCCCGATCGCTCGGGGCGGGCGCCTCGTGCTTCGTCGTCGCGACGGTGGCTGAGCGTGTCGTTGGCGACGCGCGGACAGGCTGATATGCGCGGGTTGGTTACCGCACGACGGGCTGTTCGGCTGGAGCGGGTCGCGTGTCTAGGATCGAGCGTCGTCCTTCGAATGGTGGACTGCTCATAGCTGTTTCGCGGGTCGCTCCTCGCGCTGCTGCCACTAGCCTTGTCGACGAAGCGGATGTGGCGGACTAATCCTCGAGCACGGCCAGTGACCAGCATCAGCCGGCCAGCTCCCGGGCGATGACGATGTTGGCGACGACATGGCGCTTGTGTCGGGTACGCATGGTGTTCCAGCGGTGATGCAGTCGCCGATTGCCCCCCGTCGCCGCGGGCTCGGGCGGCCGGCCCGGCCAGCTTCACCGATCGCGCATGGTCTTGCCCACGACGTAGGCCGGGCGGTGGTGCCAGGCGGCCTCGACCAGCAGCCGGCGTAGGTGGCTGTTGCTGGTCTTGGTGATCGAGCCCTAAGCCCCGGACTGTCCTGAGGAGTATTCGCTGGGGACGAGGCCGAAGAAGGAGCTGATGGTCTGCCGGTGAACCGGTCCCAGTCGCCGACCTCCGCCAGCGCGAGCCCGGTCAGGGTGCCGACACCGCGCAGACAGCCCAGCCGACGCAGCAACGGCGTGAATTCGCAGTGGGCAGCCATCTGCTCGATGAGGGCATCGAGCTGGTCGCGGCGAGCCTTGACCGTGAGCACGGCGTCGTAGTCGGACTCGAAGGTCCACCGAGTCGCCGGCGAGGTCAGCTGCGCACCGGTGTGGCGCGGCCACGCGTCGTGAGCACCGGTCCAGGCCTGACCGCCGGAGTAGACGAACCCTTGGCGCAGCAGCAACTTCGACAGCCGGTGTTGGGCACGCATCAGGTCACCCCGGGCGTCCTCGCGGGCCCGGACCAGATCCCGGGCGGACTCCTGCTCAACCGTGGGGACGGCCACCGCGGTGAAGTCGTCCAGGCGCCGCAGCCGGGCCGGGTGGACCGCGTTCCGGGCGTCGGTCTTGACCCGGTCCTCGCTGGGTCGCTGCAGCTTCGACGGCGCAACGGCCTCGCACCTGATGCCGGCCGCCGTCAACGATCGGGACAGACCGAACCCGGTCGGGCCGGCCTCGTAGGCCACCGCCACCGGACCCGGAAGGTCACCGAGCCAGGACCGGATGTGCTCGTGTGAGGGGGTCAGCTTGGCTTGGGCGAGCTCGCCCGTGACGCCATCGATCGCCGCGGCCGCGACAGATCGTGCGTGCACGTCGAGCCCAACGCTCGTACGCTCGGTGAACACCGGGGCCTCCCACAACTGTTGGATAGGCCGAGCAGGCAGCCCCTACTCGGTAACCCACGACCATTTGTGAGTGAGCCCCCGGCCCGCAACCCCGTCAACGCGACCGGGTCACGTCATACCGTCTAGGCGTCCGGGCAATCGACCAAACGCGGTGTCGTCGGCGTCGCTGACTCGTAGACATGAACTACCCACGCGCGCAGTCGCTCCGCGACATCGGCAATCGTGGACGCGGCCACCCCGCTTGAATCCCACGCCGCGGTCAGGTGGATGGCGAGCATCTCTCCGCCGAGGTCGATGGACAGCGGAACAAGGTCGTACCTGGGGTCGTCGGACACGACGGCTACGCCGCGGCCGGAGGCAGCGAGCGCTTGAGCGATCGTCCCGTTCGCCGCCTCCACCATGGCGGTGTACGACCCGCCGTACGCGACGACGGCAGCGTCCAGCGCTTCGCGAGCGGTGAAGGTCGACGGCAGCGCGACGAGAGGTCGGCTCACCAGCTCGCTGATCGTCAGGCTCTCGCGCGCGGCCCATGGATCGTCGTTCGGCACGTAGGCCCAGACGGGTAGAGTCGCCAACTCCCGGGCGGCATACGGCGCTGGGGGCCGGCGGGTTCCAATCACGAGGTCCGCGCCCGCCCGGAGCATCTCGACAGGGTCGAGACCGTCAGCCCCAAGGACGTCGACGACGGGATCGTCGGGAGACATCGTGGCGACGAACGGCGAGACGACGTCGGTGAGGGTGACGGTCGGCGCGGCAATCGTGAGTCGCTTGATTCGTCCTCTGCGGTGATAGGCGGCGGAGTCCTGCAGCGCCTCTGCGGCGGCCAGCACTGCCCGCGCGCCCGGGAGGAGGGCTCGACCGGTCCGGTTGAGGACCAGGCGACCCGCGCCGCGCTCGAAGAGCGGTACGCCGAGATCCCGCTCAAGCTGCCGGAGCTGGCGCGACAGTGATGGCTGGGCTACGTGAACTCGGACCGCGGCCTTGCTGACGCTGCCCTCTTCTGCGGTGGCGACGAGATAGCGGAGATGACTGAGCTGCACTAGTCCTCACAGGCATGAATTCGTTCAACAATAGGTATTGGACAGCATAGTGAGTCGGTTCCACCCTTGAATCATGACCGCGACGACCAACGGACCCACGACGCTGACGAACGAGCACGGGGTGGAGCAGCAGCGCCTGCTTGTCACCAAGCTGCCGGGTCCTCGCTCGCGTGCCTTGATGGAGCGCAAGACTGCGGCGGTAGCCGCCGGGGTCGGCACCACGCTGCCGGTCTTCGCGGCCAGAGCCGCTGGCGGGATCGTCGTCGACGTCGATGGCAACCACTTGGTCGACCTTGGCTCGGGCATCGCTGTCACGACCGTCGGAGCTAGTGCACCGCGCGTGGTTGCAGCCGTGCAGGAGCAAGTTGCGGCGTTTACGCACACCTGCTTCATGGTGACGCCGTACGACGGTTATGTCAGCGTCGCGGAGGCGCTCAACCGGCTGACCCCTGGCGACCACCAGAAGCGCAGCTCGCTCTTCAACTCCGGCGCCGAGGCCGTTGAGAACGCCGTGAAGATCGCCCGCGCGCACACTGGTCGTGACGCGGTGGTCGTCTTCGACCACGCCTATCACGGGCGTACCAACCTGACGATGGCCATGACGGCGAAGAACATGCCATACAAGCACGGCTTCGGTCCGTTCGCGCCCGAGGTCTACCGCGCTCCGCTGTCGTATCCGTTCCGGGACGGTGGCCTCGATGGTGCCACTACAGCGGCGGTCGCACTGGACCTGGTCGAGAAGCAGGTGGGCGCCGACAACCTCGCGGCAGTGGTCATCGAGCCGATCCAGGGCGAGGGCGGGTTCATCGAGCCGGCCCCGGGGTTCCTGCCCGCGCTCGCGGAGTGGTGCCGGGCTAATGGGGTGGTCTTCGTGGCCGACGAGGTGCAGACCGGATTCGCGCGCACTGGTGACCTGTTCGCGTGCGATCGTGAAGGGGTCGTTCCCGACCTGATCGTGACTGCTAAGGGCATCGCGGGCGGCCTGCCGCTGTCGGCCGTGACCGGCCGCGCCGAGATCATGGACGCCGCCCACACCGGCGGCCTCGGCGGCACGTACGGCGGCAACCCCTTGGCCTGTGTGGCTGCACTCGCAGCGATCGAGACCATCGAGGCGGACGGCCTGGTCGAGCGCGCTCGCGAGATCGAGGCACTGATGAAGGACCGCCTAGCCACTCTCCAGGAAGCCGACCCGCGGATCGGCGAGGTTCGCGGCCGCGGCGCGATGATCGCCGTCGAGCTCGTGCGCTCCGGATCCACCGAGCCCGACGCCGAGCTGGCACGTGCGGTCGCGTCCGAGGCGCACCGGCAGGGTGTCATCGTGCTGACCTGCGGGACCTACGGCAACGTTCTGCGTTTCCTTCCTCCACTCGCCATCGGCGACCACCTGCTCCACGATGCGCTCGACGTGCTCGAGGCCGCCTTCTGGGCCACTCGATGACGGCTCTCCACAGTGTGCCTACCGGCCCGGGGGTTGGCGACAACGGGGCACGCGGTCCACTCGACGATGCACAGGAGCAGCTGCGGCACGCGGTGGACGTGCTCGGGTACGACGGTGGAATGCACCGCCTGCTCGCCTCGCCGCGCCGCGAGGTGACCGTCAGCATCCCGCTGCGCCGCGACGACGGCTCGATCGAGGTGCTCACCGGTCATCGTGTCCAGCACAACTTCTCGCGAGGACCTGCCAAGGGCGGACTCCGTTACAGCGCCCACGTCGACCTCGACGAGGTCCGAGCACTCGCCATGTGGATGACGTGGAAGTGCGCGCTGATGGACCTCCCCTACGGCGGCGCCAAAGGGGGCGTAACGATCGACCCGAGCAGGTACTCGACGGCGGAGCTCGAGCGCGTGACGCGTCGTTACACCTCCGAGATCCTCCCCATGATCGGGCCGACGACCCGGGACATTCCCGCGCCGGACGTCGGAACCGACGAGCACACCATGGCGTGGATGATGGACACGTACTCCGTGGCGAGCGGCCACACGGTCCTCGGCACGGTCACCGGGAAGCCGGTCAGCCTTGGCGGATCGTTGGGACGTGCGTCGGCGACGTCGCGTGGCGTCGTCTTCACGGCGCTCGCTGCACTGCGGCACCTCGGTCTGGATGCTGCCGGATCGACCGCCGCGGTTCAGGGCTTCGGCAAGGTCGGCCGGGGGGCTGCTCGCTTCCTGGCCGAGGCGGGAGTCGTCGTCATCGCGGTCAGCGATGAGCACGGTGCGATCTGGAACCCGGACGGGATCGACGTGCGAGCCCTCGAGGCCCACGTCGAGCAGACGGGCTCGGTGGTGGACTTCGGCCCCGCAACCGGCATCGACAACGAACTGCTGCTCACCCTCGAAGTCGACCTCCTGGTCCCGGCTGCGGTGGAGAGCGTGATCCACGCAGGCAACGCCGGCTCCGTCAGGGCGCCAGTCGTGGTCGAGGGCGCCAACGGTCCGACTACCACCGAGGCGGACCGAATTCTGGCCGAGATCGGCACGCTGGTCGTTCCCGACATCCTCGCGAACGCAGGCGGGGTCGTCGTCTCGTACTTCGAGTGGGTCCAGGCCAACCAGGCGTACTGGTGGAGCGAAGCCGAAGTCGAGTCCAAGCTCGCCGAGCGCATGGACAACGCCTGGTGTCAGGTACTCGCGGAGGCCGACCGCCTCCGACTCCCCCTCCGGCAGGCGGCCACCTGCCTCGCCGTACGTCGCGTCGCTGAGGCGCATCGACAGAGAGGTCTCTACCCGTGACCAGCAACCGCAACATCCCCGTCGAGAACCCTGCCACCCTCGAGGTGCTCAGCGAAGTCCCCGACCAGGACGTCGGAGCGGCCCGAGAGGCTGTCGACCGTGCCGCACGCGCCTTCGCCGACTGGTCCCGAACGGCCCCACGTCACCGTTCCGACGTCCTGCGGCGCGCGTTCGAGCTCATGCTTCGCGATCGGGATGAGCTCGCCGGCCTCATCGCGCGCGAGAACGGAAAGTCACTCGCGGACGCCGCAGCCGAGGTCGGCTACGCCGCCGAGTTCTTTCGCTGGTTCTCGGAGGAGGCGGTTCGACCCGGCGGCGAGTACGGCGATGCTCCCGCGGGCGGGACGCGAACGCTGGTCTCGCACCGCCCCATCGGGGTCGCAGCACTCGTCACGCCGTGGAACTTCCCAGCAGCCATGGCGACCCGCAAGATCGCGCCGGCTCTAGCAGCCGGCTGCACCGTCGTGCTCAAACCCGCTGCGGAGACCCCGCTCACAGCCCTCGCCATAGCTCGGCTCCTCGCCGAGGCCGGGCTGCCGGAAGGGGTGCTCGAGATCGTCACGACCACCGACGCCGGCCCTGTCGTCACCGCGTGGCTCGGCGACCAGCGCGTCAGGAAGATCTCCTTCACGGGCTCGACCGGCGTTGGGCGCACGCTGCTCCGCCAGGCAGCCGACCGCATTGTCAACGCTTCGATGGAACTGGGCGGTAACGCCCCCGTCGTGATCACCGAGGACGCTGACCTCGACGCCGCGGTGGTAGGCACGATGATCGCGAAGTTCCGCAACGGCGGACAGGCGTGCACGGCCGCGAACCGCATCTACGTGCACAGCGACGTCGCATTCGACTTCCTCGCCAAGTTCGGTGCGGAAGTCGAGAAGCTCATTGTCGGTCCGGCCGTCGACGGCGCTGCCATCGGCCCACTCATCAACGCGCGCGCCCTGCACCGCGTGACCGAAGCGGTCGACCTCGCAGTCCGCGAAGGTGCACGCATCTCTCACCAAGCCCAGCTGCCGGATGTTCCCGGGTACTTCTACCCCCCGACGGTGCTCGCCGATGTGCCGGCCGACGCCACGATCCTCCGCGAAGAGATCTTCGGGCCGGTGGCCCCGATCGTCGTGTGGCGCGATGAGGACGAGCTTCTCCGCCAGGTCAATGAGACGGAGTACGGCCTCGCCGCCTACGTGTTCGCCGGAGAGCTGGGACGGGCAGTGCGGCTGGGCGAGCGAATCGACGCGGGAATGGTCGGTATCAACCGCGGGCTCGTCTCTGACCCGTCCGCGCCGTTCGGCGGGGTCAAGCAGAGCGGTCTGGGTCGGGAAGGGGCCCGCGACGGTCTCCGTGAGTTTCAGGAGACGCAGTACCTCAGCGTCGAGTGGCCGACATGACCGGGACATCGCATCGGGAGCTGACCTTGCGTAAGGCTGATGACCAGGCACACAGAGGGACTTTCGATGCGTAGCGCTAGCTGGCGCGGGCCGGATGGGATGCCACCTGTCGTCGAGTGGGGACCGCAGAAGAACCGCGAGGACCACTTTTCCCGTACGGACTTCGACACCGCGGGCACAGACGCACGGGTACCCGACGATAACTAGAGGACGCCAATCTCGGCGACGGCCCCGCGGTTGAGGACACAGGATGAGCCTGTCGAGACGCACCAGGAGCAGGAGTTGCCATGACTGAGAACACCGGCACCACCCGGGTCAAGCGCGGGATGGCGGAGATGCTCAAGGGCGGCGTGATCATGGACGTCGTCAACGCCGAGCAGGCGAAGATCGCCGAGGATGCCGGCGCGGTGGCCGTGATGGCGCTCGAGCGGGTGCCGGCCGACATCCGCGCGCAGGGCGGGGTGTCGCGGATGAGCGACCCCGACATGATCGACGGGATCATCGAGGCCGTCTCGATCCCGGTGATGGCCAAGGCCCGCATCGGGCACTTCGCCGAGGCCCAGGTGCTGCAGTCGCTGGGCGTCGACTACATCGACGAGTCCGAGGTGCTGACGCCGGCGGACTACGCCAACCACATCGACAAGTGGGCCTTCACCGTCCCGTTCGTGTGCGGTGCGACCAACCTGGGTGAGGCCCTTCGCCGGATCACCGAGGGTGCGGCGATGATCCGCTCCAAGGGCGAGGCCGGCACCGGCGACGTGTCCAACGCCGTGACCCACATGCGCACGATCCGTCGCCAGATCCGTCGGCTCGGCGCGCTGCAGGAGGACGAGCTGTTCGTCGCCGCGAAGAAGCTGCAGGCGCCGTACGACCTGGTCAAGGAGGTCGCCGAGGCGGGCAAACTGCCGGTGGTCCTCTTCACCGCGGGCGGCATCGCGACCCCGGCGGACGCGGCGATGATGATGCAGCTCGGCGCCGAGGGCGTGTTCGTGGGCTCGGGCATCTTCAAGTCCGGCAACCCCGCCCAGCGGGCCGAGGCGATCGTCAAGGCCACGACCTTCCACGACGACCCCGACGTGGTCGCCAAGGTCTCGCGCGGCCTGGGCGAGGCCATGGTCGGCATCAACGTCGAGGAGATCCCGCAGCCGCACCGGCTGGCCGATCGGGGCTGGTAGGCGTGGATAACCAGGCTTTCTGAGGCGACGCCCTTGCGGCTGCGTTGGATCGGAGTGGATGGGACGCGTGACCTAGCGGCGAGTTTCGGCTTGGCTCCTGCCGACGTTCAGAGCCCTCGAGGCTTGGGGGGCCCCGCAAGAATCTTGCGCCACTCCAGGCATCGAGGTGGCACGCACATGACGAAAAGTGGAGCAGGTTGCGCTTCCGTTGTCGCCGCCGTCCTCTGCCCGTCAGCCTCGGCCGTGGACCAGCCCCTGGTGGACGGATCTGCGGCCTACAGAGGGAGGGAGTGTCGCAAGCTCGAGAAGGGTGCCAAACCCGATTTCCTGCTGACCCGTCTTGGCCGCAATCGTGGATCCGTTAAGCCGCAGAGGTGTCTGCGCTAGTTGTACTGATCGGTGAGGTTGGTCAACCTGGTGATGGGTGCTGACCCGCCGATCGCGGTGTGGGGCCGGTGGTGGTTGTACTGGTGGACCCATGCTGCCAGTGCTGCGCGGCGGGCGTTCTCGGAGCGGTAGAGCTTCTTGAAGGCCCAGCCGTCGGCCATGGTGCGATGGAAGCGTTCGATCTTGCCGTTGGTCTGGGGTCGGTAGGGGCGCGTTCGCTTCGGCGTGATGCCGAGCTCGGCGCAGGTGTCGCGCCACAAGAACGACCGATAGCAGCTGCCGTTGTCGGTCAGGACTCGTTCGATCGTGACGCCACGGACCGCGAACCAGGCCACCGCCCGGGCCAGCACCGCGGCTGCCGTAGCGGCGGTCTCGTCATCGTGGCATTCGGCGTAGGCCAGCCGGGTGTAGTCATCGATGACGGTGTGCACGAAGCACGTCCCGACTTTGGGGTTCCCGTGGGCGTTGCGGGGCTTGCCCGGGGTCGCGACACGGTTCCGACCGCCTTGGGTGCGGCCGACGTAGCGCCAGCCGCCGCCGTCGGGGATGTTGCCGAGTTTCTTGACGTCTTGGTGCAGCAGCGACCCCGGGTAGGGGTGCTCGTAGCGGCGGACCGGTTCCCCGGTGGCACGGTCGAGGTGGGTGAGCCGGTTGATCCGACAGCGGACCAGCACCTTGTGGACCGTCGAAGGTGCTACCCCGACCCGGTCGGCGATCTGGACCGGGCCGAGTCGCTGCTTCCAGCGCAGGTGCACGATCTTGCGGACCACCGGCGCCGGGACCCGGTTTGGCGAGTGGTGCGGCCGCGAGGACGCGTCGTTCATCCCGACCGGCCCGAGCCGCCGGTATCGGTCGGCCCACCGCTTCGCGGTCGGCCAGGACACGTCGTAACGTTCCGCGGCTCGAGCGATCGGCCAGCCCTCATCCACGACCAGACGGGCCAGCTTGAGGCGATGGAGCGGGGTCAATGCTGCGTTGGCATGGGTAGCGTGGGACACGAAGACCTCCAGGTGGTGGAAGCGGTTCTTAGACAGCTCCACTCCACGCCCGGAGGTCTTCGCCTTCCAAGCTCATTCAGACCGTGTCGTCACACGATCTCGACCAACGTGCCCGATCAGTACAGCTAGTACCGCGACCCGAGCGACCAGTCGAGTACAAAGGAAAGCCGGCAAGGCTCTTGGGGACACAGCGGACAGCACGTACTCACGACACCTGCTGGCCGCGAGCGGCGTGGTGATCCGAGACGAATGCCGGCGGCCATGCAGGATCCGGCTAGTGCCGCCGCGGATCGGGTCGAGTGTCGGTCGACATCTTCTCGACCTTCTGGCGGTAGCGGTTCGCCACAGATCCAAGTGCTCAACGGCACCCCGAGGGGATCTTTCCAATCGCCCGATTTCTTCAGCGACACTGCTGGCATCACTGGATTCGAGAGGTGGGGATGCGCCCGGCGAGGCCCCGCCAACGAATCTCTTCGGCGATGACGGTCGCCGCCTCGGCTACTCCTTCCGCCATGGCTCGGATCATCGAGGCAGAAGCTGATGGGCGAGGAGCCTGCAGGGCCGAGATCTACTACGTCTTTCGATGTCGTCCAAGACCTGCCCCTAGAGCACTGGTCCACCTGTCGGCCACAGCGAGAGCCCGCCGAGTCGCAACAACGTCATGGACGCGGACGTACTGGCAACCGGAGACCGCTGCCAGCGCTGACGTGATTGCGGTCAAGTCATCGCGCTCCGTGGGCGGAGCTCCGCGACCCTGAGCTGTGAGCTCGCCGAGGAAGGACTTTCGCGACGTGCCGATCATGACCGGATAGCCGAGGTCCAGGATCGTTGCGACATTCGCGAGAAGTTGCCAGTTATGGACACTGGTTTTCCCGAAACCGATCCCTGGGTCCAGCACGAGTCGGGATTCGGGGACGCCTGCGGCTCGAGCAGCATCCGCTCGACCTCGCAGGTGGGCTGTCACCTCGGCCACGACATCGTCGTAGACGGCACGGGTTGCCATAGTCCGGCTCGGACCCCGCCAATGCGATAGCACAAGGGTTGCGTGTTGCTCGGCCACGGTCGCGAGAATTGGAGGATCGTGAAGCCCGCCGCTGACGTCATTGACCATCACAGCGCCAGCCTCAAGGCAGGCGGCTGCTACCCCTGCCTTCATGGTGTCGACGCTGACGGCGACACCTTCCGCTGCCAGCCCCTCAACGACCGGCAAGACGCGTTGAAGTTCGAGCTCATCGTCAACGGGGAATGCTCCCGGACGCGTTGACTCGCCGCCGACATCAACGAAGTCGGCACCCGCCGCGAAGAGCTGAATCCCGGTTGCGATGGCATCCTCGGGGCCCCGGAATCGTTCGCCATCGGAAAATGAGTCCGGAGTTACGTTCAGGATTCCCAGGATGACAACCAATTCTCTGTTAGTCCTTGCGCTGGTTGATCGCGTCGGCGGCGGCCGAGAGGACCGTGTTCAGGTCACCGACCACACCGAAGTCGACCAGCTCGAAGATCGGGGCTTCCTCGTCCTTGTTGACGGCCACGATCGTCTTCGAGGTCTGCATGCCGGCGCGGTGCTGGATCGCACCGGAGATGCCGGCGGCAACGTACAGCTGCGGCGACACGGTCTTGCCCGTCTGGCCGACCTGGAAGGAGTGCGGCATCCAGCCGGAGTCGACCGCGGCACGCGAGGCGCCGACCGCCGCGCCCAGGGCGTCGGCCATGCCCTCGATCGGCTCGAAGTTGCCGCCGGTGCCACGACCACCGGAGACCACGATCGCGGCCTCGGTGAGCTCGGGGCGACCGGTCGCCTTCCGCGGCTGCGAGGCCACGATCTGCGCCTTCTTCGCCGAGTCCGAGATGGTCGCCGCGAACTCCTCAACGGCGCCCGCACCCGCGGACTCCTCCGGAGCAGCGGAGTTCGGCTTCACCGTGATGATCGGCGTGCCCTTGGTGACCTTGCCGGTCAGGGTGAAGTTGCCGGCGAACACGCTCTGCGTGGTCACCCCGCCCTCCTGCACGTCGACGGCGTCGGTGATGAGGCCCGAGCCGATCTTGATCGCCAGGCGACCGGCGATCTCCTTGCCCTCCGAGGTGGAGGGGATCAGAATCGCGGCGAGGCCCCCACCCGACTGGGCCTTCTCGGCGAGCTGCTGCAGCGCCTCGGCCTTCGGGGCCACCAGGTAGCCCTTGATCTGCGCGTCGTCGACGACGTAGACCTTCTCCGCGCCGTGCGCCTTGACCTTCTCGGCTACCTCGGCGCCCTGGGCTCCGCTGCCGATGAAGACCGCGGACGGCTCGCCGAGCCGCTTGGCGATGGTCAGGAGCTCGTACGTCGGCTTGCGCACGGCGCCGTCGACGTGGTCGATGAGAACGAGAACTTCAGACATTACGGCCTCCTCGGCACGAGCGGTGAGCCGCTGCCACGACTCGACCTTGATGTGGGGCGCCGGGCACCGCCGACGTATGACTGAACAAAATTTCGTCGCCCCACGGAGACACGAAATCTCATCGACGATGCCCGGCCGTCTTCGAGCTGACCGACTTGATTCGCCGGTCCTTGCTTCGTCTTCAGATGAATTTCTTGGCGGCGAGGAACTCGGTCAGCGCCGTGGCCCCCGAGCTGTCCTCGTCCTTGACGATCTCGCCGGCGGTGCGCGGCGGGCGGGGCGTGGTCTCGTCGACCTCGGTCCACGCGACCGACAGGCCGACGTCGCCGGCGTCGACACCGATGTCGCTGAGCGACCAGGTCTCGAGCGGCTTCTTCTTGGCGGCCATGATGCCCTTAAACGACGGGTAGCGAGCCTCGCCGGACTGGTCGGTGACCGACAGCACGAGCGGCATCGTCGCGCCGATGACCTCGGTCGCGGTGTCGCCGTCGCGCTTGACGCGGACCTGGTCGCCCTGGGTCTCGACGACCGAGGCGAGGGTGACCTGCGGGAGGTCGAGGCGTTCGGCGAGCATCGCCGGGACGACGCTCATGACGGCGTCGGTCGAGGCCATGCCGCAGACGATAAGGTCGGCCGGGCCGGCCTTCTCGACGGCCTTGGCGAGGACGAGCGAGGTGGCGACGGCGTCGGAGCCGGCGATCGCGTCGTCGACGACGTGGATGCCCTTGTCGGCGCCCATCTGCAGCGCCTTGCGGACGGCGTCGACGGCCTTCTCCGGGCCGATGCACACCGCGGTGACCTCGGTGTCGTTGCCGGCCTTCTCCTTGATCTGGAGGGCCTGCTCGACGGCGTACTCGTCGAGCTCGGACAGGAGCCCGTCGACGCCGACACGGTCCACGGTGTTGTCCGACTCGAACTGCCGGTCGGCAGTGGCGTCGGGAACGTACTTCACACAGACGACAATGTTCATGAGGCTTCGCTCCGGGTCACAGTTCCACCTCTCACGAGGCTGCTAGCGCGTTGCCGGTGGTCTGGATCCCGGCGGAGCGCTCGGCTAGTTCGACAACATTCTTTAGGAGCATCGCGCGAGTCATCGGCCCTACACCGCCGGTGGCTCTGGTCCATTTGCCCGCCACGGTTTCCACGTCAGGGTGAACGTCTCCCAGGATGCCCTCGACCGTGCGCGTGATGCCGACCGACAGCACGGTGGCGCCGGGCTTGATCCAGTAGGGCTGGACAAGGTGCGCCACCCCAGCGGCCGCGATAACGACATCCGCCACGCGTGTATGGGCGGCTACGTCAATCGTCGCCTCGTTGACCATCGTCACGGTTGCGTGCTCACTCGGCCGGGTCAGCATCAACCCCAGCGGTCTCCCGACGGTGGTGCCGCATCCGATCACGCAGAACTGGGACCCAGTGATGGGCACGTCGTTGCCTCGTAGGAGCTCGAGGATGCCTCGCGGCGTGCAGGGCAGCGTGCCAGGCTGATTCAGCACTAGTCGGCCGAGGTTGACTGGGTGGAGACCGTCAGCGTCCTTATCGGGGTCGATCGCGTTCAACACGGCGTGCATGTCGATGTGCGCCGGGAGCGGCAACTGGACGATAAAGCCGGAACAACGCGGATCCTTGTTGAGCCTGCGAACGGCATCAAGGACGCGCTCTTGAGACACGTTGGCCGGGAAGTCGATCCGGATCGAGTCGATTCCGATCTCAGCACAGTCACGGTGCTTGCCCGCTACATACGAGTGCGACCCGGCGTCCTCTCCTACGAGGATAGTGCCGAGTCCAGGCTTGCGGCCGAGCCGTTCGAGCGCCGTGATGCGCGCGCGCAACGACTCCTTAACGTCGCGGGCAGCGAGTGATCCGTTGATGACGACTGCCCTACGGTCCGGCTCCACTAGCCATCCTCCTGGTCGTGTTCGGCACAAACCCTTGTACTGCCCCGTTTGTCTCGCTGGGCCAGAGGTCGAACCGGCGCAAGCGGTAGAGGAACCGTCCCTGACTCAGGGCACGAGCACCATTGGTCGATCGCACAGTCGGAGGCGCCAGGTTCGATGTGCCGTCGGATGGCACGCGGCTGAGCGCCGGGAGATCGTGGCCTTCTGAACGAAAGGGTGGCCCAATGGCACAGCAGCTCCCCGCACGAGCCCAGGTCGTGATCGTCGGCGGCGGGATCATCGGCGCGAGTACGGCATATCACCTCGCACGGCGAGGGTGGACCGATGTCGTCTTGCTTGAAAGCAACACATTGACCTCCGGGACTACGTGGCACGCGGCCGGCCTTGTTACGCAGGCTCGCGGAACCTGGGGCACGAGAGAAGTCGTTCAGCGAAGTCTTGAGGTCTTCCAAGACCTTGAGACGGACACCGGGTTCTCCACTGGTTTCGTCCGCACAGGGACCATGAATCTAGCCACCTCGCCGGACCGCCTCGTTGAGCTCCAACATCTAGCGTCTGCCGTCAGTGGTAATGGCATCGTGGCCGAACTGCTTGACGTCGAACGGACCCTGGAGCTCCACCCGCTGCTGAACCCGGACGGTCTATATGGCAGCCTCCACTTTCCGAATGACGGCCGCGGTAGCGCCACCGACACCACCATCTCGCTTGCTCGCGGTGCGACGCAGCGGGGCGCCCGGGTTGTAGAGGGTGTAACGGTCAACGGAATTGCGACGTCGGGCCGCCGGGTGACAGGCGTCCGTACGACGGCGGGAGACATCGAGGCCGAGTACGTCGTCAACGCGACCGGCATGTGGGGCAGGGAGTTCGGCGCCTTGGCCGGCGTCAGCGTTCCTCTCCAGGCTCTTGCGCACTACTACATCGTGACCGAGGCGATCGACGGCCTTCCGCGCAACCTCCCGACTATCAAGAGCGGCGACGAATACTCATACGTAAAGGATGAAGCCGGCGCTCTCATGGTGGGCTTCTTCGAGCCTGGCAGTTATGCGTGGGCGATCGACGGCATCCCCGACTCCAAGGGGTACCTGCAGCTGCCCGAGGATTGGGACCATCTCGGTCCGTTCTACGAGCGGATGATCGAGCGCGTCCCGATCCTGGGCGACGCCGGAATCCGACTGCACTTCTGTGGTCCTGAAAGCTTCACTCCCGATGGCCAGTACCACTTCGGCGAGGCCGCTGAGCTGGCCAACTACTTCGTCGCAGCTGGCTTCAATTCCGTCGGTTTCCTCTCCGGACCTGGGGCTGGTTCGGTCCTGGCCGACTGGATCGTCGACGGCCGGAGCCCGATCGACCTTCCCGAAACTGATTTGGGACGTGTGCAGCGTCACGAGATGAATCCACGCTTTCTTGCCGAGCGGGTCGTCGAGACGCTGGATCTGTCGTATGAGGTGCACTGGCCGTTCCAGCAGCGCACGAGCGCACGGCGACTACGAGTCAGCCCGCTGTATGAGCAGACGAGGGCAGCTGGGGCGGTGTTTGGCGAGCTCGCTGGCTGGGAGCGCGCGAATTGGTACGCCCCGGACGGCGTAGAGCGTCAGTACGAGTACTCGTTCGGTCGCCCGAATTGGTTCGAGCACTCCGCGGCTGAGCACCAGGCAGTCCGAGAGGCCGTCGGCATGATCGACACCTCATCGTTCGGCAAGTTGTTGGTTCAGGGCCGCGACGCGGTTCGTGTTCTGAACCGAGTATCAGTTAACGACGTTGACACCGCTGTTGGTCGGATCACGTATACCCAGTGGCTTGACGCCCACGGCGGCATCGTGGCCGACGTGACAGTAACGCGCGTGGCCGAAGACGAGTTCCTGGTGCTCTCCGGCCCCGCGACAGTGAACCGGGATCTCGCCCACCTGCGTCGAAACATCGGCGTCGACGACTTCTGCACAGTCGCTGACGTCAGCGGGACGATGGCGATGCTCGCCGTCATGGGTCCGAACGCCCGCGATCTGCTGGCTCCGCTAACCGACGCAGACTTGTCCAACGAGGCCTTCCCCTTCGGAACCTCGCGGGAGATCGACCTCGGCCATACCTTTGTGCGTGCCACCCGCGTGACGTATGTCGGCGAGCTCGGCTGGGAACTACTGATCCCCGCTGAGAGCGCCGGGCACATCTGGGAGACGCTTATGGCTGCGGGTCAGCCGCACGGACTGCGACCGGTCGGCTATCACGCCATGAACTCACTGCGGATCGAGAAGGGCTACCGCAGCTGGGGTCACGACATCTCAGCAGGAGACAACCCGCTTGAGGCCGGACTTGCCTTCGCGGTCCGATGGGAAAAGCCGGGAGGCTTCCTAGGGCAGGAGGCCCTCGAGAAGCGCCGGGCGGAAGGGGTGTCTCGCCGCTTGGTCCAATTGGTCCTGGCGGATCCAGAGCCGCTCCTCTTCCACGACGAGCCGGTGTTTCGCGATGGCGTTCGGGTTGGCCGTGTCGTCTCGGCACAGTTCGGCCACACCCTTGGCGGAGCCGTGGCTCTTGCTTGGGTCGAAGCGACTGAGGTCGTTCCGCGCGAGTGGTTCAACGACGGCCAGTACGAGGTTGACGTGGCAGGGCGCCGAGTATCGGCACGCGCCTCTCTGAGTCCAATGTACGATCCCAAGTCCGAAAGGCCGAAGCAGTGAACAACGACCTGGTCCTGACGCTCTCTTGTGTCGACCGGCCCGGCATCGTGGCCGCCGTGGCAGGGTTCCTCGCCGACCGTGGCTTCACGATCCGCGACAGCCAGCAATTCGGTGACGATGACACTGGCCTGTTCTTTCTCCGGATTCACGCTGCATCCGAAGATCCGATCTCCGTCGCGACGATTCGGGAAGAGTTTGCCGCCGCTGTCGCCCACCCTCTCGAGGCTGAGTGGGCGATCCAGGATCCGAGCCATCGGCAGCGTGCGCTGGTGATGGTATCTAAGCAGGGACACTGTCTAAACGACCTGCTCCATCGCTCGCGAACTGGCTCGCTGCCCGCCGAGATCGTTGCGGTCGTCTCCAACCACGAAGACTTTCGCGAACTCGTGGAGTGGCACGGGATCGAGTTCCACCACGTGCCGGTCACGGGTGAAACCAAGGAGCAGGCCGAGGACGAACTCCGCAAGCTCATTGCTGCCCATGATGCTGATCTCGTCGTCCTGGCCCGCTACATGCAGATCCTCTCCGACACGTTGTGTCGCGAACTGGCGGGACGAGCGATCAACATCCACCACAGTCTGCTGCCCAGCTTCAAGGGAGCTCGGCCGTACTACCAAGCTCACGCACGCGGCGTGAAGGTGATCGGCGCGACCGCGCACTATGTCACCGCCGAACTCGATGAAGGACCCATTATCGAGCAGGACTTCACCCGGGTCGATCACTCGAGCTCTGCCGTGGACCTGACGGCTACCGGGCGCGATCTTGAGGCCCTTGCCCTGGCTCGGGCCGTGACCGCGCACGCCGAATACAGGGTGCTGCTGAATGGCTCTCGGACTGTGGTTTTCCGATGATCGCGGGTGGTATCGCCGAGAGCGCCGTGACCGGCGATCGGACCGAGCCTGTCGAATCCGTGGCGAATCCCGAGAGCACTCCGCCATTCGGAGAGAACATTATTCTGGGATGCAACTGACCACGCCGCGACGGCTAATGAGACGTGCGCACCTAAGTCGGATTCAACAGCCGCCAGGTTCGTAAGGCGAG
The DNA here is from genome assembly GCA_003519585.1 of Nocardioides sp. Taxonomy (GTDB): domain Bacteria; phylum Actinomycetota; class Actinomycetes; order Propionibacteriales; family Nocardioidaceae; genus Nocardioides. The sequence continues at coordinate 33,865 of DOWL01000036.1, read as the reverse complement.
GTACAGCTCGGCCTGCACTCCGAAGTCGCGAAGGTCTGCTCCAGTGAGCTCCTCAATCTTCTTGAGGCGGTAGACGAGGGTCTGCTTGTGGATCCCGAGGCGGCGAGCGCCAGCCTGCCACGATCGATTGACCTCGAAGTACACCTGGAGCGATTCCATCAGGTGGGCGTCGTTGGCCTGGTCGTAGTCCACGACTGGACCCAGGAGCCGGCGAACGGCGAGTTCTCCCTCGGCGACGGTGTTGGGCATGAAGTACGACCCGTGTGCACCGTAGACGGCGGATGCGAGTCCAGCCTGGCGTGCGCTCTCTAGCGCCCAACGGGCTTCGCGGAACGCGTCCGCGAAGCGGGCCATCGCAGAGAACGTTTGGCTCGCGCCCATCGTAACTTCGAGGTCGTCGAGGTCGAGGCCGCTCTCCATTCTCGAGTGTTCAACCACGATCAGGTGGGTGTCTTCGACGAACGTGTGAAGGTGCGGCCATGCCACGAATGCCAATGCGTCGACCAGTTTCGAGGAGTTTCCGCTCCCGGCGGGACCTTGCGGTGTCACCTCGGCCCAGGCCGTCACAATCCAAGGACCGTCGCCGAGCCCGAGCGATCGAAGTTGGGCTCGGGCCGCATCAGGCTCAATGTTGCCGTCGAGCATCCGGCGAGCAAGATCTGCGCCCCGAGTCCGCGCTCTCGCGGCGCGAGCCGCCCGTCGCTCGACCTCTAGCTCGGCGATCATGGCTGCGTGCTGGGCGAGCACGAGGTCGGGCGCGTCGTCCGGAGTTCGAACGCGCAAAACGAGGGCGGCCGAGTCCCGCGTTCCGACCGGCACGAGGAGCGCCGAAAAGTCGCCGTCCGTAAGACGGTTGAAGGCGGACAACTGACCACCTTGCTCAGCGGCCCGTTCCAGGGCGCGTCGTCGGAGGGAAGCCGGGAGTTCGACATGGCTCGGTAGTAGGTCGCGTCCCTGAGTCAGGTCGAAGACGTGGAGGTCAGCGCGAAG
>DOWL01000036.1:14783-32763 GCA_003519585.1 Nocardioides sp. | reverse complement strand
GGTGGAGGTCAGCGCGAAGCTCAGCGCCAAGGAGATCGAGCAACTCGTCGCCGGGTCCTGGCCGCTGGTTGCGTCGCAGGATGTCGTACAAGCGGAGCACTCGCGCGGGGCGCGAGTTGCTTTGGCCACTCGCTGACGTCTCGGCGACGACCCGCGCGATGGTCACGAATGGGACGCTGCGGGCGGTTTGCAAGATCGGGAACCCGAGCTCGTCGGCCGCTTCTTTCGCCTCCGTAGTGAGCGGGGGAGCGACAAAGCCCTCGCCCAGAGCTAGCCCGGAAATGTTTGCTAAGAAAAGCTCGCGTATGAATTCAACCTGAGCGGCCGGTTCCGACGGGAAGCTGTAACCATCCGTCATGAGGAGGTCACCGCTGCCGAGCCAGTTCCATGGATCCGCGACCTCGCAGGTGTGCGCCCAGGCGATCTCTCTCCGCAGCCCCGAGTCCCCCGCAACCAGGCGGGTGCGAACTAGCGGGTCCGCGACTAGGGATTCAACGGTGAAACTCACCCGTGCATGATCCCACGTCGAACCCCGTCCTACGGGCCTCGTCTGGCGCTAGCGCTTCATACAGTCTCAGTGCTCCGACCTATCCGCGCAGGGGCGCGGCTGGTCGAGGAGGCGTGAAATACTCATGGGCAGGGTGAGACGCGTGCCTATTCGATCCCAAGTTCGAATAGGCGTGCGTGCAGTGACGTCGGACATTGGGCTCTCCGCGGGGCCCGCGGAGAGCAGGTCCCCGACGTGGAACAGGGTCGGATGCCGCTACATTGCCTACGTACGCTCCCTGAACGATACGGTCGGCTTTCCGATCACGCTTTCGGTGCTCAAATTCCTTACCTAGGGTAAGCCGCGACCGAGACGTGGAAGGCGAGTGGTTGGGCTCAGCTCCAGCCCGGCACATGCGTGCCCCGGTCGGGCCGGCCGGTGGGACGTCCCGCAACGCCTTGGTCTCGCGCTGCAAAGACCCGTCGCTGGACGGTCTTGGTCCGCCGGGAAACGTCGGTACTGCGTCAAGACGCAGGTCGGTTTTGCGGATTGGGGCAAGAGTTGTGCGCGTCCAGTAAGGCACGCTCGTTCCTCCACCACTAGGAGGAACGATGTCCCAGGTCGAAGACGCAAGTGTTTCGGGTGATGATGACGAGCAGCTTGTCCCCCCGCCTAAGCCAGCGGGGCCGCCCGGTCCGCCTGTACCTGACGCGCATGACCATGACGACTGACGGTCGCCTACTGGCGACATCGCTACCAAAACTCAGCGGTGTCAACTCCCCAGCAGACGTCGTAGCAAGCAACGAGTCTATGTTTTGCCGGCTCGTGGCCGCGTGGGCCCGCCAGCGACATTGACCCAGTGCCCGACTGTTTCTCGGACGACATGATCTACAGGGACACGCCCTTTCCTGAACGCCCCGGTTCTGGGCAAGGCGAATTCAGGCGCCATGTGACCGAATACAACGTCCTGTTTGCCCACGAGTCAGGTAGAGACGGAACTGAAGACAGTCGTCGCAACCGGTTCTCACCGATCGGAGGGTGCGCGGTCCATCGATACACCCTCGTCGACAAGATCGTGGACGGGAGGTCGTGTCGGAGCGCGCGTACTTCGACCTACGCATCCGACAAGGCTGTCCAACACGTTTCGGCGTGAGTATTTGCGCTCTCCGGGCAACTCCTCTCCGAATCGGGGGCCTCCTCGGCGCAGTCGCAAGTCTGCAATTGTCAGATGACCGACATTGCAGACTGCGACTTAGCCGTCTCCGTGAAGGGCTGTGCGAGTCCCCGAACGTACGGTGACGAGATGACGATGGACCCCCGCCATGCGCCGTTGTTCGAACCCATCCGCGTCGGACCGAAGACCTTCCGCAATCGCTTCTACGTAGCGCCCCACTGTTCTGGCCTCGGGGTCGAGTATCCAGGCGCACAGGCATACCTGCGCGGGATGCGGGCAGAAGGCGGGTGGGCAGCGATCAACACCGAGTATTGCGCGGTCGACGCGGAGAGCGATGACTCGCCGTGGGTCCAAGCACGGCTGCTCGATGAACGCGACGAAGCCAATCTGCGCCTCATGGTTGAGCGCGTCCACGAGTTCGACGCCTTGGCCGGTGTCCAACTGGTGTACATGGGTGCCGACCACACCGGTTACGTGACGCGCCTGCCCGCCGGTGGACCTTCACAGGTAACGAGTGCCATGTCGGGGCACTCCTGCTACGCGATGGACAAGTCCGACATCCGCCGCATTCAGAAGTCGTACGTCGATGCAGCGGTCCGTGCGCGAAACGTCGGATTCGACCTGGTCCAGGTTGCCGCACGAGAAGGATTCTCGCTCCCGCTCCAGTTCCTGTGGCGCTACTGGAACCACCGCACCGACGAGTACGGCGGATCACTCGAGAACAGGACTCGGTTCTGGCGGGAGACCCTGGAACAGGTGCGTGAAGCAGTCGGCGACGACTGTGCGATCGTGGCCGGATTCTGTCTTGATTCCTTCAACGACACCACGGACAGGGCTTTCAAGGTCAGCGACGACGGGGTGGGCGCTGTCGAGATGCTTGACGACATCGTCGATCTGTGGGACATGCAAGTAGGACACTTGGAGGACGATGTCAGTTCCTCGCGGTTCTTCGAACCTTTCTGGCAACGCCAGTACATCGAGCAGGTTAGGCCCTATTCGAAGAAGCCCATCGCGGCCGTCGGGCGGTTCACAGATCCCGAATTGATGGCCCGGGCGGTAGGTGACGGAGTGATCGACATCATCGGCGCCGCTCGCCCGGCGATCTCCGACCCGTTCATCCCGAACAAGATCCGGGAGGGTAGAGCGGAAGACATCCGCGAGTGCATTGGCTGCAACATGTGCGTCTCGCGCTTCAACAATGGCGGCGGTCGGATCGTTTGCACCCAGAACGCCACCGTCGGGGAGGAGTACCGCCGCGGTTGGCATCCCGAGAAGTTCAACCCCTCCGACCGTGCCGGTGATCCCATTCTTATCATCGGCGCCGGCCCCGCCGGGATGGAATGTGCACGTGTCCTGGGCGAACGGGGTTTCGAAGCAGTCCATCTGGCGGAAGCCGCGTCGGAGGTAGGCGGCCACGTCAATTGGGTGTCGCGGCTTCCCGGGATGCGCACGTGGCGACGAGTGGTCGAGTACAGAGAAGCGCAGTTGGCGAAGATGTCGAACGTCACCGTGCTCACAGGCAAACACTTCAACCTCGAAGACGTCCTGGAATACGGTGCGGCAACGGTCGTAATCGCTACGGGCGCGACCTGGGACCGTAGCGGCACCAGCCCGATGACCCATCTCCCCGTCCCGGGTGCCGACACTCACTCGGCCATGGTGTTCACACCCGAAGACGTCATGCTCGGCAAACGGATTGTCGATGGCAGCCGAGTCCTGGTGTACGACTGTGACGGCTACTTCGTGGGATCGAGCCTGGCGCAGAAGCTCGCCCTTGAGGGGAAGAAGGTCATCTTGGTCACCCCCGCCGACCAGGTCGGTGCCTACCTGTTCCACACGGACGAAGGTGGGCACGTGATGCACGCGTTGCTCGATCTTGGAGTAGAGCTAGTCACTAGTCACGCGCTTAGCTCCATCGAGCCGGGAGAGATCCGCGGACACAACGTCTATCACGCAGCCACCGGGACTAGCTGGACCGTCGACTCGGTAGTGCTCGTCACGCAGCGCCGGTCCCGCAATGACCTCTACGAGCAACTGACAGCCGACCCGGAACGTCTGAGCGCAGCGGAGATCACCCAACTGCTTCGCATCGGCGACTGCGTCGAGCCCCGCGTCATCGCTGAGGCTGTGTTTGACGGTCACCGCCTCGGCCGTGAGATCGACACCTCCGATCCGACGATCCCGCTGCCGTTTATTCGAGAACAACGCATTCTGGGATGGCGCGAAGAGGACTACGACGGTGTTCTAAGGCACGTGCTGCCGCTTACGCCGGTGTCCAAAGCGACGCACGCATGACGCTCGGGCGCTGGACGTGTCAACCGGTCAATCCCGGGCGCTGCCTCGAACGGCCGCCCACGATTCGCGGTTCGTGCTCCCCGTCTCGATCTGCGAGTGAGTGCCGACCCGAGGTGGCCCCAGCTGAGTCATTGGTGCTGGTGATTCGACGGCAGAACGAGAAGGAATCGGTATGACACTATCGCTGGAGACCGGTCGGCAGATCGCACAGTTGGTTCACGCGGCGGCAGGCCGCCTACACCTGCGCCCGCTGACAGTCGTCGTGCTCGACAGTGGAGGGCACGTCGTGGTGGCGGAGAGATCGGACGCCTCGCCCATTGGACGATTCGAGATCGCCCGGGGCAAGGCTTACGGCGCGCTGGCGCTCGGCATGAACTCGCGCGCGATCATGGAGCGAGGCGAACTCCAGCCGCAATTCGTCGCGTCGGCGACAGCAGCTCTCGACGGACGTGTCATCCCCGTACCGGGCGGGGTGCTGGTCGACGACGCCAGTGGTCAGCTCGTCGGGGCGGTGGGCGTGTCAGGCGACACGTCCGACAATGACGAATCCGTGGCGATGGAAGCCATCGCTGCAGTGGGCCTCGAGCCCCGTGGGCGCGGGCATGACGCGACGGGACGGCCTTTCGTCAGTCCGGCCGAGGTCTCTCGGGCGATGCCCTGATCATGTTGGTGTGCCGAAGGATGGCGACGAAGACATCAGTTGGCAGGTAGCAGTCCGATGCAGGGCTGCCCTTCTGCTTCCCAGACCGTGGTCCAGCGCGACCACGTTGTCGGACGGCAGGGACGCTTCCTCCTGGTCGTGGGTGACGTGGATGGCGGTCGTGACGGTCTCCTGCTGGAGGCGGCGCAGGCCGGGCGACCTGTGGCGACCGATGGTTCCCGGAGCGTCGGTCGTGGGGGAGCGGGGCGCGGTCGTCCTGCTGCCGGCCCCTGGTCGATGCCACTAGGGCAGCACTGGCGAGTACGGGCACAGCAAGATCGTGGCGCCCTTTGGCAGGTCAACGCAGTGCTCGGTGCAGGCGAGGCCTCACTGCAACGCTCGATCTGACCGGAGGGTCGTGAGTCAAGACTTTCCAATGCTGATTACCGAAGGCCCTGACCGCATCGGTTCCATCAGGTCAGGACACTCCCGGGCGGCGGCCCGGCGTACATCGTCTTGAGTACTTTCAAGTAGACAACGCTCTGCACACTGGTAACCCCGTCAACCTGATGCGCTCGACGGACCAAATCGACCACCCCGCTGCGACCGACACACACCACCTCGACCAGCAGGGGGCGTGGCCCCGCAGTGAGGGCCACCCACGTGACTTCAGGCCACTGCGCCATCTCCCGAGCGACAGCCTCAGGATCTCGGTCGAGCCCTATGTGGAGCTGCGCGTTTATTGTCGTCTCGGACGCGAGCGTGTTCAGGACGCCCACAACATTGATTACTCCGCTGTCGAGCAGTCGATTGACCCGACGTCGTACCGTGGCCTCAGGCACGTGGCAGCTCGCAGCGAGCTCTTTGTATGACGCACGTCCGTCACGCTGCAGCTCTTCGATGAGGCTACGGTCCACTGCGTCGAAGCCGTCTAAGGCTGTTCTCGGCTGTCCTCCTTCGTTGTGTTCCACGAGGCCAGCATAGGAGGGGCGTTCGTCGCGCCTTGCGAAGCGCGGACGTTAGTAGTTCGTCGCGGGACATACCGAATCCCCGCGCGTCTCCTACGGAGAGCGCTGGCCCGTGGGGCTCCTGGGGTCCGGCCTTGGCGAGGGCGTCCTTGTGCTCGGATCACCTCGAACGCACCAGTCCCTGCGGGGTCGGCGTACGTCGGCTCACCGAGCTCGGGGTAGGCCAATCTGTCGGGCATGACTGAGTGGCGGCGAGATGCAGAAAATCTGACCTGAACGATAGTCAGTGCTCAGTGATGGGGATAGAGTGACGGAAAACGTCAGTTCAAGGATGGAGTCCGCAGATGACAGCCATAGAGTCTCAACTCGCGTTCCGCTCGAAGCCGCAGAGGAGCAACGTAGTCCCGCCTAGGATTGCGGCCGAGGTCGCGCACTACCAACGCAGGCGATCCGACCACCTGACACTGCCGACTCGCTGGTATCGCGATGAGGACGTTTTCCGGTTCGAGCTGACGTCGGTGTTTCCATATGCTTGGCAGCTGGCGGGACCACTGTCTTCGGTCTCCCAACCCGGCGACCAACTTCTGGCTGACGTCGGCCAGGTTCCGATCGTGGTGACGCGTGGGCGCGATGGCCTGCTCCGTGCTCTGGTGAACATCTGTCAGCACCGCGCCTATCCCGTGGCTCTGGAGAACCGGAACTCTCCACTACTTCAATGTCAGTACCACGGCTGGACCTACAACCTGAACGGCTCCCTTCGTGCAGCGCCTCTGTGCTCAAAGGAAGAGCTCAGCGGGAAGGGAGTCGCCCTCAAGCCCGCATCGGTCGACATTTGGAACGGTCTCGTCTTCGTGAACCCCGACCCGGATGCCGAGTCGCTCGCGGACGCGTTTCCGGAGCTCGAGGACCTCGGAACCGAGTGGGAACTCGCGTTTAACGACGGGGACTACGAGTACCGGGGAGTGACCTCGATCGACATCGACGCGAACTGGAAGGCGTGGTGCGAGAACGCCAACGAGTGCTACCACTGTCCCACGATCCACGCTGAAAGTTTCGACGCTGAGTTCAAGTCACTCAAGGATCGTGAGGTCCGGGTCACCCAGAATCTTGTCGGCGCGATCAATGGATACCGCGAGTCAGGGCCGGTGCTCGCTCGGCACGGGATGGACCCGACGTACGGGGAGCGCTACGTCTACCTTCACCCCGGCTCGTTCTTCAGCAAGGACGACTATCACATCTTCGCGGGCTACACGGTCCCCGTCGCCGTTGACAAGACGCGCTTTGTGAGCCACACGTGGGCGCGGAAGGGCCTCGACCCCGCATTCGCTGTCGACTGGGAGAACATGTGGGAGCGGACAATGGGCGAGGACGCGGACGCCGTGCGACTTCAGAACGCGGGCCTGCGGTCAGGCATGATGAGTCACGGGCAGCTCTCATCGCCCGCTGACGAAATGATCCTAAAGTTTCACGAGCTCGTCGTCCGCAGCTACGCCGATGTCGCTACCCGCGGTTGACGACGCCTCGTCCCCCGTCGCGACGGAGAGGAACCTGTTGCTCCAGGTGGCTCGTAGGGAGGTTCGCGGGGACGTAGCCGTTCTCGAGTTGCGGGAAGCTGGAGGAGGTGTCCTCCCTTCGTGGGCGCCCGGAGCGCACGTCGACCTGGTGCTCGGAGCTGACCTGGTGCGGCAGTACTCACTGTGCGGCGGCCTCCACGACGACACCTGGCGGATCGCAGTCCTTTTGGTGGCCCATGGGCGGGGTGGTTCGCGGTTCGTCTTCGACAAGCTGGGAACCGGGGCGGTCGTCGAGGCGAGGGGTCCGCGAAATCGCTTCCCGCTAACGCCCGCTCGCGAGTACGTCTTCCTCGCGGGAGGGATCGGCATCACGCCACTGATCCCGATGATCGAGGACGCCGAGGCTGCCGGGGCGAACTGGGTCCTCCACTACGGGGCTCGAACACGGCAGGACATGTTCCTCGCCGGCGAGCTCCTCAACGATCACCCTGACCGAGTGCGCCTGTTCCCGAAGGACGAGTGCGGTTTGATCCCTTTCGGGGAGATCATGAGGGATGTGGGGCCGGACGCGCTCGTCTACTGCTGTGGCCCCGAGCCGATGCTCGACGCCGCCGAAGAAGCTGCCGCGTGGTGTGGCAGTGCCGAGCGCCTCCGGGTCGAGCGCTTCCAGCCTCGCGCACGCCCTCAGCCCACTTCAGAGCGAGAATTCGAGGTAGTACTGGCCAAGTCGGGGCTGACTGTTACAGTTCCTCCGGGCCAGTCGATACTGGAGTCTCTAACGAAGGTCGGCGTAAACGTCCTATCCTCCTGCAACGAAGGAACCTGCGGGACCTGTGAGACATTCATCGTCGAGGGGACTCCCGACCACCGCGACACCGTCCTCACGCCCGAGGAGCAAGCGTGTGGCGACTCCTTGATGGTGTGTGTGTCGCGATCCGCCTCGCGAAGGCTGGTGCTCGACCTCTGAGCACCGCGTCGCGGACGTCGTCATCGCGGCAGCGAAGGACCGATTCCTGGTGGACGGCTCGTGGACCGTGGTCTCTCGATGATGGCCGGGCTTCTCGTTGAGCGTAGGACGCTTGGTGAGCCGGCAGACTCCTCACCGTCAGCAGAGAAAGGCGACGCGGTGCTGACGGTGGGGAGCACATCGTCCTCGGTGACAACTGAGCTGAGGTTCCCGGGTCGGGCGGCCGCAGGTCGGCTACTTGGGAACCTCAGCTGCCATGTCCGGAGCGCCGGGAACATCTCAGCCTGCACTCCGAAGCCACAAGGCTGGCCCGGTAGCCCGAGCGGCCGACGTCAGCGATGGGCGGATAGTCGCGGCACATCGGGTGATCGGGTCAGCGCGATGGCGCCTGCGTCACGGCTCGATCTATGGCCGGTATCGCCGCTGCCAAGTCGGAACGCAGCCGACTGGCCGAACAGCTTCAGTTTTGACCGGGGCACACGGTCATCCATGCCCGCATCTCTGCTTGATCGAACCACGTGTTCCAAGGGCCTTGGTGCACAACGAGCGTGCGGTCGGTGCTGCTGAAGTGGTCGTACTTGACCGTGGTTGCCGAATCGCGAGCGGTCAGCTCGATGAAGTCGACCATCCATCTGAGTTCTGGGTGAGGGTCTCGACCGGCAGTTGCTCTGCTTGGCAGAGAGTCAGTAATGGCCTTCCCGAATGATCGCGTCGCGGGGACATCGAAACCAGAGCCTCTGCTCTGCTTCGACCCTGACGCGTTCCGAGGCGGCCGGACGTCGGACCTCGGTGTTGTTAGTGTTTCATGCAGGACGGTCGTGTCCGTCCATGAGGTGCAACAACTCGCGTTTGTAGGGAAGTGGCACCGACGGGTCTAGCGACTCGAACTCACGTGCTAAGCGGTGACCGTCAAACATCGAGTCGGCCAGTGGGCGCGGCGACAGCGCATCGCCGATGCAGTAGACGGCTTCGATCCTTGATCCTTCGAGTGCGCTCTGGTCACTGACGAGGCGCCTATACAGATCGTCGACCGGGGTCCGCATTGTCGCCAGCACGAGGGCTTCGGTCTCGAGCGAGAAGGGTTCTTCGAACTCGCCTGTCCCTTGCAGTACGCCGTCGCCCACCTCTGCCAGACAGACGTTTCGGTACATGGTTACACCCCTGGCGTGGAGGGACGCACGAACCGCGGGCCCGTCCAGCGTAAGGTCACCCTCTGCTGCGACTTGAACGTGCGGCGTCACGACAGAGACCTTGTAACCTTCGTCGGCAAGGAGCTGGGCAAGACCCGTCCCCATGTAGCCGCCCTCGGCGTCGTAGACAACCACGCTACATCCCGCGACTGGCCGGTCGCCGCGAACGAGTAACCGCTCGGGTGTGAACACCCAAGGGAGGTCGGCCACGCCGGCCAACGGCGCGTGTGTGCTTGGTGCGATCCCTGTTTCCGACCACTGGGCACCTGTCGCGATGACCACGTGAGAAGCCCCATAGTCGAGGACGTCATCGGCGCTCAGGGTCGTCGATGAGATGAACTGCAGGTTGGGGAGCTTGGCGATTTGGATCATCCGGTGATCGATGAAGCGTCCCCACTCCCGGAGTCCCGGTAGGTCGAGTACTGGCCGGAGGTGGCCACCGATCTGGTCGGACGAGTCCACGAGGTGCACCATCTCGGCTCCTCGCCTCGCCAGGCTGATTGCTACTTCCAAGCCAGCCGGGCCTGCGCCGACGACCAAGACGCTCACGTCTGGGCGTTCGAGCGGTTGGAACCGCTCTGGGTGCCAGTCGCGCCTGTACTCCTCGCCTGCGGTGGCGTTCTGAGCGCACCCCATGTTGCCCCGATCGAGACTGCTGATGCAGTGGTTGATGCCCATGCATTCCCGGATGTCCTCGACACGACCCTCATAGACCTTCTGAGGGAAGAATGGATCGGCGATCGACTGGCGGGCAGATCCGACGATGTCGATGAACCCGGACTGCACTGCTTGGGCCATCAAGTCGGGACTCGTCCATCTCGATACCCCGACGATGGGCTTTTCGGTGGCCTTTCGGATGCGCGCGAAGAGATCCATGTTGTGTCCTTCGGGGATGACCCGCGACGGGCTGATGTCGCTACCCCAATCAAGGACGGATCCGACGTTGAGATCCCAGAAGTCGACTAGCGGATCAGCCATCCGTACCAGCGCCACGCTGTCGTCCAGCGTGTGGCCCCACGGACCCTGCGTCTGGAGCGACATACGGCTCGCGACGGCGCAGTCGGCCCCTACGGCGTCGCGGATTCGCCCGAGAGTCTCGATCCAGAACCTGGCCCTGTTCTCCAACGACCCGCCGTATCTGTCGGTGCGATGGTTGTGGAACGGGGACAGGAACTGTGCGAAGAGATACCCATATCCCGCGAGCACATCCACGATGTCGTAGCCCACGTCGCGTGCTCGTATAGCCGCGTCGACGAAGGACTGCGTCACCCGCTCGATATCCTCGAAGGTCATCACTTTCGGGGTGCCGAGAGGCCCTGCGGGTGGAGGCAACTCACCCGCTAGGCCGGACGGCGACAAGGCCGGCTCTCGTGACAACCTACGCATGGCGTGCGTGCCGCCATGGTGAAGTTCGATGCTTGCGAGGGCGCCATGGGCATGGACGGCGTCCACCATGAGCTTGTGCCGTCGCCCATCCTCGTCATCCCAGATGTCGCTGGAGTGCAGCGGGAACTCGTCGCTGCTCGGGCCGACGCTGGAGAACTCCGTCGACACTGCTGCCCAGCCGCCTTCTGCGCGGATGCCGCGGAACGAGGCCCATGTGGACGGTCGACGGACCCCGTAGGCGGTGCCGTGAGGAACATTGAAAAAGCGGTTTCGAAGTGTCTTCGGGCCGATTGAGATGGGTTCGAATAGGACCTTGTGCTGATCAGCGAGGGACATGGACATCAACCCTCACGTCGGGTGGATCGGGTATCTAGGAGACGGACGAGCGCCTGCAGGGCGCAGCGAGTTCGAGCCACGTTCTGAAACTAGTGAGCGGGCCTACGGGCCGCCTTGTGACAAACAGCAAGCATCCTCGAGACCTTTGACGGACTGTGCATTGCGGACTGAGACGTGTGGAACATCGAAGTCTTGCGGGCTACGGTGCGCCGACCCACTCCTCGGTGCCGTCGCGGAATTGCTGATGCTTCCAGATCGGAACCTCTGCCTTAAGCGTGTCGATAAGCATCCGTGAAGCCGCAAAGGCGGAACCACGATGAGCAGAGGTCGTCGCAACTACGACAGCGGTGTCTCCGATCGCCAACGTCCCCACACGGTGAACAGCTGCAACGCCATTCACGTCGTGCTCCTCCGCAACCGCCGCGCACACGTGTGCCAGGTGCTCCAACGCAGTCGGATGAGCCGAGTACTCGAGCCCGTCAACCGAGCGACCGCCGTCGTGGTCGCGTACGCGCCCGACGAACAGTACGAGCCCGCCCGACGTGGCATCGTCTAGCGGACGAAGAACCTCTTCCACGCTCAGCGGCGTATCGCGTATATCGACGAGACGGACAGCAGGATGGGTCATGAGGTGTGAGGCTCCCTGGTGTCGGTTCCATGTAAGACCGCCATGCTATGCCCTGATACCCAGGGAGGTTGACGATGAGGCGAGTCCGCCATCCTGGAACTGGTGCGCCGCTGGGAACCGGTCTTCGTCGACCGGTTCAAGTAGCTGATACTCACTCATAAACTCTCTTGGGCGAGGAACCACACGATCTCCAGTTCATTCTGGTCGCGGGACCGAACACCAGAAACGCGTCCGGACGAGGGATGCGGGATACCCCACTCGGCGTCGACCTCCTGCTCCATCACCGAACCGCGGACCGAGATTCGCAGGCTGCCGTCATGGTCAGGATGCAGATGCGCGAACTACCGCCCACGCTGGAACCTCTCAGGCGGCGCTGACCCAACCCCCACCGCGAGGTGGAGAGCTCGTGCATGCGCCACCGACACCAACGTTGGAGCCATTTAGGTGAAGGGGAGCGCTCGCCTGCGCGACCATAGCTCCGCCTGGACCATGACGGGAGCGATCTGTGACCGTTGACCGTGCGGGACCGGACCGACTACATCGGGGACGGAACCCGCACGGCGTGGCAGCGTGCGGAATGGAGGAGCCATCTCAGCCGACCCGCCGATGAGAAACTACACCGACAGCGGCTTGGCATCCGCTGCTCCACGATGGATGGCAGGTGCGAGCGGTGTCGGCGGTGGCTGGGTCATGCAATTCCTTTCGAATGGGTCCGCCGACCATACGCATCGCGGCCGCGAAGTTGTTGTCGGAAGGTGATAGGGGTCGCCCGTCTTTCGTCAGATCCGGGTAACGGAGCACGTCCCAGCGATTCGCCAAGATGTCTACCAAGACGACGAGAGGAAACAGCATGGTCGACAGCGTCGAGATCGCAGTCGTCGGAGCCGGATTCGCCGGGCTGCGGGTGGCACGTGATCTGAGCGTAGATGGCCGCTCGGTCGTGTTGCTTGAAGCAGCCGAAAGAGTCGGAGGCCGTGCGTTCAGCCGAGAATCGATCACCGACCCCGGGACTACCGTCGAAGTCGGCGGAGCCTACTTCCACCGCCATCACCATGCCCGCCTCGCCGCAGAGGTCGATCGCTACAACATCGATACACAGCCCGCCGCGCCGTTCAAGGTGTTCCGGAACCGCTTGGCGCTGGGTGAGCACAACGCTGCTTTCCCGATCCCGCCTGAAGAGTTCCTCGAGGCTGAGAGGATTCTCTACCGCTTGATCAGGGACGCTCACCGCATCGACCCTCACGCAGGCCTTGAGAACCAGAACCTCCAGGATCTCGACATCTCGGCGAACGACTACCTGAATGCATTGGATCCGCCGCCCGTTACCAGCCAGCTCCTGCGATCGTGGATTTGGAACATGATGGGCCAACGCGTCGAGGACGCCTCAGCCCTCTGGGTCCTGCAGTTGATCGCATCACACGACTACTCCGTGCTCGGAGTGCTGTTGTCCTTGGACGAGGTGATGACCAGCGGCACCGGCACACTGACGACCGCGATGGCCAACGAGGTGGCCGATCTTCGGCTGGGTGAAGCGGTGCACGCGCTGCACCAGCAAGCTGGCTGGGTCGATCTCACGTACGGCGCAGATCGCTCGCTGAGGGCAAAACATGTCGTCGTCGCGACGCCCCTGAACTGCATGCGAGAACTCCGATTCGAGCCACCCTTGTCGGGACCGCGGGCCGATGTCGTGGCTGAAGGGCATGGAGGCAGGGGACTCAAGCTCCTGATCCACGTGCAGGGGGTCCCCGAAGGAATCTCGTGCACTGGCGACGGCGTCCTTCCCACTCTGTATGACTACCTACCCGCCTCCGACGGCGGCCGCATCCTGGTCGGTTTCACGGACCGAGATTCGTTCGACCCCGCCGACAACGACGCGATCGAGGCAGCGGTCCACCACTATCTGCCGGAGGCAGTCGTCGTTGGAACGGACTACCACGACTGGTGCGCGGACCCCTACGTGCGTGCGCCCTGGGTGTCGCCACGCATCGGGCAGGTGACACGCGCCCACAAATCGCTCGGCGAGCCGCACGGTCGCGTGCACTTCGCTGGGTCGGACGTTTCCCTCCTATTTCCCGGCTATATCGAGGGTGCTCTGGAGACTGCCGATCGCGTGCGGACAGAAGTCGCGAGCTAACCACTTGACCTAGCAGCTATCAGCCTTCGGGACCACCCCACCCGGCGGCGGCTGCCGGCTGGGCGTGGCTTCTCCTACGACCACCTGATGGCTGCTGGTGGTTCGGCGGCAGTGATGGGCTCCGGGCGCAAGCACACTTTGCACGCCATTGCCGGGAAGAGCTTCCCCGCGAAGGTCGACCGCCTCCACAGCAGCCATGGTCAGACGCAGGTTTCGCCCACGGCGTCGGCTATGGCAGTTAGGCCGGGGACGCTGTGAACCGTGTACTGGTCCGACTAGACCAGGCAGGTGGTGGGCGGCGCCGTCTTCGACCGTGGCACGGTCTGCCCACACAGGGAGAGGGTAGGCAGACAGACATCGACTACGAGTCGGGGTTCAAGGACGTGGGACGTGTCCTGACACGACAGCACTCGTGCCTGAACGAACGGTGAACGACGCCAGAGCCGGCACTTTCAACGAGTAACGACCCCGCCCAGCGGCGCGATCGTCACTCGTCGTACGACGCCGCGAGAGCCCAGGGTGCAATTGCAGGAAGGTGACAGGCGTCACGCCAAATTCGTCGAATCTCGGCAACGCATGCTGCTGCACGTGCCCCCCAAGATGTCTCTCACTCTCACAAGGAGGGCCATGTGCAGCTTCGTCCGACGCCGACGATCTTCCCGCTGCTCCACCAACTCGGGAACACCCTCCTGTCCTACCCCGCAACTGAACCAGCGGCGCCAACCCACCAGCGCTGCTGGACCGAGTCAGGCACACCTGCCTCGCGCGTCACCGATCTGTCTCTCGGACCTCCATCACCAGCGGCATCATTCGGCGTGCGACTTGCCGCTGACATCCGACAGGTGCTCGCACCTGACCCCGCACACTGTTCGAAAGAAGAAACGACATGCATCTGACACTTGGCTCACGGATCCGCCGCGTCACGGGCGTGGTCCTGGTGCTTGCGGTGATGGGAGCTGCGAGCAATTGCAGCACCGAATCCGGTGGCCAGGCCACCAGCGCCTCCAGCGACGACGAGGTGGCGCAGTCGGCAACCGAGGCCATCGAGAAGCTCTACGGCGACGGCACCTTCACCGAGCCCGCGTCGACAGGACCCGAGGCACAGCCTGGCTACAGGGTGGCGCTCGTGATGTCGGGGACTCAGTCTCCGACAGGCACGGCCGCGGCGAACGGTGCAAAGGAGGCTGCCGAGCTTCTGGGTTGGGATCTCTCCATCTATGATGGGAAGTACGAGCCCTCTGAGTATCAAGAGGGTATTCGTCAGGCCGTTTCGCAGAACGTGGACGCAATCTGGCTTTACTCGATCGATTGCCCGCTCGTGAAGACCGCCCTCGACGAGGCCAAGAAGGCAGGCATCCCGGTCTTCTCCCAGGAGGCCGCCGACTGCAGCGATGTCGACCCGAGCGAACCGTCGTACTACGAGCGGAGTCTGGAGTTCTCTGAAGGAAGCTTCATCGAATGGGGCGAGGGTCTCGGTGCGGCCGAGGCAACGTGGCTGCTGTCCAAGCTCGGGTCCGAGGCCAACGTGATCGAGGTCAGCAACACCGAGCTCGTGATCACCAAGGCTGTGCACGACGGCTTCCAGAAGGCTATGAAGGAGCAGTGCCCGGACTGCGAGGTCACGACCCTCCCCATCCGGTTGGCTGACTTCGGGCCCGTATTGCAGGAGAAGATCTCGACCGCACTTCTCCGGAACCCCCAGGCGAATGGGATGGCTCTGTCTTACGACGACCTCGTGACGGCAGGCGGCGCAGCGGCGGTTATGGCATCAGGACGCAACGACTCGCTGGAGGTTGTATCCGGCAGCGGCTATGCGGCTAACATCGATCTCGTCCGAAAGAACAAGGGTCAGGACGCCGGCTGGACCTACGACGGCGCTTATGAGGCCTGGTCGGCCGCGGACATGATCAACCGCTACTTCGCCGGCGAAGAGAGCGTGCCGTCAGGCGTGGGCATCTCGATGTTCGATCACGACAACGACCTGCCGCCCGAGGGCGAGGCATGGTCGACTGGCATCGAGTATGAGCCCATCTTCAAGAAGGTGTGGGGCGTCTCCTGATCCGCCACCAGGGGGAGGGTGTCCCTCCTCCCCCTGGGGCGGCCGCCCGAGAGTTCTCGGGCGGCATAGGAAGCCGCTCGGACGTGTGACTTGAGCCCCTACAATTCACCTATGTCGATCGAGCACGACCTGAGGGCGGTCGCGGATTCGCTCATCTTGAGCATTCCCTCGATCAGCGAGGAAGTCAGGGAGCGCTGCCGCTCCGGTGCTCCCAATTACTACCGCCGCAACGACCCCATGTTGCTTGAGACCGAACTTCCTAGCATCACAGGCGCCCTCACGAGCGTCATTCACGGACTTCGCAACGCTCGACAGCTCCCAGAGGGGGCCTCCGAAGGGGCTCTGGAGGAAGCGAGGGTCGCAGCGCAGGCTGGTGTCGAATTGACCGACCTTCTTCTGACCCGCCGGATCGGACAAGTCGTCCTGTGGAACTGGATCCTCGAAACGGCCGTACGCATCGTCCCTGCGGGTCCCCGTCAGATTGCCGTCTTGAAGCAGGCTGCGGAGTATCACTTCGCATGGAACGACCGCATCACGCACGACGTAGTGGCGACCTACGAGCAGGAGAAGTCAGCGTACTTCTTCCACAGTAGGGACCGGCAGCGTCGCGCGGTCGTCACGGACCTCCTGAATGGAGTTCCGACTGACACCGAGCAACTTGGCTACAACCTCAAGGTTGATCACCTGGCTGTCGTGGTGTGGGGGAGTGCGCCAAGGGTCGCACTCAAGTCCCTAGCAGTGCTGTTGGATGCGTCGCTGCTCGTGGTCGAAGGCACGGGCGGGACCTCGCTTGCCTGGTTGGGCAGTAGCCGACTTTGCGAATCCTTCGAACGGAAGTTCGAAGGATTTCAACCGCCGCCCGCAACTTTCGTGGCCATCGGCGGACCCCTGAACGGACTTGAGGGTTTCCGTCGTGCACACCGGCAGGCATGGCAGGCCTGCCGAGTGGGGCGCCTTCGGTCTGAACCTGTGACGCGTTATCGCGACGTCGCTCTGGAGAGCGTCGTACTTCGAGACGCGCCGGCCGCTCGGGACTTCATGATGAGTGAATTGGGACCGATCGGAGAGGACGATGCGCGCACACAGCTCCTGCGCGAGACGTTGAGGGCCTACTTCCACACGGGCCAGAACGCGGCCGCTACCGCTGTTCGCATCCGCGTGCATGAGAGGACCGTGGCGTACCGTCTCAAGGCGATCGAGGACCGGCTCGGGTTCCCAATCAATGACCGCCGCGACGAGCTTGCAGTCGCCCTTCGCCTGGCCGACGTGCTTCAGGACGCCAGCGATCGTCAACTCTCCATCCTCGGGGAGAACAGCCAAGGCGAGACAGGGATCTGAGTGACCAGGAGTTCCTGGGTGGACTCCCCGCCTGACCTTGACCAGCACCTCAGCAATCCCACAAAGACGACGTCCATCTTGTCGGAGCATGCAGAGGCGATCGGAATGGTCGGCTTTCAGACTGACGCTGCGCAGTTCGCGCACCCAAGCGTTAGCAAAGGAGTTCCCCATGATTCGCCACGTCTTCTCTTGGCGTGTGGCCGAGGGTCACAGCAACGACGACGTCGTCGAGTTGCTGAAGACCCTTCGCGAGCCGTACCCCTACATCCGATACTGGGAGCTCGGCGCGCATGAGGGCGACCCGGGCGACAACGGCCAGCCCTTCAGCGGCGTGCTGATTAACGACTTCGAGTCCTGGGATGACCTGCAGAAGTACTCGGTCGACGAGTTCCATCTCGAGGTCGTGGCCAAGCTCAAGCCAAAGCTGGCCGAGCGCGCCGTCGTGGACTTCGTGCGTGAGGACGCCTGATGGCTCGGGCCGGCATTAAGGTCGCCACCAGTCCTTGGGGACCCGAGGACCAGCTTGGGGCTCTCAACCACCTCAGTGGTGAAGGCTCCGCTGCCATCCTGGCGCGGGTCGACGGGACCAAGAGCTACGACCTCAGTATCGACTACTTCGTCGGCATGCCGAGTTTCCAAGCAGCAGGCGACCCCAGCTACCAGTTGTTCATGAGTCACACCCCCGCCGGGACAGTCGTCGACAATATGAACGGGGCAGGAGAGGCCGGCAACCGGCACGTCTGCTATTCGGGCGATGTCGTCTTCATGTACACCCACACGGGGACGCACATCGATTCCCTGAGCCACTTCGGCGTCGACGGGCACATCTACAACGGCTTTTCGGTCGAGGACAATCTCGGTAGT
>DOWL01000036.1:10758-14649 GCA_003519585.1 Nocardioides sp. | reverse complement strand
GACCAAGGGCGGGGCGGAGGTCATCCCGCCCATCATCACCCGGGGTGTGTTGATCGATGTCGCCAAGAGCCACCAGCTCGATTGTCTTCCGGACTCGTACGCCATCACCGTCGAGGACTGCCAGAAGGTGCTCGCGGATGAGGGCATCACCCTGCAGCCGGGTGACGTGGCGATGATCCGGACCGGACGCATGGGTTTCTGGCCCGACGGGTCCAAGGTCCTCGGAAATCCCCCCGGACTTAGCCTTGAGGCCGCCAAGTGGCTCACCGGTCAGGGAATCTCGGCAATCGCTGCAGACCAGGAGTGCGTCGAGGTCGGCCCGTCTCAGCACGACGACAACTGGCTGCCCGGGCACTGCCACTTCCTTGCGGAGGCCGGTGTCCCGATGATCGAACTGGTCAATCTGGAGGACCTGTCGCGAGACGGCGTCAACGAGTTCTGTCTGATCGCTGCGCCCATCCGACTGCGCGGCGCAAGTGGAGCACCGCTCCGCCCCATCGCTCTGCCGCTGCGTGACAACTGAGCGCGACGAGAGACGGACAAGGAGGTACGGGATGAGCGGGCCGAAGGTCGCCGTGGTCGGCGGTTCGATCGCGGGTCTGACGGCAGCGAACGTGCTCCGTGACGCCAGTTGTGAAGTGGATGTCTACGAGCGGAGCGAAACGCTGCTCTCCGGCTTCGGCACTGGGATCGTGGTTCAACCCGAGCTGGTCCGATATTTGCTGGAGCGCACCTCGACCACGCTGGACGACATCAGCGTCCCTAGCCACGAGATGCGCTACTTCGACGCTGCTTCCGGGCGCAACGCAGGGCAGGTAGATGCGGGGTGGCGCTTCACGGCCTACAACGCCGTCTACCAGAAGTTGCTCGACGCTTTCGGGACAGAGCGCTACCACCTCGGTAAGGAACTCGTTCGGGTGACGCCAGGAGTGGAGGGCGCTTCGGCGAGTTTCGCCGACGGAACCGAGGTCACCGCTGACCTCGTCGTATGCGCGGATGGCGGCGGCTCCGTGGCGAGAGCCCAGTTACTCGGCAGGAAGCCCGACTATGCCGGCTACGTCACCTGGCGGGGAATGGTTGACCAGCGCGACGTCTCGCCGGAGACGTGGGACTTCTTCCAGGATGCCTTCACCTACGGACTGCTTCCCGACGGACACATCATCGCCTATCCCATCAGTCAGGTTTCATCCGAAGGCGAGGTCACGGGCGAAACGCGACTCAACTTCCAGTGGTACTGGAACGTCGATGCTGGAGCAGCTCTCGACGAGCTCATGACGGCGAACGACGGGAGTCGACGACCTGTCTCCGTACACTTCGTGGCGTTGCCGGCGTCGAGTTTGGAACAGTTCCACAGCAGAGCGACCAACGAGTTGGCGCCCGTCTTCCGTGACCTCATCACCGGTGCTCCACAGCCGTTCGTCACCATCGTCGCAGACGCGGATGTGTCCCAGATGGCCTTCGACCGGGTCGCACTGATCGGGGATGCCGCATTCACCCCCCGACCGCACGCCGCGGCCGGAGCTGCTAAAGCAGCTGCCGATGCATGGGCGCTTGCTGACCGGCTCGTTGAAGCGTCGGGTGACGTCCGGGAGGCCTT
This sequence comes from Nocardioides sp., assembly GCA_003519585.1. GTDB lineage: Bacteria > Actinomycetota > Actinomycetes > Propionibacteriales > Nocardioidaceae > Nocardioides. The sequence continues at coordinate 13,052 of DOWL01000036.1, read as the reverse complement.
GACCGCCTGGGAACCCGAGAGGCTGGCCGTGGGCCAGGCGTACCTGACCAAGGTGCGAGCCATGGCGAATGCTCTGCAGCACGGGGGAGAGTTTCCCCCAGGAGCGGCCGAGTTCCGTTTCGGCCTACCCAAACCCGCGTAATCCGGGGCACGGCCCCACCCGACGCCGCTCCCCCGTTGCGACTGACGCAATATTGGAATGCGGCGCCCAGCCAAAAGGGAGAATCTGATGCAGTTGCTCAATGAGTTCGAAGTAGCGCTTCCGCCTGAAAAGACGTGGACGCTGCTCACCGATCTGGAAAAGGTGGCGCCATGTCTTCCTGGCGCATCGATTACTTCGGTAGAGGGCGACGACTTCCACGGGCGTGCCAAGATCAAGGTCGGTCCAATCACCGCCGAGTACAAGGGCGTCGCACAGTTCAAGGAACTCGACGAGAAGGCGCGCACCGCGGTCCTCCTCGCGCGTGGCAAGGACGCCCGCGGTCAAGGGGACGCGACGGCCAACGTCCGTGCCACACTTCACCCCAAGGGTGGGGGTACGCGAGTGGTGGTCGAGACGGAACTCGCCCTCACGGGAAAGGTTGCGCAGTTCGGACGAGGAGTGCTCGCCGACGTGAGCGGAGCACTCATGACGTTGTTCGCGCAGCGGCTGCAAGAGATGGTTGCAGCCGAAGGCGCGCTGACCACATCCACGTCTGCTGACTCCGTTGCTGCGGACGCAGCCGGAGCCGCCCAGCCCCAGCCCGCGGCAGCGCCCGTCCCGCCGGTGGCGCCTCCGGCATCCAACGTGACCGGAGGGCGTGTCAGCGACCGCGACGACGACGTGCTCGACGTCCTCGCTCTGGCGGGCGGCATGTCGTGGGCCAAGTCCCTCCCGACCGGTGGGGCGTTTGTCAGCGTTGTAGCGGCTCTGATCAGTGTCTTCGCCGCCGGATACGCCTCGGCACGGGCCCGGTCGGCCACTCGTTAATGCCATCACTCACCACTGATTGAGGGAGTACGCCGTGAAGCCACCCAAGTTCCGTTATGTCGCACCGAGGACGCTCGACGACGCGGTCGCGCACCTGGCGTCCGACCTGGACGCGAAGGTGCTGTCGGGTGGTCAGAGCCTGATGCCGCTCCTTGCGATGCGGCTGGCTGCTCCCTCGGTTCTGGTCGACCTGCAGCATGTGCCGGGCCTCGGAAACATCGAGGACGAGGGCACATCTCTGCTAATCGGTGCCCGTGTGACGCACCGAGAAATCGAGCGCTCCGCCGTGATTGCGGAGCGTCTGCCGATCCTGTCATCAGCGGTTGTCCACATCGCGCATCCGCAAATTCGATCGCGCGGGACACTCGGCGGCAGCACTGCGCACGCCGACCCGTCCGGTGAGTGGCCGACCATCCTGCTCGCCTTGGGCGCAACGATGCACGCTGTGAGTCCCCGCGGGCGAAGGACGATCGAAGCCGACGAATTCTTCGTCGGGCCATTCACGTCGACTCTCGCGGAGGACGAAATTCTGACCCATGTCTCAGTACCCGCCACGCGCACCGCATGGTCGTTCCAAGAAGCTGCGGTCAAGAAGGGCGACTACGGTCTCGCCCTCGTCGCCGCTACTGGAATCCCACGCGATGGAGTGCTTCTGGATCCGAGGGTCGCAGTCGGTGCCGCGGTGGGCTCGGTTCGAAGGCTCGCGGAGGTTGAGCGTCTGTTGGCGGAGGTCCCTATGACCGACGTCACCGCGGACGAGGCGGCGGTAGCGGCAGCTGCGTCGATAGACCCCATCTCGGATATCCATGGCAACAGTGAATATCGCCGAAAGCTGGTTGCATCACTCGTACGGCGTGCCGTGCGCGAACTCAGGAACGGAGCCTGACGTGTCCATCACCCCGGAGGAGCGCCTGGACGTCTCCATGACGATCAACGGGCGCCGCTACCGAGCAACGGTAGAGGCACGCCGGACGCTGGCTGACTTCATCCGTGAGGATGCACAGCTTCCGGGCACCAAGCTCGGATGTGAGCACGGTGTGTGCGGGGCGTGCACGGTTCTGCTGGACGACCTCCCGGCGCGTTCCTGTCTCACCCTCGCAGTGCAGGCCGAAGGTCGTCACATCCGCACCGTCGAGAGCCTTGCCGACGGCCACGAACTGAACCCCCTTCAGCGAGCGTTCCGCGAGCAGCACGGGCTCCAGTGTGGATTCTGCACGGCCGGCTTCCTCATGACGGCAACAGCGTTACTTGAGGAGAACGCCAGCCCGTCACGGGAGGACATCGTCGAGACGGTGGCGGGTTCCCTATGCCGGTGCACGGGATA
>DOWL01000036.1:996-10679 GCA_003519585.1 Nocardioides sp. | reverse complement strand
GCCGGTGCACGGGATACCAGACCATCGTCTCTGCCATCGAGCAGGCGGTCGCCGAGGGGCAGATCGACACGAAGGGCGATGACCAGTGAAGAAGCTCGACAGTCATCAGCACATGAGGACGCCGGTCGTCGCGGCTCGCTCGGTCGGAACGCGAGTGCTTCGATCCGAAGACCCGCGCCTGCTCACCGGCCGTGGCGAATTCATCGCCGACATCGACCTCCCGCGCCAACTGCACGTGGCGTTCGTGCGTAGTCCAGTTGCACACGCACGCATCACCAACCTCGACCTGGCCGCCATCCGCGATGCTGACGGTGTTGCACTGGCTTGGTCCGGCAAGGACGTCGCCCCCTTCTGTGAGGGTCTCGTCGGTGAGATGGCTGTCGAGGGCTGTGTCCCGACGACGATGCCACTGCTTGCAGTAGACGAAGTCCTCTACGTAGGTGAGCCTGTCGCCGTCGTCGTGGCTGACTCGCGCTACGCGGCCGAGGACGCCTGCGAGCTGATCGACTGGGATTTCGAGGAACTTCCTGCCGTGACCAACATGGACGCCGCGGCTGCCGGCGGTCCGGTCGCCAACCCACAACTCCCGGACAACCTAGGACTCAACGGCTCCGCGAGCTTTGGTGACGTCACAGCGGCGTTTGATCAGGCTCACCAAGTCGTAGAGGGTCGGTTCTACACCTGTCGCGTCTCGGCGGCGCCGATGGAGACTCGGGGCGTGATCGCCGACTATGAATGGGCGTCCAAGGCCCTGCGTCTGTGGTCGAACACTCAGATGCCGCACTACCTGAAGTACATGCTCACCGCCTACCTCGGTTTCCCGGAGCAGAGCGTCGAAGTTATCACTCCCGATACCGGCGGTGGGTTCGGCATGAAGGCACACGTTTATCCGGAAGAGATGTTGCTTCCGCTCCTGGCCAGGGAGCTCGGCCGGCCCGTCAAGTGGATCGAGGACCGCCGAGAGAACCTCATCGCCGGCGCCCACGCCCACGAGCAGTACGTCGACATCGCCTACGCTCTCGACTCCGACGGCAAGATCACCGGCGTCCGTACCGACGCGCTCGGCGACGGCGGGGCGTATCACATGCCACCGTGGTCGATGGCCGTAGAGCCGTGGTGTGCCGCGGTGATGACCCCAACGGGCATCTATGACGTACCAGTTGCGGCTTACACCTACAAGGCGGCGGCTACTAACAAGACGCCCATCGGCGCATACCGCGGCGTGGGATATATGGCGGGGACATTTGCCCGCGAGTGCCTCGCCGATGACGCCGCTCGTGCGCTGGGCATGTCGCCATTCGAGTTTCGGCGACACAACGTCGTGCGCGAGTTCCCGTGGACCAACCCGCAGGGCATCGTGTATCAGGAGGGGAGCTGGCTGCAGACGATCGACGCACTCGAGGAGATGGTTGATTACCCGGCCTTCCTGCGTCGACAGGCCGAAATGCGCGAACAGGGTCGCTACATCGGGCTGGGCCTCAGCTGCTTCGTGGAGAGCAGCGGCGAGAGCACGGCCACGAGCCTCGAGCACGGGCTCGGCGACATCTACCACGACACTGCCACAGTGCGGCTAAACCCCAACGGAACCGCCAACGTGACGATCGGTTTGTCGGCGCAGGGACAGGGGCTCGCCACGACGATGGCCCAGATGGCCGCGGACACCTTGGGTATCAAGGTTGAGGACGTGAGCGTCCAGACGGCGCGGTCGACCTCGCACGCCTATGGTTCCGGCACCATTGGGAGCCGCGGTGCAGTCATTGCAGGTGGTGCCGTGGCGCGAGCAGCAGATGTCGTCAGGGAGAAGGTGCGCCAGGTGGCCGCGCACATGCTCGAAGCGTCGACAGATGACATCGAGCTGGTTGACGGGCACGCGTCAGTCAAGGGCGTGTCGAACTCCTCGTTGTCCATCGCGGACGTTGCCACGGCGATCTACTTCGACATCGATTCCTGGCCCGAGGACTTCGAGCCGTCCCTGGAAGCCACGCAGGCGTACGACCCGTCACAGGCGATGTTCAGCAACGGCGGGCACGCGATCCTGGTCGAGCTCGATGCCGAGACTGGCTTCGTGCGCTTCGAGAAGGTCTTCTCGGTCGAGGACTGCGGAACGGTGATCAACCCCAACATCGTCGAGGGGCAGATCCGCGGGGGAGTCCTGCAGGGCATCGGCGCGTCGGTGTTTGAGGAACTCGCCTACGACGAGTCGGGCCAAATCCTTACCACCACGTTCCTGGACTACGGGCTGCCGACCATGGACGTCGCCCCTCCGTTCGAGATCCACCACCTGGAGACCCCGTCCTCGCACTCCGCCTCGGGCGTCAAGGGGATGGGTGAATCGGGCCTGATTGCGGCTCCCGCTGCGGTCTTGAACGCCGTCAACGACGCGCTCTCACCATTCGGCGTCGTGCTGCGCGACTTGCCGCTGACGCCCGAAAAGCTCCTCGGAGCCATGTCCGGGGCCAATGCAGCGCCCAGTTCGGCATTGAGTCGTGACTGAAGTGGATGCGAGTCGAGCGGACCGCCTTCGCGTCGCTTTGCTCCAGGTTTCCTACGGCGACGACGAGACGCTGGACGAGCGGGTCGAACGAGTGAGCCGGTGGATCCGAGGACTTGGGCCGACCGACCTGGTCATGCTGCCGGAACTCTGGGCGCATGGGGGCTTCGCGTCCACAACCTGGGAGTCAACGGCCGAGGCGATCAACGGACCTACGGTCGCACGGATGGCATCGGTTGCTCGCGACACCGGTGCCTGGCTCCACGCAGGATCCATCATCGAACGAGCGGAAGAGGACTCCGATCGCGGTGTGGAGGGGCGCGGACTATGGAACACCTCTGTGCTCCTCTCCCCGCAGGGAACCGTGCACAAGACGTACCGGAAGATCCACCGCTTCGGATTCGGTGACGGTGAACCTCGGCTGCTGGAGGCCGGCACCGACCTCGCCGTCACCAGTTTGGTGCGCGACGCCGGCGTATGTCAGATCGGCCTTGCAACCTGTTACGACCTCCGGTTTCCGGAGCTCTTCCGCGGATTGGGGGCCCTCGGCGCCGAGGTGGTCCTGCTCCCAGCAGCATGGCCGATGCCCAGGGTCGAGCACTGGCGCCTACTCGGACGGGCCCGTGCTCTCGAGAATCAAGCGTGGGTGCTCCAGTGCAACACCGCCGGCACTCATAGCGGGGTTGAGATGGGGGGCCACTCTCAGATCGTCGCACCGACTGGTGACGTGGTAGCCGAGCTCGGAAGCGGTGAGGACGCCCTCATCGCCGACATCGACCTCGACCTGGTCGCTACGGTCAGGGTGGACTTTCCTGTCTTGGCTGACCGCAGAATCCGAATTTTCTCGCGCCACATCGGACGCCAGTAGCCCTTGTCGCATGGTGGCGACGTTCGACGACCACGATGCGCAACGACTGTCGCCGTACAGTGCAGCGCATTCGGAGCGTGCTAAAACGGGCAGATCATATTGCCTGTCCGCCCAGCGTCCGACCGGTGGCGCACCAGATTGGTCTTGGGCCAGGGAGTGCTTGCGATTACGAGCTAGCGGCTTCGTCGATGGGGCGGCGTAGCTTCAGGACGCCACCCAAAACGTGGAACGTACCGCCGCCCCGGTCATCACTGATGACCGAGGCGGCGAGCGCGACTTGTGCGACGTCAGTCAGCGAGAACCCAAACCTCACGGAACTTGGTGTGGAAGGTCCACGTCGAGATGTGGCCGGCAGGAAGAAACGCCTGCATACCCGGCTTGAGATCAACCCGCGAACCGTTCTCGAGCTCGATCGTGACCTCGCCCTCGAGGACGTAGATGATCTCGTTGTACTCCAGCTGGTACGTGGTCTTGGACGGCTCACACTCGAAGACTCCGGTTGCCCGGGCACCACCATCATAGTTCTCGAACAGGGTGAATCCCCGGCCCTTTGGGTCTCCTTCGTGGACGGTGACCCCGTCGGGCTGCCACGTCTCCAGCTCGACGGTCTTCGACTCGACGGCCTTGATCTCATCCATAGCGTTCCTACCGTTCTGCCGCCGTGCGGCTGTTGTTGGGAGTGGTAAGGCCCCGCGCGGCGCTGCCGTCGCGAACGCCGCGCGGAGCCGGTTCAGGGAAGGAGCTGGTTCGCCAGCCAGTCGGCCATGCGGAGTCGCGGGGCGGGCCCAAGGTTGTGGCAGCAGTGATCGCCCTCGGGCTCGAGATCGATGGTGATGTCAGCGTTGACGGCGTACTCCTGCAGGAGATCCAGTTCGGTGATGGGCGTCTCGTCCTTGGCCCCATGCATGACGTAGGTGGGGACCTTGAGGCCGGCCAGCACCGGGCGCACGTCGATGGCGTCGCGAACCCGGACCTGCGCAGTGGCCAGGTCGGGCGACTTGGTTACGTACTGCCAGCTAAGTTTGGTCATGGGGTACTCGAAGTCCCAGTCGTCCATCTGGACAAATCCGCCCCAGGTGACGCAGGCACGGAAGCGGTCGTCCATCGACGCAGCACGCAGCGCGTAGTGCCCACCCAGGCTGCGACCTAGGACCCCAATTCGGTCCCTGTCGATGGTCACGTCAAGGGTCTCGAGGTGGTCGACCACCCGAGAGGTGTAGCGGTGGTAGTCCCCGGCAAGCGCTACGTCCTCAAACATCTCACCCTGGCCCGGTCCGTCGAAGGTGAAGGTGGCGACACCGCGCTCGAGCAGGAGGTTTTCGAACATGTAGCTCTCTTCCTTCGTGCTCTCGAGCCCGCCGAGCAGCACCGCGCATGGCACTGGACCATCGGCTCCCTTGGGCCGGCGCAGGTAGCCGACGATTACGGTGTCGTCGATCGAGAGGTCGACGCGCTCAGCCGGCGGGTCAAGCAGGGGAGCGGCTCGGTGATAGAGCCCGGCCTTACGGAGCTGGCCCTTCGGGCGACGCTCGTCGAACCACAGGAACTGTGCGTACTGCGCGGCCATCGATCCGACCCAGAACCAGTATCCAGCGGTGAGGTCATTTCCGTCCGCAAGGGCAGTGTCGCCCATGGTCTCGTACTCGTCCGCCTTCGCCATCCAGAAGTCGAACCACGACGTAGTAGCGTCCCGACGTTGCGCGGCCAGGAGGTCGGCGAACGGCAGACCGTCCATCAGTAGGCGGCCCCAATTCAGCATCTCTTCTTCCGCCGTCGGGACGGGCGAGGTCTCGGTCGTCATTTCTTCTCCATAAGTCGGGAACCAGCATCTTCCCGACTGCACGGCCGCGAGCCGTCTACATGTTCCGCGAAACCTTGGCATCTCTTTGGCGGCCACCTAGCAATTGGACGGCACATGTACATGTTCTGCCCATAGGGCGGTTGCGCTTCTCCCGCCTGCGAGCAGCGCGAGCGTTCGCGCATGGCGACACTTTGTGTCTCGACACATCGCACAGAAGTGAGGACGAGCAGTGAGTAGACCTGGCGCTTCGGGCGGCCTCGGCCCTTCGGCTAAGCGATACGTGGGACAGCCGGTGCGGCGCCGCGAGGACGCGCGCCTCCTGCGTGGTGATGCGCGCTTCGTGGACGACGTCGACATCCATGGTCAGCTGTACATGAGCGTGGTGCGTTCCTCGGAGGCTCATGCGCTCGTGGTCTCCGTGGATGCTTCTGCAGCCCGACGCGCTCCTGGGGTTCGGCTCGTCATCACGGCTGATGACATCGACGCCGAGGTTCCGCTCGAACAGATCGGCTACCACGAGGTATATCCGCAGATCGACGACTACCTGCACCCGGTGTTCGCTCGCGACCGTGTCCGATACGTCGGGCAACCGGTCGCCGCAGTCATCGCTGACACGCCCTATTTGGCCGAGGACGCTGCCGGCCTGGTGGAAGTGACCTACGACCCCCTCCGCCCGGTGCTTGATCCTCAGTACGCGCTTACCGACGCGGCCGAACCACTCTTCGAGGGGCAGTCCAACGAGGCCGTTCGTATCGTGAAGGAGTACGGCGACGTTGACGGCGCGTTCAAGAAGGCCACCCATGTCGTTGAGGGCCGATACGTGGTCGGCCGTCATTCCGGTGTACCGATGGAGACCAGAGGCTGTATCGCAGAGCCCGACCGTGGGCGCAAGCAACTCTTCATGTGGGGCCCGGTCCACACCCACGACTGTCAGCGCCTGATCGCGCAGGTCCTCGGACTGCCGCTCGCAGACCTCCGGATGAAGCACGTTGACATCGGAGGAAACTTCGGCGTCAAGGGCGGGGTCTTCCCCGAATACATCATGGTCGGCTGGGCGGCGATGCGTTTGGGGCGACCCGTCAAGTGGACCGAAGACCGTCTTGAACACATGGTGGCAAACGCACACGCTCGCGAACAGGTACACGAGATGTCCGCGGCCTTCGACGCTGACGGTGTCCTGCTGGCTTTGAGGGACGAGATCTGGCACAACCACGGAGCATTCATTCGGCAAGCGGAGCCGCTTGTCAGCGACATCACTGTCGGGATGGTCCCCGGTCCCTACCGGGTGCCGGCGTACGACGGGCTCCTGCACGTAGTGGTGTCGAACAAGACTCCTTTGTCCGCATACCGTGCCCCAGGCAGGTATGAGGGAACTTTCGCTCGCGAGCGACTTCTCGACCTAGCGGCCGAGCAGATCGGCATCTCCCAGGTCGAAATCCGACGCCGCAATCTTCTGACCGAAGCCGATCTCCCGTTCGCGCCGGGGATGGATATCTGTTTCGAGCCCTACCACTTCGACTCGGGCGACGTGGTCAACCACCTGGACAAGGCGCTCGAATGGGCGCGCTTCGACGAGTGGGAGCGGGAGGCCGCGGAGCTTCGTGCGCAAGGACGGTTGGTCGGCAACGGCATCGGCATGCTCATGGACAAGGCCGGTCTCGGCCTGTACGAGACGAGCGCCGTCGATGTGGATGCCACGGGACGGATCCGAGTTCGAACCGGCGCGTCATCTGTCGGCCAGGGCATTGAGACCGTCCTGGCACAGATCGTGGCGGAGGAGCTGCAGGTCGATCCGGAACTGATCGATGTCATCCACGGCGACACCGAGCTCGTACCGGAAGGCGTCGGTTCGTGGTCCAGTCGATCTACGGTCTTGGCTGGCGGAGCGGCGCGCCAAGCTGCTCTCGACACCCTTGCCAAGGCCAAGAGGCTCGCCAGCGAGATGCTTGAGGCAAATGTCGACGACCTGATCCTGATCGATGGGCGCCTTGCGGTGTCCGGTCTGGAGCAGGAAGGCTTGAGTCTGGCGCAGATCGCTGAGCGATGGGACGGGTGGTCGGCCAGGCTAGCCAATGACGAACCTGGTCTCGGCGCGCAGGCGGTTTACCTGGATGAGCATATGAACTATCCATACGGCGTCACACTCGTTCAGATCGAGATCGACCCGGCCACCGGGGGCCACACCCTGAGACGGTTCCTCACCAGTACCGAAGCTGGGCGAGCCATCAATCCGATGACCACCCGTGGCCAAGTGATCGGCGCCGCAGCGCAAGGCATCGGCGGTGCCTTGTATGAGGAGTTCCTCTACGACGAATCTGGTCAGCCGCTCGCAACGTCCTTCATGGACTACCTCCTGCCGACCTCCCTCGACGTGCCTGATGTCGACTTCTTCATGACAGAAGACGCGCCTACGCCCAACAACCCCTTTGGAGCCAAGGGGTTGGGGGAGGTCGGCCTCATTGCGGTCGGCGCAGCCGTGGCAGGTGCCATCGACGATGCGTTCGGCGAGGGGGTGCGCACTACCAAGGTGCCGGTCTCGCCCGAGACGCTGTGGCAGAGGTCGCATCCGATGCCCGCCGACGAACCGAAGTCGATGTGATTGACAACACCCGGATAACGTCAAACGGTGCTCTCGCATTGTCCGGAACTGACTAGTCCGACTCGCTGTGCAAGATCCACAGTTGAGCGTCTTTGCAGCTCCGGAGACCGCCAGCGCCGACGGCGGACCAGGCAGCGGACCCGTGTGCAGAGCAGCCACCCCAGGAGTACCGATGAACGAATTGACCGCAACGGAACCAACCGCGGCGGAGCAGGCGAGGAATGTTGCGCTCGCCGTGCAGAACGTCAGCAAGACCTATGGCGCCACCCGCGCTCTCGACGGGGTCTCGCTGGAGGTCACGACCGGTGCCATCCACGGCCTTATGGGCGGCAACGGCTCCGGGAAGTCCACGTTGATCAAGGTGCTGGCAGGAGTCGTCACCCCTGATGAGGGCAAGCTGTCGCTGAAGGGCGAATGGATTGATGCGCGGTCCCAAACACCCGCGCGGGCAAAGTCATCCGGGCTTCACTTTGTGCACCAGCAGAACTCGACGTTCCCGGATCTAACAGTCGCGGAGAACAGCGCGCTGGGTCGCGGCTTCGAGTCGACACTCGTCAAGTCCATCAACTGGAATGCACAGAAGGCGCGGGCAAGGAAGGTCCTCGACCGATTCGAGATTGACGTCGCCGCCGACACTCATCTGGCCCGTCTGTCCCCGGCCGCCCAGATGATGGTCGCAATCGCTCGAGCGCTCCAAGACCAAGATGACACCGACGAGCGCGGCGTGTTGGTCCTCGATGAGCCGACGGCCAGTCTGCCGAAGCACGAGGTCGACGTTCTCCTCACGGCCCTTCGAAGTTACGCTGCCGCCGGCCAGACGATCATCTACATCTCCCACCGGCTCGAAGAGGTCACAGCCATCACCGACGAGGTGACGGTGCTCCGAAATGGCAGCGTCGCCTCGCGCCTCACAGGCGCAGAGATCAGCCATGACACCTTGGTGGCCGGCATCACCGGATCGATGTCGTCACCCCCGGTAGGAGGTGCGCGGCGCGACGCCGTTGCGAGCCCGCTTCGCCACGGTGTAGATGCCCAAGAGGCGGCGCTCACGTTGAGTCGTCGCACCCCGACCGGTCTCCACGACGAGACGCTACTGGTGCGGGCCGGTGAGATCGTTGGTCTCGCAGGCCTTCTCGGATCGGGTCGCTCGCGCATGCTGAAGCAGATCTTCGGGGCTGCTCCCCGAGATGACTTCGACGTCACCGTGGGATCGGGCACAGTGCCGTCCTCGGACATGCGAACTGCGATGAAGCAGGGTGTGGCGTTCGTCCCGGAGAACCGCTTGCGCGAAGCAGCGCTGCCGGAACTCAGCATCGCGGAGAACCTGTCGATCACTTCCCTCAGCGAGCACTCCCGGGCGGGATGGATCCGTCCCTCACGGGAACGCAAGGCGGCCAAGCGGCTGATTCAGGAATTTAGGGTCCGCGCTCCAAGCACCAGCGCTCCGCTGACAGCCCTGTCAGGGGGGAACCAGCAGAAGGTGATCCTGGCGAGATGGCTTCAACGCCGCCCGGACGTACTGCTGCTCGACGAGCCGACGCAGGGCGTCGACATCGGCGCTCGGAACGAGATCCACGAACTGGTCCGGACAGCAGCGGCTGCCGGCACGGCCGTACTGGTGGTCTCTTCAGATTTCGGGGAGCTCGCAGCGCTGGCTCAACGGGCCGTGGTCATCAGCGGCGGCGAGATCGTCGATAGCGTCGACGGGCCACTGACCGAGGACATCCTCAACGACATCGTGTACGCACAGGAGAAGGCACTATGAGTGACACACAGGAGACCACCAACGGGCCTGTCGCGTCCCCGGACGCGGCGGCGCCCTTCGCCGGCGGCGCAGCCGATGGGGAAGCTGCGTTCGCCGACGGCGACCTGGCTGACACGCTTGAGATCGGCAAAGCCGAGTACCTGGCGGCAGAAGGGTTCG
>DOWL01000036.1:0-925 GCA_003519585.1 Nocardioides sp. | reverse complement strand
CCCGAGCCCGCACAGGCAAGGCACGCGTCGTTGATTTCTTCGAGGCCTACGCCCTCTTGGTCCTTCTGGCAGTCATCGCCCTGTTCTTCTGCTTCTGGTCAGAGACGTCATCCACCTTCCCGACCGTGGCAAACCTGCGCATCTTGCTCGCGAGTCAGGCTGTCATCGGCGTGATCTCTCTAGGGCTGCTACTCCCACTTCTCTGCCAGGAGTTTGACCTCTCCGTTGGCAACATCGCCGGCCTTACGGCCATCATGGTCGCGGAATACGTCTCTTCCGAAGGCAACGTGCTGGCAGCGGTAGTTCTCGCGCTGACCATCGGGCTTGCTATCGGTGCAGTCAACGCTCTGATCGTCACTCGCCTCCATGTCAATGGAGTCATCGCGACCCTGGGTATGTCTACGATCTTGGGCGGCATCATCCTCCAGCGCACTGGGGGACTCGCACCCGCGAGCAACATTCCACAGTCTCTGACCAACTTCGGAACGGGACTAGTCGCCGGCGTGCCCGTCATTTTCGTCACCCTCCTCGTAATTGCAGCGATCACATACTTCGTGCTCAACCACACCTCTTTGGGCCGTCAGATTTACGCTGTGGGGTCGAACTTGGAAGCCGCGAAGCTCGTCGGCCTCCGCACCGACGCGCTCCGCGCGACGACCTTCGCCGCCGCAGGCCTCCTTTGCGGGCTGGGAGGTCTCCTCTATGTGTCGCGTGCAGGTGGGGCCTCCCCGAACGTCGGAGTGACGTTCACGCTCCCAGCCTTCGCGGCTGCCTTCCTCAGCGCCGCATCGGTGCGACCAGGCCGCTTCAACGTGTGGGGAACGATCATCGCTGTCTACTTCCTCGCCGTACTCAACAACGGACTGAGCCTGGCCGGCGTCGACCCCTACGTGAACGACTACGTCAACGGCGTTGCACTCATCGC
>DOWL01000007.1:1788-2990 GCA_003519585.1 Nocardioides sp. | reverse complement strand
GGGCCGGACGGAAGTCCTGTGGTGTAACCGGCCGATGCCGCGCCAGCAGACGTTGTTCGAGGACGTGTCGTGATGGGGGTGTGGGGGCCGTCTCCTCTGGAGCGGTCCGCGTTGACCGTTGACTGCACGACGTGTGGGGCGGTCCCTGGCGAGTGGTGCCGGTCCTTGTCTGGGTCGTATCCGCAGGCCGTGTTGCATGTCGCCCGACTGGAGGCCGCCCCGTGAGCGAAGAAATCCAGCACGTTATCCGGCCGCGTCTGCCGTGGCGCACGGATGAGGCGATGACCGAATGTGGTCGCCCCGCCGGGGACGGGGACATGACCCGGGACGAGGCGATCGCGAAGGTCAAGCGGCTGGGGAAGGTGCGGGCGTCCTTGTCGTCGTGCATGACGTGTTGGCAGACGGCGTCACGGTGGCCGGGGTGGGACCGGTCTCCGTCGTCGGTGATGGCCCGATACGCGAAGGGTCTCGGGTTCTGGGTGGGGCGTGACCCTGCTGATGATTCGCCGCGGGCGCGGATGGACATTGAGTTGCGGGCGATCGCGGCTCTGGTTGAGGCGCATCGGGAGGAGTTCGATGCCTATGTGGAGGGGGCTTCGGCGGCGCCGTCGTTGGACGCTGTCCGTCGTCGTAGGGCTCGTCCGGTGCGGTCTGACTATCCGAGGCCGCTCTGATGCCGCGAATCCTTGTCACCGGCAGCCGGTCATGGACAGACCGGAAGACCCTGAGCTGGGCACTCACACAGACCTGCATCGACCACGGGTGGATGGTCGAACCCGACGAATACGGCAACACCGTTCCTCGGGGTGACGTGGTCGTGGTCCACGGCGGAGCCCAAGGCGCGGACACGATGGCCGATGACTGGGCGGCCGGGTCGATCGTCCGGACCGAAATCCACTTCGCGGACTGGCGACGGCACGGGCGTAGAGCCGGCCCGATGCGGAACCGGGCGATGGTGGAGGCAGGCGCCGACGTGTGCCTCGCGTTCCTCCTCCCATGCTCCCGTCCCGACTGTGAACGGTCCGCCGCGCATTGGTCGCATGGGGCGTCGCATTGCGCGTCACTGGCGGAGAAGGCGGGGATCCCGGTGCGGAGGGTCGAGGGATGAAACGGTCCCCGTTGCCGCCGCGTCAGAAGCCACTCAACCCGGGTGCGCCGCTCCAACGCTCACAGGGCCCCCGACGGTCCACCCTCACCGGGAC
>DOWL01000007.1:0-1572 GCA_003519585.1 Nocardioides sp. | reverse complement strand
GTCCGGGCGCGTGACCGAGGCGTATGCGTCCGCTGCGGCGGCCCAGGCAGCACTACCCACCACAGGGTCAACCGGGCCATGGGCGGCTCAAGCGACCCCACCATCAACGCCCCGTCCTCGCTGCTGTGGATCTGCCGTCCATGCAACGGCGCCATGGAAGACAACCCGGGGCCCGCTTATGAGGCTGGGTGGAAGGTTCGCCGGCCGACGGTCGCGGCGACGGTCCCGGTCCAGTACCCCGACGGGACATGGCTCCTCGACGACAACGGGGGCAGACGAAAGGCAGAGGAAGGGGTGTACGCCGATGTCCGCGACTGAGGACCTGAACCCGGTCAAGGTAGAGCAGGCCATCCGGGAATGCTCGAACCGTATCGGCCGGGGAGTGCAGGTCTGCGCCGAACGCTACGCGGCGTTCCTCGAAGCCGACCACGCCCTCGACCTAGCGTTCGCTCGCGCCTACGTGCAGGCGACCGGCCCAGCGCACGAGCGGAAGTACACGGCTGAACTGGAGACCGAGTCCCAGAGGGCAGCCCGGGACGTGGCGGACGCGGCGTATCGGCACGCCGAGCGGCAAGCGAAGGCCCTTGATGCGGAGTTGCGGGCGTGGCAGTCGGTCGGGGCCAGTCTCCGCTCGGCGTACTCGGTGGCAGGGGTCGGGGACCGGTGACGTGCCCGAGCGGCATCCTTGAAATGTGTGGCCGGGACGGCTAAAGTGTGCCGTATCAGCGACAGCCAGATGGCAGGAGACCAGCAGCATGACCTACGACCAAGACGAATGGGAGCCTTACCAGCCCCCCCAGAAGTTGTTCCTGTACCCGTCCAGGTACTACGCCGAGGACCCGGCCTACCTGGCTGCCACGGCCCCTGCGTGGTGTGGTCAGGGCCGTCATGAGGTGACCGCTGAAGAGGTGGTGACCGGGCAGTGTGGTCGGCGGCATTGTGACCGGCCGGTCTGTGTGCGGGCCCATCTCGACGGGTGTTCCCGTTGCCGGTCGGAGGCCCACGATTTGACCACCCAGGACTGGGGTAACCGGTGAGCGCCCGCAAGCTGGAGATCGTCGACTCTGACGGCGACCGGCTCACCGTCGAGCCAGCACTTTTCGGAGGCTGCCTGTTCGTCCACCTAAAGCACAGTGGCGTCTACCTCAGCCCCGCCGACGCCCGGCGCCTCGCCGATCACCTGACCAACTGGCTGGGCGGCGTGGGGCCCGCCCCCTCCGATCCCCCGCGTCCGGCGGCTGCGACTGGGGAAGGTGGCGTCGCCGGGCGCGGGCCCAGCCTCGACGGCACGTTCACGGCCGGGGCCGTGGTGCACCTCACCGTCGAAGCCACGGTCGACGAGCACGACTGCTACGTGATCCGCGACGCCGCGGGGAACGTCTGGGGGCAGTGCCCCTCGCTCATGTCGTTCATCGTCGACGCCCAGGCCGCGCCCGTGCCGCTGCCCACCAAGATCGGCGCGGTCGTCCGCGCCACCGTGGAGGGACGACGCAGCCTGCTCGTCCTGGCCGACCCTGGCGCGAGTGATGGCCGGGCCTGGGTTACGACGTCGGGCGGTTGGCGCTCCAGCGC
>DOWL01000056.1:75464-75818 GCA_003519585.1 Nocardioides sp. | reverse complement strand
CGTTGTCGCCGATGATGTAGTAGACGATCGTGTCGTCGAGCACACCGAGGTCATCGATCGCGTCGATCAGTCGGCCCACGTGGTGGTCGGTGTGCTCGAGGAAGCCCGCGTAGACCTCCATCTGCCGCGCCAGCACGGGCTTCAGCTCGTCGGGCATGTCGTCCCAGCCGGTGATCTCGTCATGACGCTCGGTCAGCTCGGTGCCGGCCGGGATCACCCCGAGCTCCAACTGCCGGGCGAAGGTCCGCTCCCGCTGCACGTCCCAGCCGTCGTCGAACCGGCCGGCGTACTTGTCGGCCCACTCCTTCGGGACGTGGTGCGGCGCATGCGTGGCACCCGGAGCGAAGTAGACGA
>DOWL01000056.1:75081-75343 GCA_003519585.1 Nocardioides sp. | reverse complement strand
GTCGGGCATCAACGCCTTCTGCTGCCGGACGTAGTTGATGGCGCGATCGGTGAGGTCCTCGGTGAGGTGGTAGCCCTCCTCGGGCGTCGCCGGCGGCTCGACCGGCGTCGTGCCGTCGTACAGCGCCGGGTCGTACTGGTTGTTCTCCCCGCCGATGAACCCGTAGAACGTCTCGAACCCACCACCACCGGAGGGCCAGGCATCGAACGGACCCAGCGGCGAGGTCTGCCAGACGGGAACCTCGTGACACTTGCCGAACTGC
>DOWL01000056.1:73818-74945 GCA_003519585.1 Nocardioides sp. | reverse complement strand
GTGACACTTGCCGAACTGCGCGGTCGAGTAGCCGTTCAGCTTCAGCGTCAGCGCTAGCGGCGCCATGGTGTTGGGCCGCATCGAGGTCTGGCCGGGCGCCGACGTGGCGGTCTCCGTGATCGAACCCATGCCCGCCGAGTGGTGGTTGCGCCCGGTCAGCAGCGCCTGGCGCGTCGGGGCGCACAGCGCGGTCGTGTGGAACCGGTTGAACTTCAGTCCGCCGGCCGCGAGTCTCTCGGCAGTCGGGGTCTCGCACGGGCCACCGAAGGCGCTCGAGGCGCCGAACCCGACGTCGTCCAGCAGCACGATCAGCACGTTCGGCGCGCCTGCCGGCGGGAGCAGCGGCTCGATCGGCGGGAACGAGGTGTCCGGGTCCTTGGCGTCGTACGTCGTCAGCCCGGGCGCCGCGCGGTCCGGGATGGGCAGGCTGCCGCGCAGGTGCCTGTCTGGGCTCATGGATCAGTCCTTCTTCCGAATCGGGTCAAGCGGTCGGCGGCTTACGACCATCCGCGCGCGGGCGACCCGCAGCCTCATCCGTTCCGGGTGAGTCGGCGAACGGGGGCCAGGTGCACAGTCGGCAGTGCACTTGCGAGCCGCACCTGCGACCTGGACGAGGAGCAGCCATGACCGACTACGTGTCCGACGCACCGCCCGGTGGCTCCGGCCCGAGCCGCTACCCACCCACCTCGCACTGGGTCGGCTGGATCGCCTTCGCCGGCGTCCTGATGTTGATCCTCGGCACCCTGCATGCGCTCCAGGGGCTGGTCGCGATCTTCAAGGACGAGTACTTCCTCGTCTCCCCCAGCGGCCTCGCGGTCAAGCTCGACTTCACGGCCTGGGGCGTGGTCGCCCTGATCACCGGCATCATCATCGCCGTCGCCGGGCTGTGCGTGATGGGCGGTCAACTCTGGGCCCGGATCGTCGGCGTGATCGTCGCCTCGCTGAGCCTGATCGGCAACTTCGCGATCCTGGCGGCCTACCCGCTCTGGTCGATCATCATGATCGCGATGGACATCGTGATCATCATGGCGCTGACCGTGCACGGGCGGGACATCCGGCCGGACGCTTAGTTGGATCCCCCGTAGTTGGATACCCCCGCAAATTTCGACCCCACCCCCGTGCCGACG
>DOWL01000056.1:69762-73748 GCA_003519585.1 Nocardioides sp. | reverse complement strand
CCGACGCTCGCTGCGCTCGCGGCTTCGCAGTCGGCACGGGCGCGAGGCCGAATCGCGGGGCGCGCGGGCTCCGCCCGCGAAAGACCGGGTCGCTGCGCTCCCTCCCCGAGTTGCGGTGGGGGAAGCTCGTGGGGCACAGGCTGTGGGACTGAGGCCCGAGTCACCCGAGATGGATGAGGCCGGCGTACGCCGGGGACGCCATCGTGGTGCCCGTGACCGGAGAGGGACCGCGCGTGGAGGACGTCGCCGACCTGCCGTGGGGCACGATCGCTGCGGTGCTGGGGACGTTGCTCGCGCTGCGCCTCGTCGCTCGTGGGGTGGCCCGCGTGATCGGGGTCGGCTACCACGAAGTCCACTACCGGGCGCACAGCGGCCGCCTGCCCACCGCTCGACGGTGAACACACAGATGTGGAAGGTCTCGTGACCGAGGTACTGGCGGTGCTGGGCGCCGCGCTCGTGGTGCTCGACTACGTCATCAAGTTCATCGCGATCGGGGTGATCCCCAGCAACCGCAAGCCGTCGTCGGCGATGGCGTGGCTGATCCTCATCCTGATCATCCCGCTGGCCGGGTTCGCGATCTTCCTCTTCCTCGGTCGTACCAGCGTGGGCGCCAAGCGACTGGCCAGGCAGCGGGAGGCGACCGATGCGATCCGCGCGGCGACCGACCCGCTCCACGACTCCGACGTCGAGGGGCCGGTCTACCTCAACTCCATGGCGACGCTCAACCGCAACCTGGGGTCGATGCCGCTCCAGGACGGCAACCTGATCGAGCTGATCCCCGGCTACTCGGCGTCGATCGAGCGGATGACCCAGGAGGTCGAGGGTGCGCAGTCGACCATCGAGGTCGAGTTCTACATCGCTGCCTGGGACGACGTCACCACCCCGTTCTTCGAGGCCCTGACCGCGGCCGCCGCGCGCGGGGTGAAGGTCCGGCTGCTCTTCGACCACCTCGCCTCCCGCGGCATCCCGGGCTACAAGGAGTTCGTGGCGCGCCTGGAGGGCACCGCCATCGAGTGGCATCCGATGCTGCCGCTGCGTCCGCTGAAGGGACAGTGGCAGCGGCCCGACCTGCGCAACCACCGCAAGCTGATGGTCGTCGACGGCCGGATCGGGTTCACCGGCTCGCAGAACCTCATCGAGCCCGGCTACAACAAGCCGAAGAACCACAAGGTCGGTCGCAAGTGGGTCGAGCTCGTCGCCCGCGTGGACGGACCGACCGTCACCTCGCTGCGCGCGGTGTTCGCCCAGGATTGGTACCTCGAGACGCACGAGCGACTGGGCATCGAGAAGGGCACCCAGTCGGTCACCGTCCACCCCGACGGCATCGTCGGCCAGGTCCTGCCGAGCGGGCCGGGCTACGCCACCGAGAACAACCTCCGCCTGTTCACCGCGCTGCTCTACTCCGCCCAGAAGCGGATCTCGATCACCAGCCCGTACTTCGTCCCCGACGAGCCACTCCTGTACGCCGTGACCACGGCCGCGCGCCGCGGGATCGACATCGAGCTGTTCGTGAGCGAGGAGGGCGACCAGTTCATGGTCTACCACGCTCAGTGCTCCTACTACGCGGCGCTGCTCGAGGCCGGCGTCCGCATCTACCTCTACCCCGCACCGGCGGTCCTGCACTCGAAGCACTGCTCGATCGACGACGACGTGGCCGTGATCGGCTCGAGCAACATGGACATGCGCTCGTTCGCGCTCAACTACGAGGTGTCCCTCATGCTCACCGGCGGCGACATCGTCCAGCGGTTCCGCGAGGTCGAGGACACCTACCGGTCGCTGTCGCGCGAGCTGACGCTCGAGGAGTGGCGGCAGCGGCCGCGGCGCTCGACGTACGTCGACAACGCGATGCGGCTCACCTCGGCCCTGCAGTAGGCCGGCTGCGGTAGGAGCCTGTCGGCAGGCGCACAGCCTCACTCGACTCGGGTGAGGTGAGCACGCCGTTCGCGCACGAGATTTGCCTCCATGGCCGACTCGACCCGTCCTGCCCCGACACCAGAAGAAGGGCTGACCCAGCGCATCGCCCACCACCGCGCCACCCGCGAGGTCCTGGAGCGCGAGACGTTGCCACTGGCGACCTCGGTCGACGGCAGCACCTTCGAGTTCGAGGCGTCCCTGCACGGGCTCGAACTCGAGCGCGGCTGCTACGTGATGCTCGAGGGCGACGATGGTGGCCGACTCGGCCAGGTGACCGAGATCGCCTCGGAGTCGGGACGCGTGGAGATGGACGCCCCCGACGGCGCGACCTCGAGCTTCACGCTGCGGCTTGCCCGCGGGTCGGGGCTGCTGCTGGACCGCGTCGGGACGGCGTTCCACGACGCCAAGGTCAGGCTCGCCGAGCCCGAGGAGGTCGGCGCGGTGTTCTCCCGTACGGCGCCCGACCGCGCCGGACTCACCATCGGCGAACTGTTCCACGCGCCCGGCGTGCCGGCGGTGCTGGACAGCGGCGGCTTCAACCGGCACACGTTCATGTGCGGGCAGTCGGGGTCCGGCAAGACCTACTCCCTGGGGCTGCTGCTCGAAAGGGTGCTTGCCGAGACGGAACTGCCGATCGTGATCCTCGACCCCAACTCCGACTACGTCGGCCTGGGGCGGGTCCGCCCGGACGCCGACCCGACCGCCTCCGAGCGCTACCAGCAGGTGCACGGCCAGGTGTCGGTGTGGGGTGGCGATGGCGCCGACCACCTGCTCCGGCTGCGCTTCGCCGAGCTGGCGACCGACTCCCAGGCGGCGCTGCTGGGCCTCGACCCGGTGCGCGACCGGGAGGAGTACGCCGCGCTCGCCGATCTGCTCCGTCACACCAAGGCCGGCCAACCCCTCATCACGGGGCTCGACCAGCTCACGGGATCCGACTCCCCCGGAGCGCGCCAGCTCGGTCTCCGCGCGGCCAACCTCGGGATCCTCGAGTGGGATGTCTGGGCGCGCGACAAGCCGTCGGTGCTCGCGGAGCTGGCCGATCCGACCTCGCGATGCACGGTCGTCGACCTCGGGTCCCTGGGCACGATCGAGGAACAGCGGCTGGTCTCGCAGGCGATCCTGTCGCTGCTGTGGACGCACCGCCACGACCGTCGGCCGTGCCTGCTGGTGATCGACGAGGCGCACAACATCCTCGCCGCCGACCCGCAGGGCGAGCTCGGCCGGCTGTCGACGGATCGGGCGGTCCAGATCGCCGCGGAGGGCCGCAAGTTCGGCCTCTACCTCCTGGTCTCGACCCAGGCCCCGCACAAGGTGCACGAGAACGTCGTCTCGCAGTGCGACAACGTCGTGATGATGCGAATGAACTCCCGGGCCGACATCGGCGAGCTGACCAGCCTGTTCTCCTACGTCCCGCCGGGGCTGGTGGCCGGCCTGTCGTCGTTCCGGATGGGCCAGGCGCTGGTCGGGGGCAAGATCTTCCCGCTCAGCGGGTACGTCCGGATGGGCGCCCGGATCTCCGAGGAGGGTGGGGCCGACATCCCCACCGATTGGGCCCGACCGCGTCCGCGCGCGGGAGACTGAACCTGCACCCCTCGTCGCACGTACGTCGGGTGGAGGTGGGAACGAGGGATGGCCGACAACCCGACGGCGCTGATGCAGCAGCTGCACGACGAGCACGCAGCCGCACTGTGGGGCTTCTGCCTGCATCTGACGAGCGACCCGGTACGCGCGGAGGATGTCGCCCAGGAGACCCTGCTGCGGGCCTGGCAGCACTACGAGGTGCTCGACGAGTCGCGCGGCTCGGTCCGCTCCTGGCTCTTCACCGTGGCCCGCAACATCGTCATCGACGAGTGGCGCAGCAAGCGGTACCAGAACGAGCGCTCCACCGACCACCTGCCCGAGCCCGGTGATCCGGTCGACCAGACCGACACACTGCTCCAGTCGTGGGTCGTCGCCGAGGCAGTCACCCAGCTGTCGCCCGACCACCGCGCCGTCCTGCTCGAGTGCTACTACCGCGGCCGGTCGGTCGCCGAGGCGGCCCGACGGCTCGGCGTACCCGAGGGCACGGTCAA
>DOWL01000056.1:68779-69633 GCA_003519585.1 Nocardioides sp. | reverse complement strand
GGCGTACCCGAGGGCACGGTCAAGAGCCGCACCCACTACGCCCTGCGTGCCCTCCGGCTCGCCCTCGAGGAGATGGGGGTGAGCGCATGACCGAGCGAACGCCGGCATCTCTCGAGGGCTGCGGACACGAGCACGAGGACGGCGCGTACGTCCTGGGTGCGCTCTCCCCCGAGGACCGGGTCGGGTTCGAGCGCCACCTGCCGGGCTGCCCGACGTGCACCGAGGCGATCCGCGAGCTGGCCGGTCTCCCCGGGCTGCTGGCGCGGGTGCCGGTCGACATCCTGGACGCGGACCAGCTACCCACCCCGGTGCCCGACACGCTGCTGCCCGCCCTGGTGCGCCGCGCCCGCCGGACCCGGCGTCGGCGGATGTGGATCAGCACGGGCCTGGTCGCCGCTGCGGCCGTGGTCGCCATCGGCGCGGTCGGCGTCGCGACGTCAAGGAACGGGGACGGGCCGCCCAGCTCCGCACCGACCGTGGTCCCCACGACGGCCCCCACGACGGCCGCCGCGCTCCCGATGCAACCGGTCGGCGCCGAGCCCATCGCGGGATGGGTCTCGCTCACCCCGGTCGGCTGGGGCACCCGACTCGACCTGACCTGCACCTACGCCGACGAGGATGCCGAGGGCAACCCCTACCACGACGGCGCCGCCCCGACGTACGCCATGTTCGTCACCCGCTCCGACGGCACCACCGAGCAGGTCGCGTCCTGGCAGGGGCTGCCGGGCAAGACCATGCACCTGGCCGCCGCCACCGCCGCAGACGCGAAGGACGTGACCGAGGTCGTCGTACGCAGCAGCACCGGCGCCGTCGTGCTCGAGGTCGCCACGTAGAACGGCGGGGGCCCGGGGCCC
>DOWL01000056.1:39569-68654 GCA_003519585.1 Nocardioides sp. | reverse complement strand
AGGGGTTTCGACCCGCTCGCTGCGCTCGCGGCTCAACCCCCGGACGGTGGTTGAGCCCGGAGGCGCGCCAGCGCCGACGGTGTCAAATCCCCCGCACGGTGGTTGAGCCCGGAGGCGCGCCAGCGCCGACGGTGTCGAAACCACCGCAGGAATAGGCACCCGCCCAGCCATCATCAACCGCTGAACGCCGCGAGGAACCGGTCTCGGAACTCGTCCATCCGCCATACGCTCGCGTCCGGGGCGGGTCGCAGTCCGTCCTGCCAGCCCCAGCCACTGATCCGGTCCATGACCGTCGGGTCCTGGGCGATGATCGAGATCGGTACGTCGTGGCCGACGTGCTCCCCGGACACGTAGGTGTGCGGCTGATGGTCGCCGAGCACGACCAGCACCAGGTTCGGGTCGTCGTAGGTCGTGAGGAACGACGTCAACGCGGTCCAGGTGTACTCCACAGACTCGCCGTACACCCGCTTGACCGCGTCGGGATCGCGGAACACCTCACTCGATGACTCGCCCTGCTCAGGCATGCCGTCGAAGACCGAGCCGTCGCCCACGTCGGCCCACGGGACCATCCGGGGCAGTGGCGTCCACGGGTGGTGGCTCGAGATCAGGTCGATCTCGGCCATCACCGGCGGGCGGTCGACGGGGTCGAGCTCGCGGCGCCGGAAGTCGAGCAGCGTGTACTGGTCCGGGATCGGCGCGTAGCCGAACTTCGGGCCCGCGTAGTCCACGTTGCGCGAGTCGTAGTAGTCCTGGAAGTTGTAGAAGTCGCGGCCCTCGGGCCAGTCGACGGTGTCGGCGGGCACGTCGAAGACGGTGCGCCAGCCGGCCTCGCCGAAGAGGCTGGTCAGCGTGGCCCGGTCCGCACCGAGGAGTTGCCGGTAGCGCCGCTGGCTGTCCACCCACAGGCCTGACTGCAGGCTGGCGTGCGCCAGCCAGCTCCCCGCCCCGAAGGTGGGCGAGGTCAGGAAGGCGCTCTGAGAGTGATAGCCGGCCGCCTGGAGCGCTGCGGTGCCACGATCGAGGACCTGGGTGATCCCCGCGGAGTACGACGTGTCCTGGACCGCCACCCGGCCGTAACTCTCGACGAACACCAGCAGTACGTCTTTGCCAGCCAGCCCGGCCAGCGCCTGCGCGGGGTCGACGGCGGCGTACGGGTCGGTCTGGATCTCGCGGGCGAACTCCTGGCGATCGGCGAGGTCGGCCCGGACCAACTGGACCTCGTCCACGGTGAGGGAGTAGGCGCTCGTGGAGGCGACCGGCGCCCCCTGGACCGCCTGGACGCCGGCGACGAAGCAGAGCAGCCAGGCGGTGGCGAAGGCAGTGGCGGCGGTGAGCGAGAACCGGCGCCGGGCCGCGGCGACTCGAACCAGCCGGACCATGGCCAGGGGTACGCCGACCAGCACCGCCACCGTCGCCAGGCCGGCCAGCACCGCGACCACGCGCGCCCAGCCGACCCCGATGGAGTCGCCGAGCACGCCGACACCCGGCCCGAGGTAGGCCCAGTCCCCCACCGGGTCGAAGTCGCGCGCGAAGACGGCGTCGAAGGAGACGTCGAGCACCTTGACCAGCAGCAGCAGTGCGACGACCAGCCCGACCAGAGCGGCCAGGACGGTCCGGGTCCGCGGCCACGGCACCAGCGCGAGGGCGACCACCACCAGCGCCTCGAGCGGCAGCCGGACCAATGCTTCCGCCGTAAGGTGGTCGCGGTCGGTGGGCGCGACCAGGGCCAGCCAGACGACGAGGAAGGCAGCCACGGTCGCGTACGGCACGACGAGCGGCTCCCTCGGTGCCCGCCAGCGGTCCACCGCCTCGTGGACGAACGACTCGGCCAGCAGCACGGCCACGACGGCCACCGCCGCGGAGGCTACGACGTCGGGCATCGGGAGCACCGCCGCGGCGGCGAGCACGATGCCGACCAGAGCGGCCACCGTCCGACACCACGGCCGGGGGCGCGTCGGCGGTGTGCGCAGCGACGGTACGAGCGCGAACAGCGCGCCGAAGGCATAGCGGGCCACCCCGAGCCCCAGCACCCACCAGCCGAGGTCGGCGGCGACCACGGCGCTCAACACCATGATCAGCAGCGCGTCCGCCTCGGCGTCCAGGCGAGCGCCGCGCGCGGACGTCGTACCGATCGCCCGCGCGAGCCGGCCGTCGATGAGGTCGGTGAGCAGCGCGACGGTGACCAGGACGCCGACCAGCCAGCGCGGACCTCCGGTCAGGGCCACCGCACCCACGATCGGGGCGAGCACCAACCGGACTCCGGTGACGGTGTTGGGGTGAACCACCCGCGCTCGACCTCCGTGTGTGTGGGTACGACCGGGACACGGGTGGCACGTCCCAGGGGTTCAGAGCGAGCGAACTGATCGAGGTGGGCCGTGCAGGAACAGGCGTTCTGGATCTCCCCTGGCCGCGGCGAGATCCGTCCCGTCGAGGTGCCCGAGCCCGGCCCCGGGCAGGTGCGGGTGCGCGCGCTCCGATCCGCGGTGAGCCGAGGCACCGAGACACTGGTGTTCCGGGGTGCGGTCCCCCCGGACCAGCACGAGCGAATGCGCGCACCACACCAGGACGGCGACTTCCCGGGGCCGGTGAAGTACGGCTACCTCAGCGTCGGTGTCGCCGAGGCCGGGCCGGGCGAACTCGTGGGCCGCACGGTCTTCTGCCTGCACCCGCACCAGACGGCGTACGTCGTGCCCGCCTCCGACGTCACCGTCGTGCCCGATGAGGTGCCGGCCGACCGCGCGGTCCTGACTGGGACCGTCGAGACCGCGGTCAACGCGCTGTGGGACGCGGCGCCGCTGGTCGGCGATCGGGTCGCAGTGGTCGGAGCGGGCATGGTCGGCTGCTGCGTGGCTCGCCTGCTGGCCGGGATGCCAGGCGTCGAGGTGACCCTCGTCGACGTCGACCCCACGCGCGCCGAGGTGGCCGACGCGCTGGACGTCGCGTTCGCCCACCCCTCCGAGGTCTCGGGCGGACGCGACTTCGTCGTCCATGCCAGCGCCACCGAGGCCGGGCTGCAACGCTCCCTCGAACTGCTGGCACCGGACGGCGAGGTCGTCGACCTGAGCTGGTACGGCGACACCCCGGTCCGGCTGGATCTCGGCGGCGCCTTCCACTCCGGCCGGCTGCGGCTGCGGGCCAGCCAGGTCGGTGAGGTGGCGCTCCCCCGCCGGCATCGGCGCACCAGAGCCCAGCGGCTGGCGTTGGCCCTCGACCTGCTCCGCGACCCCGCCTACGACGCGCTGTTCACCGGCGCCTCGACGTTCGCCGAACTACCGGAGCTGATGGCCGAGCTGAGCACAGGTCGCCGCCCGGCGCTCTGCCACACGATCACCTACCCCGGGGCCGCGCGGATCGCGACGGAGATGGGAGGGCGCTCGTGTTCGGCGTGACGGTCCGCGACCACGTGATGATCGCGCACAGCTTCGACGGCGAGGTGTTCGGTCCGGCGCAACGGCTGCACGGGGCGACGTACGTCGTGGACGCGACGTTCCGTGGGCCAGACCTCGGCCCCGACGGGATCCTGGTCGACATCGGCCTGGCCGCCTCGATCCTCAAGGAGGTGCTCGCCGCGCTGAACTACCGCAACCTCGACGACGTCGACGAGTTCAAGAGCACCAACACCTCCACCGAGGCTCTGGCCCGCTGGGTGGCGGACCGGTTGGCCGAGCGGTTCGCGAGCGATCCGCTGTTGACCGGACTGGCCGTCACCCTGCACGAGTCGCACGTCGCCTGGGCGACCTACGAGCGGCCGCTGCGCTGGGACGCGGAATGACGGCCATGACGGTGCACCTCGTCGTCCCCAGCGGCTTCGCCGAGCGGCCCAGCGGCGGCAACGTCTACGACCGCCGGGTGCAGGCCGGGTTGCTGGGCGCGGGCTGGGAGATCGCGACCCACGAAGTGCCCGACGCACCCTCGCTCGCCGCGGTCCTGCGCGCGCTCCCCGACGGGGTCCTCGTCCTGGTCGATGGCCTGGTCGGGTCGCGCGACGCGGAACTGCTCCTCGCCGAGGCGGGCCGGCTGTCGTTGCTCCTGTTGGTGCACATGCCGTTCGAGACACCTCGCGAGGCCGAGCTGCTCCGGGCCGCCGCGGCCGTGGTCACCACGAGCGACTGGACCCGGCGCTGGCTGCTCGCGCAGTACCACCTCGACCGGCACCGCCTCCACGTCGCGGTCCCGGGAGCGGACATCGGCGACCCGGTGTCCGGGACGGCTGGCGGCGGCGAACTGCTCTGCCTCGCGACGGTGATCCGCCCCAAGGGCCAGGACGTGCTCCTGGCCGCGTTGGCCGAGCTCCGAGACCTCGAGTGGCGGTGCACGCTGGTGGGGGCACTCGACCTCGATCCGGACTTCGTCACCGAGCTCCGCACGACTGCCGCGGACACGGGGATCGCGGAGCGCGTGAGGTTCGCGGGCGCGCTGCGCCATCGGGACGTACGCGCGGCGTACGCCGCCGCGGACGCCTTGGTCCTGCCCTCCCAGCACGAGACGTACGGGATGGTGGTCACCGAGGCGCTGGCGCACGGCGTCCCGGTGATCGCGAGTTCGGTGGGCGGCATCCCGGAGGCGCTCGGCCACGGCGACGACGGCAGTCGGCCCGGATGGCTCGTGCCACCCGACGATCCGGCCGCGTTGGGCCAGGCCCTGCGGAGGTGGCTCGAGGATCCTCGACGTCGACAGCGACTACGCCGGTCCGCCGCGTTGCGCCGGCTGACCCTGCCGACCTGGTCGCACACGACCGCGCGGGTCGCCTCGGCGCTGGAGGCCGCGCGATGAGCACCGGCACCCGAGCCGGGTCGGGCGGATCGAGCCTGTCGAGTTCGCCGCAGCCCGCGCAGGGAGCCGAGCCTTCGGCCGTCTCGACTGGCTCGACGAGCGGCGGTCGGCTCCTGCGCGTGGCCGGCGGTCTGCTGGTGCTGGGCATCCTCGTCTGGCAACTCGGGACCGGGCCGTTCCTCGACGGGGTGCGCTCGACGCAACCCTGGGCGGTCGTGGTCGCGCTGCTGGTGACGGCCGGCACGACCTGGTGCGTTGCCGTGCGGTGGTCCCTGGTCTCGGCACGAGTGGGTGCACGAGTGCCGGTACGGATGGCGTACCTCGCCTACTACCGCTCCCAGCTGATCAACGCAACGCTCCCCGGTGGCGTCGTGGGCGACGTTCATCGGGGCGTCCGGCACGGGTGGCGCGGCGTGCTCTGGGAGCGCGGGATCGGCTGGGTGGTCCAGGTGGCGCTGGTCGGCGCCCTGCTGCTCCCCGGACCGTGGCGCTGGGTCGGGCTGACCGCGGTGGTGCTCGGGGCCGCCGCGGGCGGCGCCATCCTGCTGCTCTCCGTCGCCGCCGTGGCCGGCCACCTCGTGGTCTTCTGGGCGGCCGCCGAGTCGGTAGGCGTGGCCCTCACCCCCATGCAGCTCGTCCCTATCGGCGCGCTGGTGCTGCTCGGCGCGGCCATCCCGCTCAACGTCGCCAGCTGGGGTCCGCGGGAGGGCGTCGCCGCGTGGGCCTTCGCGAGCTTCGGGTCGACGGCGGCGGTCGGGCTCGCGGTCGCGGTCAGCTTCGGGGTGCTCGCGACGATTGCCACGCTCCCAGGACTCCTCGTGCTCGGGAGCCGGCGTGGCTAACGCAGCGCGACCGCGCCCCTACACGCTGCTGTCCTGCGGCATGTCCCTGGACGGCTTCCTCGACGATGCCAGCGACGAGCGGCTGCTGCTGTCCAACGACGCCGACTTCGACCGCGTCGACGAGGTGCGGGCCGGCGCCGACGCGATCCTCGTGGGCGCCGCCACGGTCCGCAACGACGACCCCCGGCTCCTGGTCCGTCACCCGGCCCGAGTCGCGCGACGCCGTACGGCGGGTCGGCCCGAGCAGCCGCACAAAGTGACCGTGACCAACCGGGCCAAGCTGGATCCAGAGGCACGGTTCTTCACGGTCGGGGCCGCACCGAAGCTCGTCTACTGCGCCAGCGACACGGTGGCGATGGCGACCGAGCAGCTGTCCACGACCGCGACAGTCGTGGACGCCGGACGCCCGGTCGAGCTGCGCTGGGTCAGCGAGGACCTGCACGCGCGGGGCATCCGGCGGCTGATGGTCGAAGGCGGTGGCGAGGTGCACACGCAGTTCCTCAGCGAGGGGCTCGCCGACGAACTGCAGCTGGTGATCGCCCCGCTCTTCGTCGGGCACCCCGACGCCACGAGGTTCGTGGGCGCTGGCCGGTTCCCGTTCTCCGGTGCGCGCCGGGCCCGGCTGGTGTCGACCACCCAGATCGGCGACGTGGTGCTGCTGCGCTATGCCCTCTCGCCACGCTTCTCCGAGCAGGCCTGGTGACGCCGGGTTGGGATAGTCCCTGACCTTTCTGCGATCCAACCAGCGAGTCCCGGGCGCATCTGTCAGGGACTATCCCGAGCCCGCGCCCGCGCAGAATCAGCCCAGCGCCGCAGCGGCGGCTCGTCCGGCGATCCGCCCAGAGAACAGGCAGCCGCCGAGGAAGGTTCCCTCGAGCGCGTTGTAGCCCATCATCCCGCCGCCACCGAAGCCGTTGACCTCACCCGCGGCGTACAGGCCCGGGATCGGCTGCCCACTGCCCGGGCCGCCACCAGCTCCATCCCCGGCGCGCAGACACCGACCCGACAGGTCGGTCTCCAGCCCGCCGAGGGTCTTGCGGGAGAGGATGTTGAGCCGGACCGCGATGAGCGGGCCGGCCTGGTGGTCGAGGATCTTGTGCGGCGATGCGACCCGGATCAGCTTGTCGCCGCGGTAGCCGCGGGCACCCCGGATGGCCGTGACCTGGGCGTCCTTGGAGTACGGATTGTCGATCTCCCGGTCGCGCGCCTCGATCAGTGCACGCAGGGTGGGCTCGAGGAGCCGGGGCGCGTCGTCGTCCGCGATGGCGTTCATCCCCGCAACCAGCTCCGGGAGAGTCTCGGCGACCACGAAGTCCGCGCCGTGCTGCTTGAACGCCTCGACCGGCCCCGGTGCACCCTTGCCGACCGCACGCTTGAGCAGCAGGCGGACGTCGCGACCGGTGAGATCGGGGTTCTGCTCGGAGCCGGAGAGCGCGAACTCCTTCTCGATGATCTTCTGGGTCAGCACGAACCACGAGTAGTCCCAGCCGGTCTGACGGAGATGACGCAGGGTGCCGAGGGTGTCGAACCCGGGGAAGTACGGCGCCGGGAGCCGGTTGCCGGCCGCGTCGAGCCAGAGCGAGGAGGGTCCGGGGAGGATCCGGATGCCATGGTTGTCCCAGATCGGGTCCCAGTTGCGCAGCCCCTCGACGTAGTGCCACATCCGGTCCGGGTTGATCAGGTGGGCGCCGGCCGCCTGGCTGATCTCGAGCATCCGGCCGTCGACGTGCGCGGGTACGCCGGCCACCATCGTGCGCGGCGGCGTCCCGAGCCGCTCCGGCCAGGCTCGGCGGACCAGGTCGTGGTTGCCGCCGATGCCGCCGCTGGTGACGATCACGGCCTGGGCGCGGAGTTCGAAGTCCGCGACCTCCTCGCGGTTGGTCGGCCGGCCCCGGGCGGCGGCGTCTCGCCGCAGGGTCCGGCCCCGGACACCGGTCACGGTGCCGCCCTCGACGATCAGGTCATCGACCCGGTGCCGGAACCGCAGCGCGATCCGGTCGCCGCCGACGTGCTCCTGGACGCGCCTCTCGAACGGCTCGACCACACCCGGCCCGGTCCCCCACGTGATGTGGAACCGCGGCACCGAGTTGCCGTGTCCGGCCGCCCGACCATCGCCCCGCTCCGCCCACCCGACCACCGGGAAGACCCGGTGGCCCATGGCTCGCAGCCAGGACCGCTTCTCGCCGGCCGCGAAGTCGACGTATGCCTCGGCCCAGGCCCGCGGCCAGTGGTCCTCGTCGCGATCGAACTGGGCGCTGCCCATCCAGTCCTGCAGGGCAAGCTCGTGAGAGTCCTTGATGCCCATCCGGCGCTGCTCCGGGCTGTCGACGAAGAACAGCCCGCCGAGACTCCAGAACGCCTGGCCGCCGAGGCTCTGCTCCCCCTCCTGGTCGAGCAGCAGGACCGACCGACCCGCGTCGGCCGCCTCTGCCGCGGCCACCAGGCCGGCCAGCCCAGCACCGACCACGATCACGTCCGCCGTCTCACCGCTCACGGGCCGCGATTCTAGGCTGGGGGCACCACCCGTCCGCTTCAATGGCTCCATGACCTGGGCCACCTGCACGCTCGGCCACGCGCACTGGGGACGTCGCGGCGCGGCCGGACTGCTGCTGGCCGAAAGCGGACGCGTGCTCCTGCAGCTGCGTGCGAAGTGGGCGCACCAGGGCGGCACCTGGTCGATACCCGGCGGTGCCCGCGAGCGCGGCGAGTCGGCGGTCGACGCGGCGCTGCGCGAGGCCGCCGAGGAGATGTCGATCAGGGGCCGGGAGGTCGAGGTGCGCTCGTCGTACGTCGCGACCTGCGGTGGCTGGTCCTACGAAACCGTCCTCGCGGTGCCGTCCGGACCGGTTCACCTCGCCCACCTCTCCGAGTCGGACGCGCACCTGTGGGCCGACGTCGACGACGTCGGCAGGCTGTCGCTGCACCCGGCGTTCCGTCGAGCGTGGGAGGCGCCCGACGGCACCCTCCAGGACTTCGTCACTCGAGCGTGAACTCCACCTTGCGCTGACTCGGGTCGGCGGTGGTGAGCCGGACCCGGACATCGGTGCCGAGAGGCAGCTCCGACGCGGCGACGACGGGCGCCTCGACTGCCGGTTCGGCGACCGTGACGATCCCGCGGGTCGGATCCTTCTCCGCCACCTCGACGATCACACCGGCGAAGCTCTCGCCGACGCGGTGCTGGAGAAGGCCGGCCTCGACGAGGTCGAGCACCAGCCGCTCGTAGCGACTCGCGCGCTGGGACGACACCTGCATCTCGCGGGCCAGGCCGGTGAGGCCGGAGCGCACCCACGCAGGGACCTCGACGCCGGCGCAGAGCGCGACACAGACCTCCGACGCATAACGATCGCCGAGCCTGCGCAGCGGTGCCGTGACGTGGGCGTACTCCGCATTGAGAGCGCTGTGCATCGGCTGAGCCGGCGTCTCGCCGTCGAAGGCGACGTACCCGCTCCCGCGCAGCACCCTGGTGCAGGCCGTGATCATCGCGGCGTGCTGTGGCTTGGCCGGGTCGAGGGTGCGGATGAAGTCGGGGTACGGCAGCTCGGTCGGCCAGTCGATCCCGTGGGCATGGGCGGTGCGATGCAGCCGCTGGATGTCACGCCGATCGGGAGGCGGCAGAGTGCGGAGGAACCCGACGCGCGCGTCCATCATGATCGAGGCCGCCGCGAAGCCGGTGAGCAGTGACAGCTGTGCGTTCCACTCCTCGACCGGCAGCAGTTGGCGATAGGTCAGCTGCCACTCCTCGCCGGAGGTGTCTATCTCCTGCTCGGGCAGGGGCAGGGACACCCCTCCGCGCGCCTGCTCGCGCTTGAGGCGGAGCTCGCCGACCTCCTTGAGCAGCAACAGCGACTCGTCGGCCGTGCCGTCGTCGATCTGCCGCTGGGCACCGGTGTAGTCGAGCTGGGCACGACTGCGGACCATGGCCCGTTCGACGTGGGCGTCGGTCCGGGCCCCTTCGCCGTCCATGGTGATGCTCCACAGCAGCGCCGGGCGCAGTTGGTCGGGCAGCAGCGAGCCACCGCCCTCGGAGATCACCGTCGGGTGCAGCGGGATCCTGCTGTCGGCGCCGTACAGCGTCTGCCCCCGGCGATGGGCCTCGAGATCGACCGCATCTCCGGGGGTGATGAACGCCGCCAGATCCGCGATCGCGTAGTGCAGGACGTAACCGCCCGCATCGGTGCGGGCGAGGTGGAGTGCCTGGTCGAGGTCCGTCGACCCCGCGGGGTCGATGGTGACGAACGGCAGATCGGTGCGGTCGAGATCGGGCAGCCGGGGGTTCGCGACCGCCCGCTCGGCGGCCGCCTCGACGTCTGCGGGGAAGTCGGGAGTGACCTCGAGCTCGCGCTGGATCTCGGCGATGCCCTCGCGGAGCGCCTGAGGTGTGGCACCGTCCGCTCCCCGATGGACCCGGACCACACGGCTGCTGGACATGGCTGCAACCCTATGTGCCGCTCGACGTAGGGTTCTCGCCTGTGCTCATCCTGCTGCCCCCGAGTGAGGGCAAGTCCGCCCCGCGGCGCGGCAAGCCGCTCGCCCTGGAGACGCTGACCGCGCCGTCGCTGACGCCGGTGCGCGAACGCGTCCTCGACACGCTGGTCTCCCTCTGTGCCGACGACCCGGCCCGGGCGGCCGCCGTACTGGCGATACCCAAGACGCAGCTCGACCTCGTCGGGTTGAACGCCTCGCTGCGCACGGCCCCGACCGCCCGTGCCGACGCCGTCTACAGCGGCGTGCTGTACGACGCGCTCGGGCTCGGTTCGCTCTCGGCTGCCGCGCGCCGACGGGCCACCGCGCGGGTGCGGGTGACCTCCAGCCTCTTCGGGTTGGTGTCGCCGACCGACCGGATCCCGGCGTACCGGCTCTCCGGTGACGCGGTGCTGCCCGGACTCGGCACCGTGGCCGGTGTCTGGCGCGAGGCCCTCGGCCCGGTGGTGACCGAGCTGGTCGGCGACGGTCTGCTCGTCGATCTGCGCAGCGGGATGTACGCCGCGTTCTGGCGCCCCGCAGCGCTGTCGAGGGTCGCCACGGTGCGCGTCCTCCACGAGGTGGCCGGGAATCGCCAGGTCGTGAGCCACTTCAACAAGGCCACCAAGGGGCGCATCGTGCGCGCGCTGCTGGAGGACGGCGCCAACCCGCGGACGCCTGCCCGGCTCGCCGAGTGCTTGCGAGACCTCGGGTGGACCGTCGAGCAGGAGGGCGGCAAGCTCGACGTGGTGGTCACCGAGCTGTAAGCGGGCAGACTGGAACCATGGCCAAGGAGACCTTGGCCGGCGTCGAGCTCTCGCACCTCGACCAGCCGGTCTTCGACGACGCGGGGGTCACCAAGGGCGACCTGGTGCGCTACCTCGACGCCGTGCACGAGCGGATCCTGCCCGAGCTGCGGGACCGTGCTCTGTCGGTCGTGCGGGCCCGGCTCGGCCAGGCGGCGTTCATGCAGAAGAACCTCCCGAAGTACGCGCCCGACTGGATCCGCTCGACCACCGTGTGGGCCAACGCCTCCAAGCGGGAGGTGCGCTATCCCGTCTGCGACGACCGGCGGACCCTGGTCTGGCTCGCCAACCAGCGCGCGGTCGAATATCACCCGGCGCTGATGCCGGTCGAGAGTCACCACCAGACCCACCTGATCCTCGATCTCGACCCACCCGACGACATCCCGCCGGCCGACGGATTCTCGATGGCGGTCGCCGCCGCCCTCCTCGTACGCCAGGCGCTGGCGGACACCGGGCTCGCCGGTGGCGTCAAGACCAGCGGCGCCAAGGGCGTCCACGTCTTCGTCCCTCTCACCGCGGACGCCGAGATCCCCGACGTCGCGGCCGCCACCCGGGCGTTGGCAGCTCGCGCCGCACGGCTGGACCCGTCGGTCGCCACGACGGAGTTCGTCCGCGACCAGCGGGGCGGCAGGGTGTTCGTGGACTCGACCCGGGCCGGCGGCGCCACTGTCGTCGCGGCGTACAGCCCCCGAGTCCGCCCGGGGCTGCCGGTCTCGTTCCCGCTGACCTGGGACACGATCGAGGAGGTGCGCCCCAGTGACTTCACGGTGCTCACCGCGGTCGAGCGGCTGACCGGCGACCCGTGGAGCGAGGCGATGAGCTCGCCCCAACGGCTGCCGGACGAACTGGTCGCCGAGGGCCACGAGATCCCGATCGCCCGCGTGGTCGCGATGCACGAGGGCAAGCGGCGCAAGCGCGAGCTCAGCGGGGATTGACGCGGCGGTAGTCGCGAGCGGCGTCGACGTCCCATCGCGCCAGGACCGAATCCGGAGCCTCACCTGCCGCGACGGCATCGAGCACGCAGAGACCCTCGGCGACCTGGACGGGCAGCCACGCCGGGCGTACGTCGACCACCACCGGAGCGCCGTACCCGTCGAGGAGCACGTTGCCGAACAGCTCCGTATGCACCAACTGGCCCTCGTCGCCAGCAAGCTGCGCCGGACGGGTCGGCACCCACGAGGCGAGCTCGGCATGCAGCACCCGACCGGCCGCCAGCGTGACGTCGAGATCGCGGGTGGCGACCGTGCCGGGCTCGTGGCGGCTGGCCGCCCAGCCGTCGACCACCCAGGAGCCGTCGCGGGCCGGGACCGGTACGGCGAGCCGCAGGTCCAGTGGCCGACGGGCCGGACGGCTGTCCATGGTGACGGCGAGCCGGGCCAGCAGCGGACTCAGCCAGTCGTGCACGACCGGGTCGCGACCCGGGACGAGCAGCAGGTCACCGGCCACGACACCGCTCCCGAGGGGCGTCGTCGCACCCGGGACCGCGAACAGGTCGAGGACCCGCTCGGACGGGACGGTCACCAGGCGGATGCGGCCGGTGAGAACGCGTCGTCGCCGGGCGGCCGCGCGTTGTAGAGCCGCATCGAGGCGTGGCTCGTGCCGTCGACCTCCGGGAAGAACGAGAGCACGGTCACGGAGGCCGGGCTGAGCTGCATCCGGAACACCGCGTCGAGTGGTGCGGTGAGCGCCCTGGCCACGAGTGTCTTGATCGGCGTGACGTGGCTGACCACGACGACCGTCTTCCCGGCGTGGGTCTCGAGCAGTCGGTCGAGCCCGGCCAGCACCCGCTGCTCGACCGCCCGGAACGACTCGCCGTCCGGTGGTGCGACGTCCAGCGAGCCACGCCACGCCTCGAGGCCGGCCCGGTCCCGCTCGGTGACCTCGGCCAGGGTCAGCCCGTCCCAGCGGCCGAACTCCATCTCGGCGAAGCCGGGCTCGACCTCGACCGGGTGGCCGAGCCGCTCGCTCAGGATCTCGGCCGACTCCAGCGTCCGGCGGACCGGTGAGGAGACGACGGCCGACACGCCCTCGGCGATCGGCGCGAGCCACTCGGCGGTGCTGCGGACCTGCGCGCGGCCTTCGTCGCTCAGTCCGGGGTTGCTGCTGCGCAGCCCGCCGGAGAACCGCTTGGCGGCGGTGTGCGGGGTCTCGCCATGTCGGATCAGGACCAGGGTGGTCGCCGGCCCGGGCGGACCCCAGCTGCTGGTCGGCAGCGCCGGAGGCACGACCTCCTCCTGCGCGGTCTGGGGCTCGGGTTCGTCGACCAGTGCCGCCACCGCCGCGGTCACCCCGCTCCGCTTGCCGTCCAGCGCCTCGTTGGCCAGCCGGTCGGCGTGCTTGTTGCGCTCGCGCGGCACCCAGGTGTAGGTCGTGCCGAACGGCGCCAACCGGTTGGCCTCGGTCGCCAGCGGGCGCATGTCGGGGTGCTTGATCTTCCAGCGGCCCGACATCTGCTCGACGACGAGCTTGGAGTCCATCCGGACCTCGATGTCGGCCTCGGGTGCGAACTCCTCGGCCAGTCGCAGTCCGGCGATCAGGCCGGAGTATTCGGCGACGTTGTTGGTCGCGACTCCGATCGTGGTGCCATCCTCGGCGATCACCGCACCCGTGTCCGCGTCGCGCAACACCGCGCCGTACGCCGCCGGCCCGGGGTTGCCTCGGGAGCCGCCGTCGGCCTCGATGATGACCGAGGACGGTCCGCTCACGCCGGAGTCACAGTCCGGACTCGGGCGTGCGCACCAGGATCCGCTGGCACTCCTCGTGCCGAATCACCTCGTCGGGCGCAGCGGCGCGGATCGAGGCCAACTCGGAAGGGTCGAGCGAGAGCCGGCAGCCACCGCACTCACGGGCGCGCAGGGCGCCGACGGCGACGCCGTTCTTGGAGCTCCGCAGCCGCTCGTACAGCGCCAGCAAGTCGTCGGGGATCGCCTCCACGGCCGGACCGCGCTGGGTCAGCGTCTCGTCGAGCTGAGCTCCGAGCTCGGCGGTCTTGCCGTCGGCGGTCGCCGTGAGCGCAGCCAGTCGATCGTCGGTCTCGGCCACCTGGCCGGTGAGCCCGTCGAGCTCCTGCTGAGCGTCCTCCAGCCGGGCCATCACCTCGAGCTCGTCGTCCTCCAAGCTGGTGATCCGACGTTGCAGGGACTCGAGCTCGCCCTGCATCCGTTCGAGATCCTTGGGGTTCGCGATCAGCCCCTGGTCCATCCGGTCCTGGTCGCGCTTGCGCCGCGCCTTCACCTGCTCGACATCCGCATCGACCTTGGCCTGCTCGGCGGTGAGGTCGTCGACGGCGATCTGCGCATCGCGTCGCTTACCGTCGAGGTCGGTGCGGGTGCTGGTGAGTGTGGAGATCTCGGCCAGCTCGGGCAGGGTTTCGCGCTGATGGCGCAACTGGTCGGCGCGCGAGTCGAGCTCCTGGAGGTCCAGCAGGGCGAGCTGGGCGGCGGGATCGGCTTTCAGCGCTCTTCTCCTGTGCGTGTTGCTGTCCATGGGTCGGTGCAGATCGTGCTGACCCGGGTCTCCACCGTACCGGCCAGCGCAGTCCGCACCCACTCCGCCACCACCGGCAGCCAGGTCCACTCGGCGGCCCAGTGCGCGACGTCGACGAGCGCCGGACCGCCGTGCTCGAGGAACTCCCCGGCCGGGTGGTGCCGCAAGTCGCTGGTGACATAGACGTCGACGCCGCTACGGCGTACGTCGTCGAGGAGGAAGTCACCGGCTCCGCCGCAGACGGCCACCGTGCGTACGACGCGGTCCGGGTCGCCGGCCACCCGGACCCCGCCCGCGGTCGGAGGCAGCGCGTCGGCGACCCGCTGGGCGAAGGCGGCGAGCGTGGTCTCCGGGAGGGTCCCGATCCGACCCGACCCGGTCTCGGCCACCCCGGGGTCGGCCAGCTCCACTACGTCGTACGCCGGCTCTTCGTAGGGGTGGGCCGCGAGCAGCGCCCTCACCACTCTGGTGCGCGCGGCGCGCACGAGGACGCATTCGATCCGTACCTCGTCGACGACTTCGAGGCTGCCCACGGCACCGATCGTCGGGTTGGCTCCCTCCAGCGGACGGAACCGCCCCTCCCCCGGCGTCGAGAACGACGCGCTGTCGTAGTCACCGATCACGCCAGCACCCGCCCGCGACAGCGCCGCGCGGACGGCGTCGGCATCGGCCACGGGGACGTAGGTCGTCAGCTTGTCGAGCCGTTGGGTGCTGTGCGCTGTGATGGGGCGCAGTCCGTCGAGCCCGAGCGCCCGCGCCATCGCCTCGGACACTCCGCCGACCGCCTGGTCGGCGTTGGTGTGTGCGGTCAGTAGCGCACATCCGGCATCCTGAAGCACCCCCAGCGTGCGCCCCTTCGGCGTAGTCCGAGCCACGCCGTGCACGCCCTTGAGGAACAGCGGGTGGTGCACGACGAGCAGCTGCGCTCCCCACTCGGCCGCCTCCTGCGCCACCGGCAGCACCGGGTCGACTGCGAACAGGACCTTGGTGACCTCCTGGTCCGGATCGCCGGCCACCAGCCCCACCGCGTCCCAGGAGTCCGCCGTCGCGGGTGGGTACCAGCCGTGCAGCAGCTCGACGACGTCGCTCAGGATGACCACGCCGAGACCTTAGACGTTGGTGCGGACCTCAACGCAGGCTTAGGAGGCACCTTCTATCCGTGATCGCTGCGCGCATGAGTCACTGCTCGTCGTACGGCAGGTCCATCAGCCGCTCCAACGAGTCCTTCGAATACGCGTCCACCGTGGCCCGCTCCTCTTCAGAGATCGTGAGCGCAAGGGCGGCATAGCCGGCCTCCAGTTCCCGCTCGGCGACTTGCTGCTCGAGCGCTTGCCGATCCAACGCGACCGGTGCGCTGACGCCGTCCTGCTCGACCTGAGATGGAGGGACGCTCTTGCGGACTGTCGTCATGCAGATGACGCTACGCGTCGGCCATGGACAATGCAGCGTCCATGTGCAGCCCTGTGGATAGAGCTCAGTTGACCTGGCGTTCGCGGCCTTCCCAGTACGGCGCGCGGAGTTTGAACTTCTGCAGCTTGCCGGTCGCGGTCCGGGCGAGTTCGTCCCGGAACTCCACCGAAGTGGGTGCCTTGTAGCCCGCGGCCTTGTCCTTGCACCAGCGGATCAGGTCGGCCTCGGAGACCTCCTGGCCGGCCTCGAGGACCACCAGGGCCTTGATCGTCTCGCCCCACTTCTCATCGGGTACGCCGATCACAGCGACCTCGGCGACCGCCGGGTGGCTGAAGATCACGTCCTCGACCTCGATGGAGGAGACGTTCTCGCCGCCGGTGATGATCACGTCCTTCTTGCGGTCCGCGATCGACAGGTAGCCGTCCGCGCCGAGCACGCCTCCGTCGCCGGTGTGGAACCACCCGTCCTTCAGCGCGCGCTCGGACTCCTCGGGCTGCTCCCAGTAGCCCTCCAGGACCACGTTGGAGCGGGCCAGCACCTCACCGGTCGCGTGCTCGCCCTCCTCCTCGGACGGGGCGTCGATCTTGAGGGTCACCCCGATCGCGGGCGCGCCCGCGCGGGTCAGCTTGTGGGCACGCTCCTCGGCAGAGAGGTCGTCCCACTCCGCGCGGGTGCGGTTGACCGTGAGCAGCGGCGAGGTCTCGGTGAGCCCGTAGATCTGGATGAACTCCCAGCCGAGCTCCTCCTCGACCCGCACCACGGTCTTGGTCGGCGGCGGGGCGCCGGCCATGATGATCCGCACCCGATCACGGCCGGGGATCTCGCCCTCCCAGCTCTGCGCGGCCTCGAGTACGGCGGCCGCCACGGCGGGCGCTGCACACATGACCGTGACTCCGTGCCGCTCGACCCGGCGCAGGATCTCCGCGCCGTCGACCTTGCGCAGGACGATGTGCTTGACGCCCAGCCCGGTCATCGCGAACGGCATCCCCCACCCGTTGGCGTGGAACATCGGCAGCGTGTGCAGATAGACGTCACGATCGGTCACGCCGGCGTGCAGCGCGAAGGTCACCGCGTTGGTCCAGATGTTGCGGTGGGTGATCTGGACGCCCTTGGGTCGAGCGGTGGTGCCGGAGGTGTAGTTAATGGTCGCCGTGGCCGATTCGTCGGGCTCCCACGGCATCGGGACGGCTCCCTCCGGCTCGTACAGCTCCTCGTCGTTACCCAGGACGTAGCGGAACTCCGCATCGACGTCCCTGAGCGACTCGTCGAGCTCGGGGTCGACGTAGAGCACCCGGGCGCCGGAATGCTCGACGATGTAGCGCACCTCGTCGGGACGCAGCCGGAAGTTCACCGGGACCAGCACCCGGCCGTAGCCGGAGACGCCGAAGAACGACGTCAGCAGTCGAGCGCTGTTGTGGCTCACCACGGCGACCCGGTCGCCCGGGCCGACGCCGAGCTCGTCGAGGTGCGCAGCCTGGCGGCGGGCCAACGCACCGAGCTGGGCATAGGTGAGGTCACCCAGGGTGGGCGCCGGCTGGTCGGGCTCGTCGACCACGCCCACGCGCTCGCCGTACACCTGCACGGCCCGGTCGATGAAGTCGGCGACACTGAACGGGACGAGCACGGACGGCCTCCTCGGGACGCGGTCGGATCTGCCGTCCCACCTTAGTGCTGCGGGTCGGATGAGAACCCTCTCATCACCCTCTCACCGGCAGCCCACCTTGAGGGATGATCGTGGAGTCATGCGCAGCTTCTGGAAGGTCTTCGCCGCCCTCGCCCTGATGCTCCCGCTGGGAGCATTCGTGACGGGCACCCTCGTCGCGAACGCGGCCGACGACCCTACGCCCCGCCAGACGATCATCATCGACGACCAGAGCGGCACGCCGTCGGGTGACCCGACACCCAGCTCGACGCCGAGCGGTACACCGCGGCCGAGCGCGTCGCCCAGCCATTCATCGAGCCAGTCGCCGAGCCAGTCATCCGGCCAGTCGTCCAGCCAGTCACCCAGGCCGTCCAGCAACGCCTCGGACGACTCTGGTCACCACGGCGGCCGCGATGACGACTCCGGGCACGGCGGTCGCGGAGACGACGACATCGACGAGGTGACCCCGAGCCCGGACGACTGGGACGACCACGGCGGCGGGCACGGTGACGACCACGGTGACGACAACTCCGGCCCGGGCTCCAGCGGCTCCGGCAGCGGCCACGGAGGCTCGGGCTCGAGCGGCGGCAGTGACGACTCGAGCGGCCACGGTGGCGACGACGACTGACCCCCACCAGACCAACGGCGCCCGGCCCGAACGGTCGGGCGTCTCGGTCCGCGTCCGCATCACCGCGGCCGTGGCGGCCCTGACCCTGCTCGCGCTCACCAGCGCCGGGGTCATCGTCTACGTCATCGAGTCTCAGCGCATCGACCAGGAGATCGCCCAACGCGTCGACCAGCAGTTCGAGGAGTTCGCGAAGTTCCAGGAGACCGAGGGCGCGTCGTACGCCACCATCGGCGAACTGCTCGACGCCTTCATGCGCTCCCAGGTGCCGGACGAGAACGAAGCGCTCGTCACGTGGTACGACGGCCGTCCCCAGGAGGTTTCGAGCGGCGGATACACCGGTGACGACAAGGCCGCCTTCGAGGAGGCGGCCGCCACCATCGTCGATGACAACGGCACGACTCGGGTCGAGGACCCCGAGGACGACCTGATCCTCAACGCACAGACCGTCGAGCGAGCCGGGGAGACCGGCGCCCTCGTGGTCGTGACGTACTACGGCGACGCCCGCTCCGGACTCATCGACACCATGCGGACCTACGTCGTCGTGGCGCTCCTCTCCCTCGTGGTGATCACCGGCTTCGCGGCCGCACAGTCGGGCCGGCTCCTCGCGCCGCTGCGGACGCTGCGCGAGACCGCCGACGAGATCACCGACACCGACCTCTCGCAGCGACTTCCCGAGGTCGGCAACGACGACATCACCGCGCTGACCCGCACCTTCAACCGGATGCTGGACCGGCTCGAGAAGGCGTTCGTGGGCCAGCGCCAGTTCCTCGACGACGCCGGCCACGAACTCAAGACCCCCCTCACGGTGCTGCGCGGCCACCTCGAACTCCTCGACGTCGGCGACCCGCAGGAGATCGCGGAGACCCGCGAGCTGCTCCTCGACGAGGTGGATCGGATGTCCCGCCTGGTCGGCGAGCTGATCCTGCTGGCCAAGAGCGACCGGCCCGACTTCGTCACGCCACGGCCGGTGGACCTGACCGGTCTCACGGTGGACACGCTGGCCAAGGCGCGCGGGCTCGGCGACCGCACCTGGACCCTCGACGAGACCGCGAGTGTCACCGTCCCGGTCGACGAGCAGCGGCTCACCCAGGCGTTGCTGCAGCTCTGCGACAACGCCGTCAAGCACACGGGCGCCGGCGACCAGATCGCCCTCGGTTCGGCGTACGACGGCGCGTGGGCGCGGCTCTGGGTGCGCGACACCGGGCCGGGCGTGAGTCCCGAGGACCGCGAGCAGATCTTCGAGCGGTTCGGGCGCAGTGCGGTGCCCGACGGCGACGAAGGCTTCGGGCTCGGTCTCTCGATCGTGCGCGCGATCGCGCGGGCCCACGGCGGCACGGTGTCGCTCGAGGACGAGCAACCACACGGCGCCCGATTCGTGATCACGCTGCCGGTGTCGGCGGGCGGACCGCCGGACGTTGAACCGCCAAGGCACGCAGATCGTAGTGAGGACGAAACCCAGGACGAGGACGAGGAGTTCAGTCTGTGGCCCGCATCCTGATCGTGGAGGACGAGGAGCGCATCGCTTCGTTCGTCGCCAAGGGGCTGACCGCTGACGGGCACCGCACCACCGCCGTCGCCGACGGGCGGGTCGGCCTCGACCACGCCCTCAGTGGCGACTTCGATCTGATGGTCCTCGACATCGGCCTGCCGAGCATGGACGGCTTCGAGGTGCTCGACCTGCTGCGCGCCCAAGGTTCGCGACTCCCGGTCATCGTGCTGACCGCCCGCGACTCGGTCACCGACACGGTCTCCGCGCTCGAGGGCGGAGCGGACGACTACATGCCCAAGCCGTTCCGCTTCGCCGAGCTCCTGGCCCGGATCCGGCTGCGGCTGCGTTCGACTCCCGACGGCGGCCCCACCCGCGACGACGTGCTCGAGGCGGGCGGCGTACGACTCGACGTACGCACCCGGCGCGCCACGGTCGGTGAGCGCGAGCTCGAACTCTCCGCGCGCGAGTTCTCACTCGCCGAGACACTCATGGTCAACGCCGGTCAGGTGCTCTCCCGCGAGCAGCTCCTCGACCAGGTGTGGGGCTTCGACTTCGACCCCGGATCGAACGTCGTCGACGTCTACATCGGCTACTTGCGCAAGAAGTTCGGCGCCTCGTCCATCGCCACCGTGCGCGGCATGGGCTACCGGTTCAACAGCTGACACGGGCTCGCGATAGTCCCTGACGTTCTCGACTCCGACACGCGGACGGGCCAACACAAACGTCAGGGACTATCCCAAGAGAGGGTTCTCATCGAGAGTCTCCCGCTAAGCCTGGATCCAGGCTAAGCGTCGGGGGTGAAGCTGACCGCGCCGGTGCACGAGATCTTGCGGTCGATGGCGTCGTAGGTGGCGTTGAAGGTGATGTTGGTGCCGTCGTGCTCCTCGGTCCGCAGCACGACATCCGCTTCCGACGTCGGCCCTCCAGTGACGTTCATGGCGGTGGTGGTCCCGCTGCCGAGGCTCACGCCGTCCTCCACGATGGACCACGACCAGTTGCTGCCCCGCATTGTGGTGTAGACCGAGGCGCTGATAGTGACCCTGCCGGGCACGAGGCTGTTCACATTGACCCGATACGACACCTCAGGTGTCGAGCAGAGGCCGGAGCTGGTCGGCCCTAGCTCCGCGCTGCTTGCCGCCGCGGCGGCAGGTGCGTCCTCAGCGTCGGCGTCCCCATCGTCGAGCAGGGCCCACGAGGCGAACGCCACCACGATGACTGCAAGGACCGCAAAGGTCGCCAACACCACGGTCAGGCGCGACTTGATCACATCCGCAGCCTAGGTAGCGACGAGGAGCCTCGATCGACTGCCAGGGAACTCAGATCGACTCACAGGGAACAGATAAGGCGTGCGCGCACGCTCAGAGTGAGACCTTGCCGGTGCACGAGACCTTGCCGTTGCTGGCGTTGAAGGTGATGTTGGTCCCGTCCTGGTCCGTGATCGACTGCGCGACATCTGCTTGCGACATCGGCCCACCGTTGATGCTCGAAGCGGTGGCGGTCCCGCTCGCGACCGTCTTGCCGTCGT
The DNA here is from genome assembly GCA_003519585.1 of Nocardioides sp. Taxonomy (GTDB): domain Bacteria; phylum Actinomycetota; class Actinomycetes; order Propionibacteriales; family Nocardioidaceae; genus Nocardioides. The sequence goes on along the minus strand of DOWL01000056.1, from coordinate 47,592 downwards.
CGGCGATGGACCACGACCAGTTGCTGTTCTGCTCACTGGTGTAGACCGAGGCGCTGACATCGAGTTGACCGGCAACCGCGGACCTCTTCACCTGGACCCAGTACGACACCAGAGGTCCCGAGCATCCGCCGGAGCTGGTCGGCCCCTGTGCCGCGCCGCTCGCCGAGGCGGGACGTGCGTCCTCAGCGTCGGCGTCCCCATCGTCGAGCAGGGCCCACGAGGCGAACGTCGCCACACCGACCGCCAGGATCGCGAAGATCGCCAACACCACGGTCATGCGCGACTTGATCACGTCCGCAGCCTAGGTAGCCGACGGGATCCCAGATCGACTCACAGGGAACTCGGATAGGAGCTGCGCGCACGTTCCGCAACGCGCCGTCCGCGCGCTCAGCGGGTGGGGCGCCCCCAGGCGCGCAACCGCCGCCCCGGACCGTCGGCGACCGGAGACTCCGACTGCTCCCAGACCCGACGCCACTGGGCCACCTTCGGGCCCGAAGGGTCGGGGGTCTCGCCGGCCGCGAACCGTCGCCGGGCGTCCCACCAGGTCGTGCTGTCCTCGTCGAGCAAGGTGGCGACTGCGGTCTTGATCCGCGGCGCGAACTCGCGGACCGACTCGCCCTCATGGGGTCGCAGCGGCTCGCCGAACCGGATCGTGAGCTGGCGGCGGCCCGGCGAGGGCCAGCCCTGGCCGCGCGGCATCGCCGCGAAGGTGCCGCGGTGGGCGACCGGGACGACCGGTACGCCGTACTCGTGGGCCAGGAACGCCGCACCCATCCGGAAGGTGCCGACCCAGCCGTCCTTGGACCGGGTGCCCTCGGGGAAGATCACCAGCGACCAGCCGTCGGCCAGCACCTCGCCCGGGGTGGTCGCCATCGAGCCGCCGCGGCGGTCGATGGGGAAGGTGTTGAAGATCAGGGACGAGCCGACCGCCCGCCACCAGGTGTCGAAGAAGTAGTCGGCCGCCGCCGCGACCGCCGTACGACGCCGCCACTCGTCGGGCAGCGACAGGAGCACGAGCGGGGTGTCGAGGTGCGAGGCGTGGTTGGCCGCGAAGATCACCGGCCCCTCGATCCGGTCGAGCACGTCGAGCCCCTCGACCTTGGTGCGGACCTGCGACCGGAACAGCGGCTCCAGGCCACCCTTCTGCGCCACCTCGCGGACCACGATCGCCGGGCGCTTGCGGGACCAGTCGGAGGGGAAGACGGTCTGCTGGGCGGGGAGGACGTAGGGCTCCGCGGACCGCGGCACCTGCGAGCGCCGGCCCCAGCGCCAGCCTCGCGCCGTACGCCGGATGTCGGAGACGCCCTCGCTGAGGAAGGAGCTCACCGCGAGCTCACCTCACATCCGTGAGCAGGTGCGGCGGGTTGTGCAGGTAGGTGATCGACGGCGAGGTGCCGACGGTCCCCGAGGCCATCTCCAGCGCGTCCTGCAATGTCGTCGCAGCCCGGAAGCCCATCCGGGAGGCGGCCTTGCGGTTGCCGCCGACCCAGATGACGTCGTCGACGTGGTCCAGCGCGTGGGCGATCCAGTACCACATGTAGAACGGGTGCACGCCGTGGTAGGCGTGCGAGGTGCGGTAGAGGTGGATGTACCACGGGTCCTGCGCGAACTGCTGCTCGAACTTCTCCCCGACCACCGCCGGGTCGGTCGACTCGGCGAGGACCTCCTCGTAGAAGTCGACGTACGACGGGTGGTGCAGCTGGTTGAACCCCTCGTTGAGCGGGTGGTAGAGGATCACCGCCCCGCCCTTCCGGACGACCGGCTGACCGCGGTAGGAGTTGAAGTAGTAGCCGAGCCCCATGCAGGCCGCGAGGACCGGGTTCATCGAGCTGTTGACGTTGTAGGGGCCGAGGTAGGGCACGCCCATCACCAGCACGTCGGACTGGCCGCTCACCTCGACGCAGTGCTGGGCATGCACCTTCTCCAGCGTCTTCGCGTGCACCGCCTCGACCTCGCCGGCGTTGACGCCGGTGAGCCCGTAGACCGAGCGCAGGTCGTGGAACATCTTGTGCTTCAGCTTCGGCGGGGCGATCGAGAGGCCGCGTCGGACAGCGAGCATCGAGGCCTGGTCCTTGACCGACCACTCCCACTCGCGCTTCTGCAGGAAGCCGTAGGGGGCGGGGAAGACGTCGTTGTTGAGCGTGGTCTCGATCTGGAACACCTTCACGGTGTCCTTGATGATCCGCCCCATCCGCCAGGCCGACTGGTGCATCTCCGAGTGCTTGTGGTCCATGAACGAGCGCGAGTGGACCATGGTCTTGGCGTTGTGGTGGTGGCGCAGGGACTTGTACGACGCCAGGCCGATCCCGACGGACTTGTGGCCGCCGTCCATCGCCACGAGGTTGACGTTGACGTAGACCAGCAGGTCGGACTCGGCGGCCCGCTTACTGATCTCGATGTCCTCGCCCTTGTCGGTGGTCCCGAGGTGGGCGAGCTCGTCGCGGTCCTCGGCGTCGAAGTTGTAGAGATCGCCCTGTGGGTAGAAGGACCGGAAGACCCGCTCCCCCACGATGTGCTTGAGCTCGGCCGCGGTCATCCGGCGGTGCAACGCGTTGGCGGCGATCAGCTTCACGTCGTCGACGCCGGCCTCCGCGGCCATGGTGAGGACGGCCTCGATGATCCGGCCGCGGATGTCGGGAGCCTTCATCGTGGGCAGCGGGATCGACAGGTCGTCGAAGGCGATGGTGAGCCGCATCCCGGCCTTGAGCAGCGCCGGCAGCGGCTCGGAGTCGAGCGGGTTGCGCAGCGCGTGGTCGATCGCTTCGTCCACGTCGGGTACGGCGGGCAGCGACTCCGGCGGGTAGACCACGCGGGTGCCGAGCGGGAAGCTCTCCAGCCGGAAGCCGAGACCCTCGTGGACGATCATCGGTGGGGTCCGGTCGTCGACCTCCAGCACGAATCCTGGGCGTGACATCAAAACTCCCTCGAAGCTGCCATGTGGTCTCGACGCGGGGTCGCGACCTCGTTCCTCGGTCGCGCGCTTGCTCGACCTCTCTGGGCCCACCCTCGTCGTTCGTTCCTCACGACGAGCTGCCCGTCGACCGAGGGTCGAACGCCACCTTGACCGTACCGAGTCGGCCGGCCGCATGGGCATGGTCGAGCGCCTCCCGCCACCGGTGCAGCGGGTAGGACGCGACGGACTTGGAGAGCTGGACGACCGGCTCCAGCACGGCGAGGTCGGCGGCCAGGTCGAAGGCACCCTTGGACTCGCCGTTCGAGAGGGTCTCGCTCTGCGAGGAGGCGTAGGTGCCGACCACCTCGAGCTCGCGGAACCACGCGGCGGACAGGTCGGCGGCCGCCGGCATCCCGGACAGCACCACCCGGCCGCCGGCCCGGGTCGCGTTGAGCGCGGTCTCGAGCGAGGTCTTGCTGCCGACCGCATCGATGGCGACGTCCACGCCACCGAGGAGGAACGGCGCCGAGAGCTCGGGCTTGAGCTGGAAGGCGCCGGTCGTGCGGCGTACGCGGCGGAGCACCTCGCTCGGCTGCACCACCTCGGTGGCGCCGAACTCCTGAGCGAGTTCGCGCTGGTGCGCATGCTTGGCCACCACGATGATCTCGCCGGCGGACGTGAGCTGGCGCAGCGCGAGCGTCGCGAACAGCCCGACCGACCCGGCTCCGGAGACCAGCACCCGGTCGTTGTGCCGGACCCCCGCACGCAGTGCGGTGTGCACCGCGCACGACAGCGGCTCCATGAGCAGCGCCTGCTCGTCGGACCAGCCCTCCGGCACGACATGCATCTGACTGCGATGCGCCGTGAGTTGCTGTCCCCAGCCGCCACCGGTGTCCTTGCAGAAGCCGGTCTGGAGCCCCGGCGCGAGGTGACCGACGGTGATCCGCGAGCAGCGGTTGGTGTGGCCGGTGGAGCAGTTCTCGCACGGCTCGACCCCGCGGGCCGCGCAGGTCAGCACCGGGTCGAGCACCACGCGGGTGCCGGCGGTGAGGTCGTCGCAGTCCTCGAGCAGTTCGGCGACCACCTCGTGGCCGGGCACGAACGGCAGCGAGACGACCGCCGAGAAGTACAGCGAGGTCTGCCCGGAGAGCGCGCCCAGGTCGGAGCCGCAGATCCCGGACAGCCTGGTCCGCAGCCGCGCCCAGCCGGGTCGATCGACCCTGGGCTGGTCGATCGTGACCAGCCGGAGGGGCGCCGCGAAGCCGGACAGGATGCCGGGCATCCGCGATCCCATCGCCTTGCCGGCGACCGTGCGCGGCAAGCTCCGGAACATCTCGAGGGCGAGCATCATCTCGAGCCTCCGGCAGGCGTGAGGCTGCGGATCGAGCCCGACGGACTCGCCCAGTCGACGACGTCCCAGTGGGAGCGGCGCGCGTGCCGGTAGAGGGGTACGTCGGGGCGCACCGCGACCGGGTTGCCGGCGGCCTCGAGCAGCGGCAGGTCGGAGTGGCTGTCGGCGTAGGCGTAGGAGGCCTGCAGGTCGATGCCGTGCTCCGCGGCGTAGGAGCGCATCCAGGCGGCCCGAGACTCCCCCACGAGCGGCGAGGATGCCAGGTAGCCGGTGCAGACGCCGCGGTCGTCGACGGCCAGGTCGGCAGCCTCGATGTGGTCGAACAGCGGCAGCAACGGTCGGGTGAGCGGCCGGATCGCACCGGTGATGAGCACCGTCCGATGTCCGGCCGCGCGGTGCTCGCGGATCCGACGTACGGCGTCCGGCGAGAGCCGCGACAGCACATGGCTGGTCAGGTGCTCGTCGACCACCGCGTCGAGGTCCGCCAGCCGCGCGCCGTCGTACTCACGGTAGACGCCACGCAGGAAGTCACTGCGCGAGCGGCGCTCGGCCTGGATCAGGGTCGGGACCTTGGCCGCGATCCGACCCAGCTCGGCCAGCCGGTCACCGCCGTCGAGCTCGCGGAGCCGGACCCACAGGTAGGTCTCGATGACGTTGGAGGACAGCAGAGTGCCGTCCATGTCGAAGAAGGCGGCGATCCCCGGGCCGGCCGAGCCGACCGAGCGCAGCGTCGTGGGCGCTGGCTTCTTGCGCAGTGCGCGGAGCTCGTCGAGGCGGCGTACGGGCGCGGTGACCGCGGGACAGTGGACGTCGAGGAAGTAGTGGGGCCAGTCGATCACCGAGGTGTCGAAGGCGAAGGTGGCGCGGTCCTCGGGCGAGAGCGACTCGAAGAGCGTCAACGTGCGCTTGTCGGAGAAGCGGAGCTCGGCGGTGGCGTACTCCATGTAGAGGTCGAGGTAGCGGCGAAGGAACTCCAGCCTCCGACCCTGCTGGTGCAGCTTGCGGGCCATCAGCCGGGCGCGGTCGCTGCGTGGCGCATGGCCGATCGCGTAGTCGGCGACCTTCCAGGCCTTCTCGCTGGTCGAGAGCAGCCGCTCGACCGACCGGGCGCCCGGGAACCGCCAGTTGGGGAGCCGAGCCGCGCCCCGATCACCGGCGATGAAGGGGTGCCGGTCGAAGTAGGTGCGGACCGAGGTGTAGAGGACGTTGAACGTCAGGGGCGCGCGGTCACCGCTCGAGACGTGGAAGAACTGCGGCTCGCCGGGCTCCGGCGGGTGCGCGAGCACCGCGACGATCGCCGAGACCACCTGGTCGACCGGCACGATGTCGACGATGGTGTCGGGGGCGGCCGGGAACTCCGGCAGCTCGCCGCGGCCGTAGGCCAGGATCAGCGGCTCGGCCATCTTGAACCCCTCGATCCAGCCGGGGTAGGGCCGCTCGAGTGCGGATTCGATGATGCTGGGTCGGACGATGCTGGCGCGGTTCTGCTGGGCCGCCCAGCGCTCGACGACTCGCTCGCCCATCGCCTTGGTGAAGGTGTAGCAGTCGGTCCAGCCGAGGCTGCGGGCCCGCTCGGTGCCGATCCGGACCAGCTCGTCCTTGACCCACTTGCGGCGCGCCGCCTCGGTGGCCCGCGCGGCGGTGAGCAGCCCGGCGCGGCTGTGCTCCTTCTCCGCCTTCTTGCGTTCGCGCTCGAGGATGTAGGCGCTGCGGGAGCGGTACTCGACCGACGTCCGCTGGGACAGCCCCCATTCGAGCTCGGTCTCGAGGTCGACGTCGTGCTCGACCGGTGCCTCCGGGATGCTGCCGCGCCGCCGCCCGGCGACGTACGCCGTGGAGATGTGGACGTAGTGGATGTCGCGGCGCGACTCCGCCCGGGCCTCGTCGATCCGGGCCAGCAGGTCACGGGTGCCGACGACGTTGCTGGTGAAGCCCTCGTCGACCGGCGGATCGAAGGACACGTCGCCCGCACAGTGCACGACCGCGTCGAGGTCGGTGGGGAGGGCGGGTACGTCGGCAAGGTCGCCCTCGACCACCGCGACCCGGGTCGCCATCAGGGGCTCGACACCGCCAGCGGCCTCGACCGCCTCGGCGAAGATCGGCTTCTCGAGCAGCTTCGCGATGCGGTCGGCACCCGTGATCGAGCCCTTGGGCCGCACCAGCACCGACATCTTCAGGTCAGGCACCTCGGTCAGCACCAGGTGCAGCAGCGCCTCGCCCACGAAGCCGGTGACGCCGGTCATGAGCACGTGCTGCCCAGCGAGCCGCTCTGCCACCGAACCTGCCACGAGACGGAACCCTGCCACGTCACCCGTCGGCTATCCATCTGGGGGCCCGGCTGCTGACCGGTCGGAGGCGAGTTTCGTCGGCTGACCGACAAAACTCGTGCTTGGACGATGAAGCTTTGTCGTCCAAGGTCGAGTTTCATCGGCTGGCCGACGAAACTCCCGCCCGACTCGACCTCACAGCTGCTTGAGCGCCTCGCGGCGCGAGAGTCCTGAGAGCCGGTCCCCCAGCCGGGAGACCTCGGCGCGGACCCAGTCGGGGTCCGTGCGGGCGTGCTGGCGCAGCGCCCAGCCGATCGCCTTGCGGAGCCAGAACGAGCGGTCGTCGACGTTGGCCTCGATCGCGTAGCGGAGCAGGTCGAGATCGGTGTCGGCCCGATGACCGATCTGGCAGATCACCGCCGTACGCCGCAGCCACAGGTCGTCGTCGGTGGCCCAGAGTCGGACCACCGGCGTGGCAGCTGCGCGGTGGGCCGCGAGCACGTCGCCGACCAGATGCGTGGCCACGTCGTCGACCACGTCCCACCAGGCGCCGGACGACACGAGGTGCTCCCAGAGGTCCAGGCTGGTCTCGTCGAGCCAGACTCGCGCTCGCCGGTGCCGGGCCACCGCGATCGCGGCGTACCACTCCTCACGATGAGTCGCCTCGTCCCAGAGCATCCGGATCGTCGCCGCCCATTGGGCCTCGTCGGCCGGCGCCCAGTCGCGCAGCAGCGGCTTGAGTTCGGCCTTGAGCCGCGGCGCGGGAAGGCCGTAGTACGGCAGTGCGGACTTCATGTACGCCCGCTGCTTGACCGCGATCTCCGGGTCGCCGGCGGCTGCCAGCGCCCGCCGTACGCCGGCGATCAGGTCCCGGTCTGCGGGGGTGGTTGCGCTCACCCCCGCAGACTAGGGATCCGCCGATCCCCGTCGGTTCAGACGGGCCAGTCCGCCGAGGTGACCTCTCCACCTCGTACATCCACGCGCAGGCGCACGTCGTCGGTGCCCTTCGGGACCAGGGCGTAGCTGCCCTCGACGAGCTCCGGGAAGACCAGCGAGGGCACCGAGCGGCCCTGGCTGCCCGGCACCGGGCGAGGTACGACGGCCACGTGCGGCCGGTGGTGGCCGGGCGGTTCCTGCCCGGTCGTCACCTCGATCTCCTCACCGAGCAGCTCGGCAGGCATCGTCACGACCAGGGCGCCGACGTCACCCCCGATGTCGAGCAGCACCGAGCCCTGGCCGGCGTGCGGGTTCTCCTCCCCATGACCATGGGCGCCACTCACGACGCGGCCGTGGTGCCGGGCACCGTCTGGTAGCCGCCCCCGGGAAGGCCGAGGTAGGGGAAGGTGCCAGTGATCGCGGAGTTGGTGTTGGTCGTACCGTCCGCGACCGCGCTGGCGGCGCCGTCGGGTGTGAACGACGGATCGACCAGCGGGAGGGTCAGACCGGCCACGGCACGCAGGGCGATGGTGACGACGTCGTCGCCGAGGCGGCGTCCGTTGGGGAATCCGGCGG
>DOWL01000056.1:11159-39482 GCA_003519585.1 Nocardioides sp. | reverse complement strand
CGTTGGGGAATCCGGCGGCATCGCCCGCCACCAGGCCCAGCGGATTCTCGGTCGCGGACGGCGGCACCGCCAGGTTGAGCCGGAGCATGTCGGATGCGACCGGGCCCGTGAAGTTCTGGAAACCGGGCACGACGCCCCGCGGGATCCCCGTGAGCAGGATCGCGTTGAGGTCGGCTCGTTTCTTGCCGTACGCCGCCAGGTTGGGGAAGACGCCCGGGTAGAGCACCGGCAGCAGCTTCGCGAGCTCCGGCTTGTCGACGTACTTGGCGAACCTGGAGTCCTTGCTCGGCGGGCGGGCATTCCAGAGGTCCTTCTCGGCCATCGGCACGATGACCTCGTTGAACAGTGGATTGCCGAGCCGCGAGACCTGCTTCCAGGGCCCGTGGCCGACGTACTTGCCCGCGCGCGAATCCCAGATCTTCGACTTGCGTCGGCTCGCCGTGGCCCAGACTCCGACGACTGACTTGCCGGAGCCGACACCGGACGGCATCTTGCCGTCCCGCGTCAGGTCTCGCTTGGGCACCTGGAGCGCGAGCGTGTGCACGTTGAATCCCTGCACCGAGTTGACCCCGGCAGTGTCGGGCATCGAGATGAGGTGCAGGTGGTTGACCGGCCGGAGCGCCCCGAGGTCGAAGACGCTGCCGAGGTCGACGTGGAAGGCGTCGGCACGCTGGCCGGCGAAGACCTTCCGCCCACCCTTGATCGTGTGCACCGCCTGGGCCGCCAGGGCGCCGTAGTTGGGCGTGCTGCGCGGACCGACGTTGACCGGCGGACACGCGAGGTGCTTGGCGAGCACCCGGGAGCGACCGTTCTCGACCCGGGTCACGGAGTAGAACTGCGGGCGGTTCCACGACGACGAGTGGATGTCGGTGATCGGGCCGGTGTTGTAGAGGAAGCTGTCCTTGTTCCGGATCTTGGTGTGGAACTCGAACTGATAGGTGATGTCCGCCTCGGCCTTCCGGCCGTTCGAGATGTGAATCTCATAGAGGACGTCGTCACCGAACTCGTAGAAGTTCGGCCCGCCGTCAGGGGCCTGCAGCGGGATGTAGTTGGCGATCAGGGTGACCGTGTCGGGCCGGTCCGGGCTGACGAACGCGTACACGTCCGTCGAGTCGGCCACCGGGTCCTTGCTGATCTCGGGTGCTTCGCGGTGCGAGGACACGTCAGTGACCTCCTGCCGCGTTGAGGATGCGGGCCACGAGTTCGTGGTCCTCCACGATCACCTCGCGGTCGCCGACCATGAGGTGTACGACGTTCGCCTCGGGGTCCTGCACATATGCCACGACCGCCTCGGTTGCGGCGTACTTGCGGCGGGTGGTCACGGCCTGCGCCGCGCCTCCGCCGAGCCCGACCACGGCGCCGGCGGCCACGCCGGCCCCCGTGCTGGCCAGGAACTTCCTTCTGCTCGTCTCGCTCATCGGGGTTGCTCCCTTGTCTGACCGCCCCTCTGAGTAAGGCGGGTCAGGAGGCCTTCGGAGCGGAACGCCGTCCGGATGGTGCGGAATCCCGACCGGCGTCTCGCGGTTGCCCGGATATGGACGAGATCAAGACCATCGGCACCATCGGCGCCGGTCACATCGGAACCGCGGTGGCCAAGCTCGCACTCGCGGCCGGCTACGACGTCGTACTCAGCAACTCCCGCGGCCCCGAGACCCTCACCGACCTGGTGGCCGAGCTGGGAGACGGCGCCAGTGCCGACACCGCGATCGGCGCCGCCACCCGCGGCGACCTCGTCGTCGTCACCATTCCGCTGCACGCGATCGACACGGTGCCGGTCGAGCCGCTGGCCGGCAAGGTCGTGGTCGACACGAACAACTACTACCCCGGCCGCGACGGCCAGATCGCCGAGCTCGACGACCACAGCGCCACCTCAGCAGGGCTTCTGCAACGGCACCTGCCCGAGTCGCACGTGGTCAAGGCGTTCAACCACATCCAGGCCGCCCAACTCGAAGCCGACGGTCTTCCGGCCGGTACGCCGGACCGTCGGGCGCTCGCCGTCTTCGGCGACGACGAGGACGCGGTGGCGCTGGTCCGTCGCTGGCTCGACGAGCTCGGCTACGACAGCGCCAACGACGGTCCGCTGGCCGAGAGCTGGCGGATCGAGCCCGGCACCCCCGGCTACGGCCCACGGCTCGACCTCGCCGGGCTGAGCACGGCACTCTCCGACGCCACCCGCTGACTCTTCACCCCGACTCCGGGGTTTGGACGAGGCCGGGTCGGGAACCGTCCTGACGTCGGCAACGACCCGGTCGAGATCGTCAATCCCAACCGTGGGTCGTGCCGTCCCCAGACCTCGTCTCGGCCGGTCGCGAACGGTCGGGGCGGGTCGCTCGGGCGCTTCGGTGGTCAGCTCGGAGGTCACCGACGCACGCCCGCGTGGCAGTGCGCCCATTTCCCGCGCCCTCTCCGGCTCCCGTACTCTGCTCCGGTTCAGGGCGTATAGCTCAGCGGTAGAGCACCTCGCTTACAACGAGGTGGTCGGGGGTTCGATCCCCTCTGCGCCCACTTGGCACTGCGGCATGACGCCGGTGGTTGAGCCGCGAGTGCTCGGCGATGCCGCGCTCACGCACATAGGCGGGGCTCAAGCAGACCAGGTGGCCGAACTCCGACGCCCACCGCCATCGAGGCCGGGGCGAAAAGGTCGCTAAATGGAAGTTGAGCCGCTGGCGTCTCGGGTCACCAGCGGCTCAACGGGGCATAACGTACTGCCCCCATTACGGCGTCACAAACACGAAGTTGGATTATTTCTCAACTGGTCCAGACCAGTGGCTCCGAGCCGTCAGGAGGCGTCCCTCAGCTGGCGTACATGCTCGTCGAGATCGCGCGCCTCGCCGCTGGCGTTGTGTAGTGCCCACGTCAGCAGGCCGGCCTTGTCGACGACGTACGACGAGCGGCGCGGGGCGCCACTGCGCTCGTCGAAGACGCCGTACGCGCGGCTGACCTCGCCGTGCGGCCAGAAGTCGGAGAGCAGGGGGAAGTTGAGACCGTCGGCGTCGGCGAAGGCGCGCAGCGCATACCTGGGGTCGCACGAGATGCCCAGGACCTCGGTGTCGAAGGTCATGAAGTCCGCCAGCCGCTGGCGGATGCCGGCCATCTCGCCGGTGCAGACGCCGGAGAAGGCGTAGGGGTAGAAGACCAGAGCCACCGCCTTCTGGCCGCGGAACGACGAGAGCGTGACGTCCTGGCCGAACTGGTCGCGGAGGGTGAAGTCGGGTGCGGCGGTGCCGAGCTCGAGGCCGGTCACGCGTCCTCCTCGTGGTTGTCGCTGTTGTCGCGGTCGACCAGTTCCCGTTTGAGCACCTTGCCAGTCGCGTTGCGCGGGAGTTCGTCGAGCACCACGATCTCGCGAGGCACCTTGTAGCGGGCCAGGTTGTCCTTCACGTGGGCCTTGAGCTCGTCCTCGCTCGCCGCGGCGCCATCACGGAGCACGACGAAGGCACGCAGCCGCTTGCCGAAGTCCTCGTCGTCCACTCCGATCGCGGCCACCTCGACGACCGCCTCGTGGCGGGCCAGGCAGTTCTCGACCTCCTGGGGGAAGACGTTCTCCCCTCCCGAGACGATCATCTCGTCGTCCCGGCCCTCGACGTACAGACGACCGTCCTCATCGAAGCGACCGACGTCGCCGGAGGACATCAGCCCGTCGATCATGTCCTTGTGGCCGCCGCCGGTGTAGCCCTCGAACAGCAGCGAGTTGCCCACGAAGATCCGGCCCGACTCCCCCTGGGGAACCTCCTGGTCCCGCTCGTCGTAGATCTTCACGACCGTCGCCCACGGCGGCTTGCCGGCCGTGGAGGGCTGCGCGCGCATGTCCTCCGGCGTCGCGATCGAGGCGTAGGCGACCTCGGTGGAGCCGTAGGTGTTGTAGAGGTGGTCGCCGAACCGGTCCATCCAGGTCAACGCCAGGTCGCCGGGCAGCGCCGAGCCGGACGCCGCCACCACCTTCACGGTTTCCAGTGAATAGCGGTCGAGGGTCTCGTCGGGCAGCGCCAGGATGCGTTGGAGCATCACCGGGATCACGACGAACTCCTCGCATCGCTGCTCGTCGGTGACGGCGAGGGCGGCCTCGGGATCGAACCGGCGCCGGAGTACGACGGTGTGGCCGAGCAGCAGCGAGAGCATGAGGTGCGCGAAGCCCCAGGTGTGGAACAGCGGGGCCGCGACGTGGACCCGCCAGCCGGACCGGAGCGGCATCCGCGACAGCAGCGAGATGGCGGCGTCGATGCCGGCCTCGTTGCGCGGCGCGCCCTTCGGCGTGCCGGCCGTCCCGGACGTCAGGATGACGATCCGGCTGTGGTGGTCGGGTACGGCGACCGGCGCGTCGTCGGGCTCCGCCGCGATGAGCGAGTCGAGGGTGGCTGGTCCAGACGGGTCGGGCTGCCCGTCGATCCCGTCGACCCACGAGAGCACTCGCTGAGCGACGTGCGCCTTCGCGAGCATGCCGGTGAACTCCTCGTCGTGGATCACGACGGAGGGGTCCTCCCGCTCGAGTACGTCGACGAGTTGTGGCCCCGCGAACGCGGTGTTGAGGTAGATGAGGTCGGCGCCGAGCTTGGCGGCCGCCACCGTGGCCTCGACGAAGCCGCGGTGGTTGCGGGCCATCAGTGCGACTGAACCGCCCTCACCGACGCCTCGCTTACGCAGCGCGCGAGCCAGCGCGTTGGTCCGCCGGTCGATCTCGCGGAAGGTGCACGGGCCCCGCTCGTCGATGATCCAGACTCGATCGGGCGCCAGCGACGCCATCGCCAGGAACCCGCCGGCGGGGCCGGTCCCCCACTGCTGGAGCGCACGTCCGGCCCGGCCCAGTGCCCGGGGCGAGTACGGCCGGATGATCCCTGACTCAGCGAGCACCTTGACGCCGTAGCCCGTCGAGGTCGCCTTGGTCACCAACGCGTCGAGCGGACGGGGCAACTCCAAATGGCGCACGACGTGAGGATGCCACGCAGCCCCGGACGGGTGCAGGTCAGGTGCGGCTCGCCTGCACGTCAGACGCAGGTCACGCCGGGGTCTTGGGGGCGATCAGCCTGGTGGCCGACCACGCCTTGCTGACCGCTGCCGTCGTGGTCTGCGACAGCCCCGCGATCGGGGCCGCCTCGGCGATATCGGCCGGGTCGACGGCGTTGGGCCGACCGACCCTGGGAGTGAGCAGCCAGATCGCCCCGCCACCGACGAGGTCGGTGAGCGCATCGACCAGGCCGTCGACCAGGTCGCCGTCCTCGCTGCGCCACCACAGCAGCACCGCGTCGACCACGTTGCCGTAGTCGCCGTCGACCATGTCGGCGTCGATGGTGTCCTCGACGGCCACCCGCAATTCGTCGTCGGTGTCGGAGTCCCAGCCGAGCTCCTGGATGACCATGCCGGGCTTGAACCCGAGCCGCTCGGCGACCCCGGGAGCACCCGTCTGGGTGGGAGTGCCACCCTCGGTCGAGCTCACGCCGTCCTCCTCCTGGGTCTGTCTATCTGTGCCGAACCCCCGCGGCCGCGGGGGTCCTGTGGGCGATAGTCCAGCGGAGTTGCGCGGAAGGTGCAAGCGCGCCACGGCGACCGACCGCCTCGAAACCGACCGCGGCGGCGCTCCGGACGCGACTCCGCGACGTACTGATCGGTAGTGACGCGACGTTCGTCCGGGTCGTCCGACCGTGACACGATGAGTGGGTGACCGAAGAAACACCCACCGCTTCCGGCACTTCGTCCGAGCAGCGAGCCACCACCAGCGGCTCCCCCACCCCGGTGATCCACGAGGGGCTGCCCACCCAGCTCCCGGACATCGATCCCGACGAGACCACCGACTGGCTCGAGTCCTTCGACCAGCTCATCGACGAGCGCGGCCGCGACCGGGCGCGCTACGTGATGCTGCGGCTGCTGCAGAAGGCGCGCGAACTCAACGTCGGCGTGCCGGCCCTGCGCAGCACCGACTACATCAACACGATCCCGCCTGAGCGGGAGCCGTGGTTCCCCGGTGACGAGGAGGTCGAACGCCGGATCCGCGCCTTCATCCGCTGGAACGCCGCCGTGATGGTCTCCGACGCCAACCGGCCCGGCCTCGAGGTCGGCGGCCACATCGCGACGTACCAGTCCTCGGCGAGCCTCTACGAGGTCGGCTTCAACCACTTCTTCCGCGGCAAGGACCACCCCGGAGGCGGCGACCAGATCTATATCCAGGGCCACGGCTCGCCCGGCATCTACGCCCGCGCCTTCCTGGAGGGACGGCTCTCCGAACAGCAGTTGCTGCACTTCCGGCAGGAGGTTCAGCACGGCGTGGGGCAGGGTCTCTCGTCGTACCCGCACCCGCGGCTGATGCCGGAGTTCTGGGAGTTCCCGACGGTCTCGATGGGGCTCACCGGCATCAACTCGATCTACCAGGCCCGGTTCAACCGCTACCTGCAGAACCGCGGGATCAAGGACACCAGCCAACAGCACGTGTGGGCGTTCCTCGGCGACGGCGAGATGGCCGAGCCGGAGTCGCTCGGCGCGATCCGTGTCGCGGCCCGCGAAGAGCTCGACAACCTCACCTGGGTCATCAACTGCAACCTCCAGCAGCTCGACGGCCCGGTCACCGGCAACGGCAAGATCATCCAGGAGCTGGAGGCGAACTTCCGCGGTGCCGGGTGGAACGTCATCAAGGTGATCTGGGGCCGCGAGTGGGACGAGCTGCTCGCCCGCGACGTCGACGGCGTCCTCGTCAACCAGATGAACCGCACGCCCGACGGTGCGTTCCAGACCTTCTCGGTCGAGGACGGCGCCTACAACCGCGAGCACTTCTTCGGCCCCGACCCGCGGCTGCGCAAGATGGTCGAGCACATGTCCGACCGGCAGATCGAGAAGCTCCCGCGCGGCGGCCACGACTACCGCAAGGTCTACGCCGCCTTCGACGCCGCGTCCAAGCACACCGGCCAGCCGACGGTGATCCTCGCGCACACCATCAAGGGCTGGACGATCGAGGCACTCGAGGGGCGCAACGCCACCCACCAGATGAAGAAGCTCAAGCTCCCGGACCTGCTGAAGTTCCGCGACCGGCTCTACCTCCCCATGAGCGACCGCGACATCGAGGAGGCCTACGAGTCGACCGGCACCGCGCCGTTCTTCCACCCCGGTGACGACTCCCCCGAGATCGAGTACATGCTCGAGCGGCGCCGCCAGCTCGGCGGCTCGCTGCCCAAGCGCGTGATCCGGGCGAAGTCGCTGATCCTCCCGGGCAAGGAGATGTACAGCGAGCTCAAGCAGGGCTCCGGCAAGAACAAGGTCGCCACGACCATGGCCACGGTCCGGCTGCTCAAGGACTGGATGAAGGACCCCAACATCGGCCAGCGGATCGTGCCGATCGCTCCCGACGAGTACCGCACCTTCGGGATGGACTCGATGTTCCCGAGCGCCAAGGTCTACGACCCGGCCGGGATGCAGTACGAAGCCGTCGACCGGAAGTTGTTGCTTGCCTACAAGCAGTCCGCCCAGGGCCAACTGCTCCACGAGGGCATCTCGGAGGCCGGGGCCCTCGCCTCGGCGACCGCCGCGGGCTCGACGTACAGCACCCACGGCGAGCACATGATCCCGTTCTACATCTTCTACTCGATGTTCGGGTTCCAGCGGACCGGCGACTCGATCTGGGCGATGGCCGACCAGCTCTCCCGCGGCTTCCTCGTCGGCGCCACGGCCGGTCGGACCACCCTCACCGGTGAGGGGCTCCAGCACGCCGACGGCCACTCGCCGCTGCTGGCCGCCACCAACCCGGCGGTCGTGCACTACGACCCGGCGTTCGCCTACGAGATCGCGCACATCATGGAGTCGGGCCTGGCCCGGATGTACGGCGAGAGCGAAGCGCACCCGCACGGCGAGGACGTCATCTTCTACCTCACCGTCTACAACGAGCCGGTCTCCCAGCCCAAGGAGCCCGACGACGTCGACGTCGAGGGGATCCTGCGCGGGATGCACCAGACCGCTCGGGCCGAGGGCGAAGGCCCGCGGGTGACCCTGATGGCCTCCGGCGTCGGCTACCCGTGGATCGACGAGGCAGCCCGGATCCTCCGTGAGGACTGGGGCGTGGCCACCGACCTCTGGTCGGTCACCTCCTGGAACGAACTGGCCCGCAACGCCGTCGCCGCCGAGGAGTGGAGCCTCCTCCACCCTGGTGAGACCCCCCGCAAACCCTTCGTCTCCGAGCGGCTCGCCGGCACCTCCGGACCGGTCGTCGCCGTGTCGGACTACATGCGCGCCGTACCCCTCCAGATCGCGCGCTGGGTCCCCACCGACTACCGCGTCCTCGGCGCCGACGGCTTCGGCTTCGCCGACACACGGCCCGCCGCACGGCGGTTCTTCCACATCGACGCCCAGTCGGTGGTCGTCCAGGCGCTCCAGGCGCTGGCAGACGCCGGCACGATCGACCGTGGCCAGGTGGAGAAGGCGTTCGCGCAATACCGCATCGACGACCCGACCGCGGTCGCCGGCATCAAGCAAGAGGGTGGAGACGCCTAATCCGGGCGTTTGCTAGTCGCAGAGGTCACCGGAAATCCGGTGACCGCTGAGCTCCGTTCCGCGTCAGGCCGTCACGTCCGTCAGGCTCGTCACGGGCCGAACTGGCGCCGTCCCGCCGTTCTTGAGCAGGCGGCGGAACCGGGCGCGGGAGTACGTCGCGGGCTCGGTCGAGCGGATGAACTCGTGCACGATCGTGGCGAACCGATGTGGGTCGTCCTTGTGCGGGAAGTGGCCGGCGTCGGCGATCACCTCGACGCGGGCCGCGGGAGCGAGGACCGCGGCGGTGTCGGCATGGTGGACCGGGATCACTCGGTCGTCGGCGCCCCAGATCACCGCCATCGGCATCGCCTCGGTGAGGTAGGCGCGGTCGGCCATGGTGACGATCTGGCCCTTCCAGTCGATGACGGCGCTGACCACGTGCCGGATCGCGGTGCGCGCGGCGGGGTCACGGAACGAGTCGTAGATCGCGGCGACCTCGTCGTAGTCGCGCAACGCGCGGACCCCGCTCCGGGAGAGCGCGACCAGTCCCGCCTTGCCGACGTGCCGGACGCCCGGGAGGGTGAGCAGCCCCATGACCTGGTGGAAGCCGGGAGTGGTGATGGCGCGGAGCGCCGGGCTCACCTCGGGGCCCAGCCCACCTGAGGAGACCAGGACCAGCCGCTCGGTGCGCTCGGGGAACTGGTAGGCGAACTGCATGGCCACCCCGCCCCCGAAGCTGTGGCCGACCACCGTCACCTTGTCGATGCCGAGCACGGTGATCAGGTCGCGCATGCCGTTGGCGTAGCCACCGACGCTGTAGTCGGCGCGCGGCTTGTCGGAGAGTCCGTGGCCGAGCAGGTCGGGCGCGATGACCGTGTAGCGCCGGGCCAGCGTCTCCAGGACGGGCTCCCACGTGCGGTGGTCGCACCCGAGACCATGGAGCAGCAGCAGGACCGGCCCCTGCCCCACCTTGACGTAGGCGCGCCGGTGGCCATGGATGGTGACGTACTCGACCTGGTGCCGGGCGTCGTCCTGGAGTGTCCCCATGGATCCCTCTCTGCGGCACGGCCCGCAGGCCTCGGAACGTCCTGTGCAGATATCTCCTTGCAGATTCAACCTACCCACAACCCGCCGAGGCAAGCGCCTGTTCATCACGTGTTGGCCTCGAATGCCTGGCGCGCGTTGGTCGGCACGAGTGACAGGATTCGGGGCGTGAGTCCTCGTGCCGTCGATCCGCGGAGCCGGGTCGCCGAGGAGATGCGTCGCTCGATCGGCGGGCTGAGCACGGCCGCGACGTCGCGGATGGGCGCCGACCTGCCGTGGTTCCGCGAGTTGAGTGCGGAGGATCGCTCGTGGGTCGGGATGATCGTGCAGGCCGGTATCCGAGGGTTCGTGGACTGGTTCGAGACCGCCGACGCGACCCATGGACCCACGATCGCGACCTCGGTCTTCGGCGCGGCGCCTCGGGCCTTGGCCGGGGTCATCACCCTGCAGCAGACCGTCGACCTGGTCCGGCTCTCGATCGAGGTGGTCGAGAGCAACGTCGCTGACCTGGTGTCCCCCGACGACGCCGAGGAAGTGCGCCGGGATATCTCCCGCTATGCACGCGAGGTGGCGTTCGCCACCGCCGAGGTGTACGCGCGAGCTGCCGAGGTGCGTGGCGCATGGGACGCCCGGCTCGAGGCGCTCGTGGTCGATGCCGTGCTCCGTGCGGAGACCGATGAGGCCGTGCTGTCGCGGGCCAGCGCCCTGGGCTGGAAGGCCAGCGCCACCGTCTGCGTGGTGCTCGGCGCCGCGCCAGCTCGCCGTACCGAGACCGACGTGTTCGACGAGGTACGCCGCAGCGCGGGTGCGGCCGGCATGGATGCGTTGTGCGCGGTCCAGGGCGAGCGACTCGTCGTCCTGCTGGGCGGCGTGGACGACCCGCAACGGGGAGCTGGCGTGATCGCCGACCTGTTCGGCCCCGGACCGGTGGTCGTCGGGCCGATCGCGGCCGACCTGGCTGGCGGTGCGGTCTCCGCCCGTGCCGCCCTCTCGGCGTACCGCGCTGCTCCGGGTTGGCCGGACGCACCCCGACCCGTGCTCAGCACCGAACTCCTGGCCGAGCGGGCGCTGGGAGGCGACGGCCACGCCCGGCGGCAACTCGTCGACGAGGTCTACCTCCCCTTGCTCGATGCGCGGGGCGCGCTGGTCGAGACGCTCAGCGCCTGGCTCGCCGGCGGCTCCTCCATCGAGGGCGCGGCCAGGGCTCTCTTCGTGCATCCCAACACGGTGCGCTACCGGCTCCGCCAGGTCGCCGACCTCACCGGGCTGACCCCCGGCCAGCCTCGCGACGCCTTCACCCTCCAGATCGCGCTCGTCCTCGGACGACAGTCCGGTCGCGTCGGGACATCCACAGACGAATAACGACGCCGAGTCGGCGTTACTGCACTGCAGTAGCGCCGACTCGGCGTCGACAAATTTGTATGAACCCTACAAAGATCTGACGCACAGTTTCGTGGGCGGCGGACGCGAGCGCGCGGCGCCGGGACCGGCAGAGTGTAGTTGTGCTCGCGATCGTCGCGCCCGGACAGGGCGCCCAGAGTCCCGGCTTCCTCGCCCCATGGTTGGAGGATCCGGAGTTCCGCAACCGGTTCGAGTGGCTCTCGACCGTCGCGTCGATCGACCTGGTCCACTACGGCACCGAGGCCGACGCCGACGAGATCCGCCGCACCGAGATCGCGCAGCCGCTGCTGGTCGCGACCGGGCTGGTCGCGGCCCTGGGGGTCTTCCCCCACCCGACCGATGCGTTCGGCAAGGTCAGCGTGGTCGCGGGCCACTCGGTGGGCGAGTTGACCGCGGCCGCCGGGGCCCGGGTGATCACCGCCGAGCAGGCGATGGTCCTGGTCCGCGAGCGGGGTAAGGCGATGGCCGAGGCCGCCGCGGTGACGGCCACAGGCATGACGGCGGTCCTCGGCGGGGACCGGGACAACGTGCTCCAGGTCATCGAGAAGCACGGACTCACCGCCGCCAACGACAACGGGCCCGGCCAGGTGGTGGCGGCAGGCACGCTCGAGCAGTTGGCCGCGCTCGCCGAGGAGCCGCCGGACAAGGCCCGCCTCGCTCCGCTCAGCGTCGCCGGGGCGTTCCACACCCACCACATGGAGCCGGCGGTCGGCCACCTGACCTCCCTCGCGCGGGCGGTGTCGGTGCACGATCCACGCACCCGCTTCGTGTCCAACAAGGACGGCCAGGTCGTCCACGACGGCCGCGACGTACTCCGCCGGATCGTCGGCCAGATCGCCAACCCGGTCCGTTGGGACCTCTGCCTCGACACCTTCGCCGACCTCGGCGTCACCGGCATCCTCGAAATGCCGCCCGCGGGCACCCTGACCGGCATCGCCAAGCGTGCGCTGAAGGGGGTCGAGACCTTCGCGCTCAAGACTCCCGACCAACTCGACGACGCTCGCGCGTTCTGCGACAAGCACGGTGAGTTCGCCGAGATCGACACCACGCCGACCTGGCGGATGGTGGTCTCCCCTGCGAAGGGCACCTTCCATATCGCCGCCGAGGCCGCCGACGCCGAGGTGCTGTCATCCGGCGCACCGATCGGCGAGGTCGCCAGCGTGGGTGACCGGATCGGGGTCAACGCGACCCATGCCGGCCAGGTGGTCGAGTGGCTCGTCGAGGACGGAGATCGGGTCTCGCCCGGCCAGCCGCTCCTGAGGCTGCACCCGGAGGCGGTCTCGTGACCGCGCTGCAGAGCGCCGCCGGCGCACCCCACGCCCGGATCCTCGGCATCGGCGCCTACCGCCCCTCGCGGGTGGTCCCCAACAGCGAGATCGTGGCCCGGATCGACTCCAGCGACGAGTGGATCCAACAGCGCTCGGGCATCAAGGAGCGGCGCTGGGCCACCCCCGAGGAGACCGTCGAGATGATGTCGCTGGCGGCCGCGCGCAGCGCCGTCGAGCGCGCTGGGATCGACCCGCGCCAGATCGACACCGTCATCGTCGCGACCGTCAGCCACTTCATGCAGACCCCTGCGGTCGCCACCAGGATCGCCCACGAACTCGGCACCGACCAGGCGGCGGCGTTCGACATCTCCGCGGCCTGCGCGGGGTTCTGCCACGGGATCGCGATGGCCAGCGACCTGGTCCGCGGCGGCTCGGCGGGCCACGTGCTCGTCATCGGCGTCGAGCGGCTCTCCGAGATGACCGACCCCGACGACCGTGGCTCGGCGTTCATCTTCGCCGACGGCGCCGGCGCCGCGATCGTGGGGCCGAGCGAGACCCCGGGCATCGGACCGGTCGTGTGGGGTTCGGACGGCGAGCAGTTCGACCTGATCCGCTCGCGCGAGGACTGGCGCGATGTGCTGGCCTCCGACAACCCCGTGATGCCGCACCTGGTCATGCAGGGCAACCCGGTCTTCCGGTGGGCATCGTTCGTGATGGCCAAGGTCGGCCAGCAGGCCCTCGACCGGGCCGGGATCACCCCGGACCAACTCGACTGCTTCGTGCCACACCAGGCCAACATGCGCATCACCGATGCCATGGCGCGCGCCATGAAGCTGCCCGACACCGTCAAGATCGCCCGCGACATCGCCGAGCAGGGCAACACCTCCGCCGCCTCGATCCCGCTCGCGCTCGACCGGATGTACGCCGAGGGCGACGCGCAGTCCGGAGACGTCGCGCTACTCATAGCCTTTGGTGCGGGCCTCGCGTACGCCGCGCAGGTCGTCGTCCTGCCCTGAGCCGGACGGCCGCTCACCCAGCCCCCAGACCCGACAGATAAACCCAGCCCGGGAAACCAACAGAAAGAGACACGCCAGATGGCAACCACTGAGGAGATCCGCTCCGACCTCGCCGAGATCGTCAACGAGGTCGCCGGCATCGATGCCGATGACGTCCAGCTCGACAAGTCGTTCGTCGACGACCTCGACGTCGACTCCCTGTCCATGGTCGAGGTCGTCGTGGCCGCCGAGGAGAAGTTCGGCGTCTCGATCCCCGACGACGAGGTGAAGAACCTCAAGACGGTCGGTGACGCGGTCGCGTTCATCGAGCGCGCCCAGGGCTGAGCCTCAACTCACCCGTTCTCCGCACCACCTCAGCACGAAGGCAGGCACACAGGCATGAGTCGCATCCGCGTCGTCGTCACCGGTCTCGGCACCACCAACCCGGTTGGCGGTGACGTCTCCAGCACCTGGGATGCCCTGGTCAACGGGCGTTCCGGCGTCCGGCGGATCGAGGCCGACTGGGCGGAAGAGCTCCCGGTCAAGATCGCCGGCGTAGCCGCCGTCGAGCCAACCGAGGTCCTCGAGCGGGTCAAGGCCCGCCGGCTGGACCGTACGGCGCAGTTCGCGCTGGTCTCGACGATGGAGGCGTGGGCCGATTCGGGTCTGGCCGAGGTCCAGGACGAGCTCGACGGCGACCGGGTCGGCGTCGCCCTGGCTTCCGGGATCGGTGGCGTGATCACGCTGCTGGACAACTACGACGTGCTGAAGGAGAAGGGGCCGCGGCGGGTGTCCCCGCTCGCCGTACCCATGCTGATGCCCAACGCATCGGCGGCGAACGTCAGCCTCTACGTCGGCGCGCGGGCCGCGGTCAACACCCCGGTCTCGGCCTGCGCGTCCGGTAACGAGGCGATCGCGCTGGCGGTCGACCAGATCCGGCTCGGCCGTGCGGATGTGGTCGTCGCCGGCGGCACCGAGGCGGCCATCCACCCGCTCAACATCTCGGCGTTCGCCAACATGATGGCGCTGTCCAAGACGGCCAGCGGCCCCGACGGGGGCGATCCGACGGCGGTCTCCCGCCCGTGGGACACCGCGCGCGACGGGTTCGTTCTCGGCGAGGGTGCCGGCGTACTCGTGCTGGAGTCCGAGGAGCACGCCAAGGCCCGCGGCGCGAAGATCTACGCCGAGGTGCTCGGCGCCGGGATCACGGCCGACGCCCACGACATCGCCCAGCCCGATCCGGCCGGCCGAGGCGGATCGCGTGCGATCCTGCGCGCCCTGGCCGAGTCCGAGATCGGCCCGGAGGCCATCTTCCACGTCAACGCCCACGCGACCTCGACCCCCCTGGGTGACATCGCCGAAGGGCTGATGCTGCACGCGACGCTGGGCCAGTACGTCGAGCAGGTCGTAGTCACCAGCACCAAGTCGATGACCGGCCACCTCCTCGGTGGGGCCGGCGCACTCGAGGCGGTCGCCGTGGTCAAGGCCATCGAGACCCGCACCGTCCCCCCGACGATCAACCTCGACAACCAGGACCCCGAGGTCGATCTCGATATCGCCACCAAGCCGCGCGATCTCCCGGTCGGCGACATCGCCGCACTCAACAACTCCTTCGGCTTCGGAGGCGCCAACGTCGCCGTCGCCTTCGGAAGCGTGTAAGGGACGACGCAGAAGGCCAAACCGGCCGACATCCCCCTGACACTCGGCCGCTGCCGTAACCGGCTCGGCGGGGACTCGTTGGACCTTCGGAGAGACGGTCGTCACACCGGAGGGGGATCGGCGTGCTCCGGAGTGTGCATTGCGCCTCTGTCGCCGCGACGGTGGCCGCGCTGGTTCTGCCCGGCCCGGCCACCGGCGTGGAGCGCTCCGCCCCGGTCGATGGGCTCACCGTGCACCCCGAGTGGGGATCGGTGACCGGCCAGGGCGGCTTCCTCCAGCGCGGCTGTCGCAGCTATGCCTACACCTACGCGATCTCGCCCCCGCCGGGCATCTGGGCCCTCGAGGTGTTCATCCGGGGGCCGCGGCTGCACAGCGTCGCCGGAGGCGCGTTCATCGACGGCTACGACCCCACGTCGGGCACCGGCCACTACACCCTGTGCCGCAACTCCACCCGCCACGGCAGGTTCACGATCTGGGCCAAGCTCTCCGTCGACGACGGTTCGGGACACGTCACCCAGGGCGCACTCCCCCTCGACCAGTTCCGCCTCCGCCGTACCCACCGCTGACCCGTCCCTACTTGTGACGAGTAACGACGGGTCAGCACGAAATTGACGGTGACCCGTCGTTACTCGTGATGAGTAACGACGGGTCGGCGTTCAGACGACCTGGTGGAGCCAGCGGACGGGGGCGCCCTCGCCGGCGTGTCGGAAGGTCTCGAGCTCGTCGTCCCAGGGCTTGCCGAGGAGTTTGTCGATCTCGGTGAGGAGCGTGGTGTCGCCCAGGGCGGCCTTGACGACGGCGGCCTTGAGCCGGTCCTCGGGGATCATGATGTCGCCGTGCAGCCCGGTGACCGCGTGGAAGACCCCCAGGTCGGGCGTGTAGGAGTAGCGCTGCCCCTCAGTGGCCGCCGTGGGGTCCTCGGTGACCTCGAAGCGCAGGTGGTTCCAGCCGCGCAGCGCCGAGGCTATCGCCGCAGCGGAGCCGGCGTCGCCGCTCCAGGACAGCTCGGTGCGGTAGGCGCCGGACTGGGCCGGCTGCGGGATCCACGACGGGTTCACCTCGCTGCCGAGCACACCGCCGACCGCCCACTCGATGTGCGGGCACAGTGCCGAGGGCGCCGAGTGGACATAGAGCACACCACGAGTAGCGCTCCTGACCTCGGGGCCGAGCATCATGCGGGGTCCGTACATCTGCGTCTCCTTCATCCTCGGCGTGAGCTACGCCTTCCCCAGCGGGCTGACACGAGGAGTCAGGAGTCGTACGAACGACAGTCGTGTAGTTGTGCGGCCATTGTGACCCATGGGGCGCCTGTGCACCAGCAGACAGCCCGAGTTTCCCGGTCTGACGCGTTCATGCGCTCCCCCGGCAAGGGGCGAGCAGCCCGGCCACCCGGTCGCGATCGAGCTTCGGGCTGTTGAGTTGGGCCGGGGTGTACTCCCGCAACAGCCGCTCCGCGGCGCAGCGGGCGACCGGAACGAGCGCCCCCTGCTTCACCAGCTCCAGCGAGATATAGGTCCGGCTCAACGCGCGGGCGAGGGCCTCGCCCGTACGGCCCTGGGCGACCTTCGGCGCAGCAGCACCCGGATCGCACGAGCGGAAGACGAGCGTCTGGTCCTGCTTCTCCACGCTGGCCGCGTCGCGCGGGCCCTGGGCGGACCAGGCTCGGAGTGCGGACAGCATCTGGGAGAGGTCGGCGAGCGAGTCGGCCCGGTAGTTGACCGACACACAGCTCACGCCGTCGCGCTCGTACGCCGCGTAGGCGTCTCCGCCCCAGCCGTCGACCGCGGCGAGCGCCTGCTCGAGGGGCAGCCGCTCCGAGAGCAGCATCAGCCAGCCGACGGAGCCGAACGCGCCGTCATCGTAGGCCTCGACGCCCTCGGGGAGCTCCGGCTCGGGAACGGTGAGGTAGCCCTGGTGGTCCGCGACCAGCGTCCACGGGTCGAGCTGTTGTTCCTCGGTGCTCGGCGGTGAGCGGAACAGGTTGTCGATGGCCGCCTCCCCGCCCTGCTGCTGAGCGACGGCGAGGAGCGCCTCACCCAGTGCGTACGGCGCGCCCATCATCGTGACCAGGACCTCCGGGACATCCTTGGCACCGGACTCGAAGCCGTCGGACTCCTGCGCGCGCTCCTGGTCGAGTGCCTTGCGCGCCTTGGCCGAGAGGTGGTCGCGCCACAGCCCCTCGATCCGCCGGGCGTCCCCCTCGACCAGGGCGTGAAAGCCGTCGGAGGCCGCCTCACTGTTCGCGTCGTCAGCCTTGTCGAGCTCCTGGAACCGCGATTCGAGGTCGAAGCTCTGATCCTGCAAGGCGTGCGTCAGTTCGTGGACGAGCACGGACTCCACGGCGGGGGTCAGCTCGGTGCCGCGCACCCGAAGTCGCTCGTCGTCGTACCGGTAGAAGCCGATGATGCCCTCGCCGTTGAGCTCGTTGGACGCGTCGAACAGGTCGATGTCGCCCTCGACCAGGCCCAGCGCGCGCAGCATCCCCGTCGCCCGTTCGAGCTCGGCGCGGTCCTCGTCGGTCACCTCCGCGTCGTCCGCGGTCACCTGCGCGACGAACTCCGACTCGGGCAGGAAGTCCACGTAGACCGGGTGCTCGAAGGTGAGGTCACGTTTCTTCTCCACGAAGTCGACGTACTTCTGCACCTTCGGGTCCCAGGCGGAGGGATGCGGCGGACCCTGGGGACCGGCGTCGCGGGTCAGCACGACCGTCACCGCCCCCGCGACCGCCACCAGCACCAGGGCAAGCGCGGCGACGTACCAGCGTCGCCGCTGCGGCGGCTGATCCTGGGTCAGCAGCGCGTCGAGCAGCTCGGCCTGCGCCAAGTTGGCCTCGTGGACATTGGTCACGTCGCGAGGGTAGGTAGCGGTTGGCGGCCCGTCCGGCGAATGGCCCAACGCTGGCCGAACGGGTGAGGCCGGGCTGCTAAGACACCTGCGGGAGATGTACGGCGGCGGGGTCGACCACGTTGCGCGGGTCGCGGAGCGCACCGAGCACCGTGCCGTCGCCCACCACGCGGGGCCCGTCGACGAGGTCGAGCACGATCACCGTGACGTTGTCCCGACCGCCTGCGTCGAGAGCCAGGTGGGTGAGCAGCTCAGTTGCCTCGTCGGCCTCACTGTCGGCCAGGGCCTCGGCGATCTCGACGTCGGCGACCAGGTCGGTCAGCCCGTCGCTGCAGAGCATCAGCCGATCACCAGGCCGGACGTCGACGCCGACGATGTCGAGCCCACGACCTTCGGGGTCGCCGTCGACCGAGCGCAGCACCACATTGCGCCACGGATGGGTTGCCCGGCCGTCCGGCGACAGCTGACCGGTCTCGACAAGGTGCTGGACATAGGTGTGGTCCCGGGTGATCTGGCGCAGCACCCCGTCTCTGAGGAGGTAGCCGCGCGAGTCGCCGACGTGGCCCAACGCCACCGACCGGCCGTCGGTGACCAGCATCGTCAGCGTCGTCGCCATCCCCAGGCGGTCCAGATCGCGTTGCACCCCGGAGCGCACGCCGTGCGCCGCAGCGGCATAGGCCTCGGCGAGGACCAGCTCGGGGGGGCGACCGAACCGGCCCAGCGCCGTCGCGGACGCGGCATAAGCGGCCGTGGCCGACGCGATCTCACCGGCAGCCGCCCCACCGACTCCGTCGGCCACGAGGCTCACGTAGGGACCGACGAACCCTGAGTCCTCGTTGTGCGGACGCACCAACCCGACATCGCTCACGCCCGCTCCCGAGAATCGCAGCATGGTGAGGCTCCTTCCGGAGACCACGGTCCGGGGTGGGTCCGTGGGTGCAGGAAGTACACCCCGTGGTCCCGACGACGTCAACACAGCGTCGTCCACCCCGGCGATCGCGGGCGATCAGCTGGCGTTGCTCTCCAACTCCGCGGCCCGCTCGGCGGCGTCGGTGATCTCGTCGGCGTCGATCGCCTGGGTCCGGTGGAACCACGCCAGCGCGTCGTCGGTGCGCCCGGCCTCGGCCAGGGCGTCGGCGTAGGCGTAGCGCAGCCGGACCACCCACGGCTCGCGCGACTTGGAGTTCAGTGGTGCCTGCTCGAGGATCCGCAGCGCGGCGTCCACCTGGCCCATGTCGCGGCGGGCGCCGGCCTCGACGATGGTCATCTCGGCCTTCGCCGCCGGCGGGAAGCCGGCTACTGAGGGGCTCTTGGCCAGCTTGACGGCCTGGTCGGGCTGGCCGAGCGCGCGGTGGCAGTCGGCCATGATCGGGAGGTAGGCGGTGGCGCCGTTCATCCGCTTGGCCGCGCGCAGGTCTGAGAGCGCTTCGGCGTAGTGGCCCGAGGCGTACGCCGCCTCGCCGGCGGCCTCGCGGACCACCGCGATCCGCGGCGCCCGGGCGCGAGCGGCGAGCGCGTGCCGATAGGCCAGCTCGGGATCCTGGTCGATGAAGAGACCAGCGGCGGCCAGATGCCTGGCAACCCGAGCGGCCAGCTTCTCGGGCAGCCCCTTGAGCTGGGCACTCACCGAGCGGTCGAGCTCGGCACTGGTGATGCCCTCGGGAAGGTCCGGTCCGTCGTACTCCGCCTGCTCCTTGGTGCGGGCGGGCTTGTCGTACCGCTTGTCGGGCGTCCGGCGACGGTCGTCCGAGCGGCCGCCGCGGCCCTGGTGCCCCGGCTTGGGCGCGCCACGTCCACCGTCCTTGCCGGCGGCGGGCTTGCGGCCACTCGTGGACTTCTTGGCGGCCGGCTTGCCGGTGGATCGCTGCGGACGACGGTTCTCGGGCACGATCACCAAGCGTACGGAGCGGCGCGTCAACCGGCGATTCGTCAGGACGTCAGCGGGCGACCCGGACGCCGGCGAAGTTCTTCTTGCCGCGCCGCAGCACGAGCACCTGGCCACCGAGGTAGTCGTCCTCGGTCGGCACCCGGTCGGCGTCGTCCGCACGCTGGTTGTTGACGTAGGCCCCGCCTTCCGCGAACGTGCGGCGCGCCTCGCTGCGGCTCTGCACCAGCCCGGCCTCGAGGAACAGGTCGGTGAGCGTCTTGTCCCGGCCGGCCTCGACCAGCGGGCGGGCGGTGGCCAAGGCGTCGATGAGCGTGGCCACGTCGACGTCCCCCAACGGCTCACCGCCGAACAGCGCGGCGGAGGCCGCCTCGATGCCGCGGGTCCGCTCGGCTCCGTGCACCAGCGTGGTGACCTCGGCGGCCAACCGGCGCTGGGCCTGCCGGAGGAACGGCTTCTCGGTGTGCTCGGCGACCAGCGCCTCGATCTCCGCCCGGGTGAGGAAGGTGAAGACCTTGAGCAGCTCTTCGACCTTCTCGTCCTCGACGTTGAGCCAGAACTGGTAGAAGGCGTAGGGCGACATCATCTCGGCGTCGAGCCAGAGCGCGCCGCCCTCGGTCTTGCCGTACTTGGTGCCGTCGGCCTTGGTGATCAACGGCGTCGCGAACGCGTGCACGTGCCCGCCGTCCGCGCGCCGGATCAGCTCGACACCGCCGGTGAGGTTGCCCCACTGGTCGGAGCCGCCGAACTGCAGCGTGACGCCGTGCTCGCGGAAGAGGTTGAGGAAGTCCATCGACTGCAGCAGCACGTAGGAGAACTCGGTGTAGCTGATGCCGGCCTCGAGGCGGGTCCGCACGACGTCGCGGGCGAGCATCCGGTTGACCGGGAAGTGCTTGCCGATGTCGCGCAGGAAGTCGATGGTCGAGAGGCTCTCGGTCCAGTCGAGGTTGTTGACCATCGTCGCGGCGTTGGCACCCTCGAAGGAGAGGAACGGCTCGATCTGGCGCCGGACCCGCTCCACCCAGTCCTTGACCGTCTCGGCCGTGTTGAGCACGCGCTCCCCGGACTCCTTGGGGTCGCCGATCATCCCCGTCGCCCCGCCGACCAGGACGTACGGCGTGTGACCGCCCCGCTGGAGCCGCATCGCAGTGACGATCTGGACCAGGTTGCCCATGTGCAGGCTGGGCGCGGTGGGGTCGAAACCGACGTAGTAGTGCACGCTTCCCGCGGTCAGGGCCTCGCGCAGGGACTCGGGGTCCGTGGAGTGCGCGACGAGACCGCGCCAGACGAGGTCGTCCAGCAGGCCGGGGTCGATCACGGGCAGGTCGGTGGGCACGCTCACAATCCTCGCCCATCGGGCACCGGTACCGCGAACCGGTTGCGCGGGTACTCGTAGTGTGGACGACGGGAGGTCACGAAGGTTTGATCGGCACGGTGCTGGCGGGCAGGTACACGCTCGAGACCGAGATCGGCCGCGGCGGCATGGGCGCCGTCTGGCGGGGCCGCGACGAGGTGCTCGGGCGCACGGTCGCGCTCAAGCGCATCGGTGTCGCCCCCGGCGGGCTCAATCCCGATGCGGTGCGCGCCGAACGCGAGGCCAAGCTCGCGGCGAAGCTCAACCACGCCAACGTGGTCGCGGTCTACGACCTGATCGGCACCGTCGAGGACGGTGTCGAGGGCGGTGTCGAAGGCGGTGTCGAGAGCGGACAGAGTCAGCAGTGGCTGGTGATGGAGTACGTCGAGGGGACCGATCTCGCGGCCCTGATCCGCCAGCGAGGCAGGCTCGACCCCGAGAGCGCCGCGCCGATCCTGGCCCAGACGGCGAGCGCCCTGGCCGCCGCCCACGGCGCGGGGATCGTGCATCGCGACGTGAAGCCCTCCAACATCCTGGTCGCCCCCGACGGGCAGGTGAAGCTCTCGGACTTCGGGATCGCCCGTACGGCGGCCGACCCCTCGCTGACCCAGACCGGGCTGGTCACCGGCTCGCCGGCGTACCTTTCCCCCGAGGTGGCATCCGGTCAGCAGGCGAGCGCCGCCAGCGACGTCTGGTCGTGGGGCGCCACGCTGTTCCACGCGCTCGAGGGACGACCGCCGTACCAGATCGGCGACAACCTGCTCGGTGCCCTCTACCGGATCGTCCACGAGGAGCCACCGCGGCCGAGCGCCCCCGGCTGGCTCGGTCCGTTGCTCGAGGCCACGATGGTCCGCGACCCGGCGCGGCGGTGGCCGATCGCGCGGGCGCAGTCCTACCTCGAAGCCGGGCCGCTCGCGGCGCCCCCTCAATCGCCGAGCAGGCCGGCCGGCGGGCTCGCGGACGTCGGGTTCGGCCCACCCCCAGCCTCCAGAGCCAGCGACGACGGTGGCACCCGGGTCATGCCACTCACAGGCGTGACAGCAACAACGCCCTCGGGACGCGATCCTGGCGCGCCACCGCCACCGCCACCACCACCACCACGGCCGGCCACGCCCCCGCGCCGACGGCGCTGGGTGGCGATCGCTGCCGCCGTGCTTGCCGTGCTCGTCGCGACAGCCATCGCCTTCGCCATCGGTCTCGGCGATCGTGGCGACGACAGCGGCGCCCCCTCCGCGAGCCAGGCCACGGGCGCCTCGTCCACTCCCCCGACCCAGCAGCCGGAGCGTCCCACCGAGGCCGGCATGACGGCGTTCGTCGAGGACTACATCGACACCGCCGTGCGGGATCCCGAGGCGGCGTTCCAGATGCTGACCCCGGCCTTCCAAGACCAGAGCAGGGGCCTCCGCGGCTACGAAGGCTTCTGGGGCGAGGTCGACAACGCGAAGATCGACTCGATCTCGGCCAACCCCGACACGCTCGAGGTCGACTACACCTATACCTACCACCGCGGACCGGGGAAGCCGACGACCGAGGACGTCGGTCTGGTGCTGTCCTTCGAGGACGGCACCTACCTCATCGCAGGCGAGCGCTGACCGGGCGTCCCGCAGAGTTTCACCCCCTTGGGTGAGGTCGTCCGGCGCGGGAGCCGTGCGTTGTCCGCCTAGATTCGCCTCATCATGGACGAGCGGGCGCGGGGCAACGGTTCACCGCTCGCCGTCGGCGTGTACGACGAGCCAGAGCTGATCGTCTCCGGCGTCGACGGGATGCTGTCGCGATCCCATGCGGACGTGGTGACCATCGGCGCCGACGCCGTCGGCGCACCGGTCGACGTCCTGCTGTGCGACCCGATCGGTCGCTCTGTGGGACTCGAGGACTATCTGTCGGTGGTGGTCGCGCTGACCGCGGCCCCGGTCGTCGTCTTCACCTGGAGCAAGAGCCTGTCGAGCGTACGGCGCTCGCTCGCGGCCGGCGCGCGCGGCTTCGTATCCAAGTCGGTCAGCTCCGACGCCCTCCTCGCGGCCGTGGCCGCCGTACACCGCGGCGAGACGGTCACACCGCCGCGACGGCAGGTCGGTCCGCACACGGGGGTCGCGGACCTGAGCGCCCGCGAGACCGAGGTCCTGGAGCTGATCTGTGAGGGTATGAGCAACCTCGAGATCGCCGAGCAACTCTTCGTGAGCGTCAACTCGGTCAAGACCTACGTCCGGCAGATCTACCAGAAGATCGAGGTCACGCGCCGCGCCCAGGCGGTCGCCTGGGGGCTGGCCCACGGCTTCTGACCCCGAGGTGGACGCGGGTCCGTCTCACACGTCCGGATCCTGTTCGAACCGGGTCTGCCGCTGGTCTCCGCTCGGCAGCTGACTGTCGTCCAGCGCGCCGAGGTTGCCGATGATCGCCGCCACCGGCGGGATCACGGCCGCCACCAGACTCATCGCCACGGCGGCGGTGGTCGACCACAGACGCACCACGTTCCACGCCAGCACGATCAGGAGCAGGCAGCCGCCCATCAGCGCGAAGTACGCGCGACGGCGAGAGGAACGCTGCACCTCACCACGCTACGTCGGCCACACATCGGGCGTTGTCTACGGTGGTGATGTGCCTGAAGGGATCACTGTCGCCGCGCTGTACGTCGCGCCGGGGACGCGGCTGCCCATGCGAGCGCACGCTTCCGTGACGGTCGAGCGGGGTCGCGGAATCGTAGGCGATCGCTACCACGGCGCCCGGCACCGGCAGGTCAGTGTGCAGTCGCACACGGCGCTGCACGAGGCCGCCGAGCTGTTCGGGGCGCCGATCCCTCCCGAGCTGACGCGGCGCAACATCACGGTGTCCGCCGGGGTCGTGCCACGCGAGCCGGGCGCGCTGATCCGGCTCGGTCCGGTGCTGCTCGAGGTGGTGCGCGTCGCGGCGCCGTGCAAGCTGCTCGACGACACCATCGGCAGAGGTGCCCAGGAGGCACTGCGACGACGGGGTGGTTCGATCTGCCGGGTCCTCGAGGGCGGACAGCTGTCGGTCGGCGATCCCGTCGACCTGATGGTGGTCGCGGCCGTGGCATGAGCCGCGCGGTCAGATCAACACCCCCGCGAGCCGCCGAGCAGCGTCGAGCTGATCGGACGCGTTGAGGGTGGCCAGCCGCACCTGCAGCAGGTAGTCGTCGACCCAGAGCCCGTCCGCGGCGGTCTCGAGGTGCCCACGTGCGGAGACCAGCGCATCGACGACCTCACCGCCCCGCGGCAGCAGCAGCCCGGCGACCGTCCGGTCGATGATGCGCTCCTCGCGTGCGGCCGCGGCCCGGTCGACGGGCCCACGCAGGATGTGCTCGGTCTCGTGGGCGATCGTGCAACGCCGCTCGGCCTGGCTCATCCCCACCGCCAGGGTCACTGTGCGCGATCGGTGGCAGGTCACGCCCATCACGCCTTCGGGAAGCTCGGCCCACCGCAGCGACCAGTCGGTGAGCTGCCCGAACCGTCGCCACGGGTGATGGTTGCTCCGGACCGGCTCTCGCATGCCTGCACACCGTAGGCGCGGCCACCGACGGCCGACCCAACTCCCTACCCCGCGCCCTGGATCTCAGCACGTCCTACCAGCGGTCGGTCAGCCTCACGATCACGAACACCAACGCCGATCCCACGGCCACGACCCCGAGGATGACCAACACCCCCTCGGCACCGCTCATGACCCGAGCCTGTCAGGGGCGGCGGCCCCGCGACATGGCCTGTCCGGGGTCCCGGCCCACGGCGCCATGGCCTACTTGAACCCCTTGGAGTGGTCTGTCTGGGCTATCGGCCAATCTTCCCCTGACCTGCGCAAACACCGCCCGCACCGCGGGCGTGCCACCATTTCTGCATGCCAGTCAACGAGGAGGGTCCCGGCATCGGGGTGTGGGTCTCCCTGGGCATCGGTCTGCTCGCGGGCGTCTTCGTCGGATGGCCGATCGCCGGGGTGCTCGGCTTCGTCGTGGCCCTGGTGGTCGCGGGCCTGCTCAGCTTGTTGTTCCTGATGTGACGTCTCGTCCGGGTGCGGCTGCCGGAGCTGATCGTCAACCGAGCTGCTCGAACAGCGACACGACGATCCCGTCGGGCCCACGCACATACGCCATCCGCACGCTGTCCTGATACTCGCCGACCCCGCCGACCAGCCCGTACCCGTCCGCCGCCACCGCATCGACGGCGGCGTGCAGGTCGGCCACCTCGAAGGACACGTTCCGCAGGCCCAGCTCGTTGGCCATCGCGTCGGGCGACCCGGGGACATGGTCGGGGGTGACGAAGCTGGCGAGCTCCAGCCGCGACCCGCCGTCCGGTGGGCGCAGCATCACGATCTCGCAGCGCGCGCCCGGGATCCCGCAGACGGTCTCCACGAACTCGCCCTCCACCGAGCCGGTTCCCTCGACCTCCAGCCCCAGGCCGACGAAGAACGCCGTCGCCACCTCGAGGTCCGAGACCGTGATGCCGATGTGGTCGAAACGCCGTACGTGTGCCATGGGACCATCCTCCGCTCTCGTCCCACCCACGCGCGCGAAGGACGTCATCCGATCCGGCTGCTCCGACGACCTGCTCCGACGACCGTGTCGGATGACGTTTTCCGCGTAGGGCGGGTGGGGCTCGAACCCACGACCCAAGGATTGAGCCAGGCCCGATTTCGGGCACTTCAGCACGTCTCATCTCAGGTCATGATTTGAGGAGAAAGCGCAGGTCAGAGGCGGTTTGACCTTCATCCGGCCTCATCGCCCATCACGGGCCTTTGATGACGCAGTGGGGAAAAGGATGGATTTTCAGTCCTCGGCCTTCCGGGGTCGGCCGCCCTTCGTACGCCGAGTCTTGGCCCACTTCTCAATCTCCGCGCTCTCGAAGATCGGCCCCGCCGCCAACCGCACGACAGGCTCGGGGAACCCCTCGGTCATCGACAACTGCCTGGCCCGCTGCCGGCTCACGCCGAGCAGATCGGCGATCTCCTTCAGCCCCATCAGGTGGTGACTCACAGCGTCACGATAACTGTTGACAGCGGGAAGACTTCCCGATTGGCTGACCTTAAACCCTTCCCAACGACAAGGCAGCCTCGGCCGGTGGGCGAACACCGAACCGAGGCCTCGATCCCAGTGCACTGGAGGCACCGAAACCGTGAACGCATCATCTCCACTCCCCCTCCGGGCGCGAATCGCACGGCGCTCGCGACCGTCTCGATCACCTGCCCCGAGTGGCGTCCAGCAGAGTGGTGTGCGACGTAGTCCGGTGAGCGTGTCGCTCCCAACGTGAGCGACGGCCACCGGGTGATCCTTCGAGTGATCTCTCACAACCGACTCGAAGAAGGAACCACGATGACCGTCTCACCCAGTATCGACCCGCTAGTCGGACTTCGGTATGCGAACCGTGAGGTCACCGCGGCACATCTGACTCAACGAATCAGCTAGGTCGTCCCGCTCGAGCCAGGTCGCGTCCACCAGGCGCCGATGAACCTCATCCAACAGGGCTCGGGTCTGACCTGCCGCCCGCAACTCCTTGACGATGTTCGCCACAGCATGCAGCACGTTCGTGTCGAGGAGCAGGCGCGGGCTCTGTGTGTCAGCGCGCTGCAAGACCCCCTCGGCAACCCAGGTGCGGATCGTCTTCTCCGACAGGTCGAGGACTCGCGCCGCGGCAACAGGACGGACCGGCGGCGAGGCCGCAAGCTCCTCGCGAACGACCCGTTGCAGCTTCACCCGATCACCCTCGTCAACCCGTTGGGCGACGTCCTCCAACGTGTCGATGCGCTCGAACAGCGCCACTGTCTGCTCGGTTTCGAGCGCTGCTGTCGACATGACGCACCTCGACGGCGCTGCGCGCGGCCGCCAGCGAGGTGCGAACTCCTCCCTTCAGACACTATGGGATAGAATCGGAGTGTGACTGAAGTCCGAATCAAGTCCGTTGAAGGCCCGTTTCAAGACCGACCCAAGTCGGCCATGGCGGCGAGCCTGCTTCTGTACCGCGCGGAGTACCTCGGACTGCTGGATGCCACGCTGATCGTCGGTCCGCTGACCGAAAGTCGAGTGCGGTCCCTCGTCAACGTTCTCGCGGCTCACGGGATCGCATCGACCGCTGCCTTGCGGCTGGCTTCGCCGACGGCCTTCGAGGTCAGCGATGAAGAGCTCGCGTCCCTGCTCGGCCTCGTGCGCGAGCAGGTGGCCGACTCCCCACTACCGGAGTCCGAGTGGAAGCCGATGCGCGAGGCACTGGGAGACGAGCTACTCGCCACACTGCTCGACGTGTCGGCGACCTCGCTCCGTCGGTACGCCGAGGGCGAGCGGAACACCCCCGACTCCGTGGCCACCCGGCTGCACACGCTCGCGATGATCACCTCGGACCTGGCGGGCGGTTACAACGAGATCGGCATGCGCCGTTGGTTCCAGCGCGCTCGCCCGCAATTGGACGGTCGCGCGCCCATCGACCTCCTGGCAGGTGGCTTCGACCCCGACAGTGACGACGTCCAGCGCGTCCGCGACCTCGCCGCCTGGCTGGTCGGCTCCGGGTCGGCTGCGTGAGGACTGGCTTCCGGCACGCCGATCCTCGGCAAGGCTTTCTCTGGGAGACAGCTGACCAACCCGCAGCGCGCTGGCACGCGACCGGTGAGGGGCCCGCCCACTACCTGGCTGACACTCCCGATGGTGCCTGGGCAGAGTTCCTACGCCACGAGCACATCACCGACCCCGACGACCTCGAAGGCGTCGCCCGATCGCTGTGGGCCATCGTCGTCGACGACGCCGACGTGGAAGACGCAACGGCGCTCACCCTGCCCGCCGACCTCAGCTTCGCCGGGTACGGCGACTGCCAGGCAGCAGCCCGATCCGCCAGGGCCGCAGGAGCCACGGCCGTGAGAGCGCCATCGGCCGCGCTCCAACCTGGTCATGCCGGCGGCTACGTGTGCGACGGCGGACTTCAGCCGGCCCCACCAACAGACGGCGAAGTCTGGGTGCTCTTCGGGCCGCGGAACGACATACGCGGGTGGCGATGCGTCCAGGCAGGAAGTCCATCCGCCGATCTGCTCACTGCCGTCAGACACCTGTAGCAGCGGATCCATCCGGCCGGGCGCCCGAACTCGGCGCTAGGCCTCATCGCGGATGGTTGACTCCGCCTCCGCGAATAGTCGCGCCAGCGACGACCGCCAAGCGGGTAGGTCCCGGGACAGAGTTAGCCACGTCAGCTCGCGGTCGATCTCGTCGTACTGATGGATGGTGAAGTTGCGGTTTGCCACGGCAAGCGCCCAGTCCACGCCATCCGGCGCCAGCACACCGAGTCGCGACAACCGATTAGCGGCTTCGCCCAGCTTCATCATCAGCGAGTCGCCGGCCTCCTGCAGAAGGTCGTCGTCGAGATAGGCACGCTTCCGCGGTGGATGATCTCGTCGACCCGTTCGAACCAGCTCTGAATGTGGAGCAGTTCTTTCGCAACCTTACGGTAT
>DOWL01000056.1:1065-11033 GCA_003519585.1 Nocardioides sp. | reverse complement strand
CAAGTCGCGGCCGCAGGCCGCCGTACGACACGAGGTCGACCTCGCGGCCGAGAACCTGCTCGATCAGCCCCTTGAACCTCACGAACTCGAACGACGACGTCCCCTCAGGCGCCTCGACCAGAAGGTCGATGTCGGAGTCTCTTCGAGATTCATGTCGCGCGACAGACCCGAACACCGCGAGCCGTGAGTAGCCAGCCTCATTCGCAAGCGCCTTGAGGATTGGAGTCGCGGTATCGAGCAGGACCTCCGGGGTCACCTCGTCGAGATCGGGCGTGTGCTTCAGCTGCTGGCTGACCGCCGACTGGCTGATGCCGAGCGCCGCGCCGATCTCACGCTGACTCATCCCGCTCGCCATCATCGCCCGCAGAGCAAGCACTCTCCGAAGCCGCGCACGGCGCTCATCCTGCTGAGCCATTCGGAACTCGGCCACCATGGTCATAAGGACATCTTATCACCGCGACCTGCGCGATCACCTGCCTCCAGGCGCATGTCCAGCAGCGACTCGGTAGGACCTGATCTCCAGTGCGCCTCACGCCGTCTGCGATATGCACCTCGTGACCGTTGCCCTCAGGTCGCCGAAACCGGCACGTTCGGGCTCGAGCCTCAGGAAGCGTGACAGGCTGATCCGGCGCTGACCACCGACGTACTCATCCAATGTCCCGGTCGCGAGCACGTGGAAGATCCACTGATCCAAGTCGAGCGCCCGCCAGCATCTGCACGTAGTGCCAGGTGATGCCCGACCTCTGGCCGACGACGCTGGTCCACGCTGCTCGCGCCGCGCCGTGGTTCGTCGGATCGGCCACGGCCTTCCGGAGTTCGGCGCACGTGTTGATCCCGTGGTTCGCCATGCCCTCCGCCGCGAGACGGATCGCGGTGGCCTTCAGCGGGGCGCTGCGCCTGGTGGACGTCCTATTCCGGTTGCCGATGCGGTCGGCCCACATCTCGTCGCCGCCGAGCGAGAAGAACGTACGGAGCGGGTCCGGAACACCATCGGCGCTGGGGTCACCGCCCTCACCCCGGCGGAATGCGCGATACCGATCCAGGACGGAGACGACACTCGCGTACTTGACGCCCGTGGACTGGACGGAGTCGATGATGCACAACGCGAGTGCGCGGGGATAGTCGGCCGGTGCCTTGATCTCCTATGGCTCTCCCAGAAGGCGGCGACATGCCGCAGCGAGGGCTCCCCCGGACGACGTACTCATGGCCGAAGTCGACCAGACGCGGCTCGATAGCGGAACACCACGCACGACGTAGTGGGCGGATAAAGGATGGATCGGCCGTCCGGGCCGGACAGCCGATCCATGTTTTCGCAGGTCAAACGGTGTTTCGTAGGGCGGGTGGGGCTCGAACCCACGACCCAAGGATTATGAGTCCTCTGCTCTAACCGACTGAGCTACCGCCCCTCGAAGGCGTGAGCCTAGTCGGCACCGGGCAGGGGCCGGACAGTGAGGGACTGGCTGGCGCGGCCGAGGGGGCCGGCGTCGTCGTGGAGGACCGAGTGGGTCAGTCCGAGGCCGGTGGCGCCGAAGGTCACCGTGGTCTCGAGGCCGACGCGGTCGGCGATCGGTTGGCGGTGCAGGTGGATGGTGAGGTCGAGGTTCGGGAACATCCAGCGCCGTGGGCCCTGACGCACGCAGATGCCGTTGGCGGTGTCGAGAAGCATGGTGTAGCGGGCGAGAGTGGACGACTCGCGGTCGACGACGAGGGCCAGCGGCGACGTGATCCACGCGGTCGCCCGGCCGGGGACGGCGGCGGGCGAGCGACGTACGTCGAGGGAGGCGATGTAGCCACCGGGCCAGACGGAGGTGATGTCCCACGGTGGGAATTCACCAGGGGCCGAGCCCCACCCACCGGCGACCGCTGTGGTGTCGGCGGGCGCGAGCCGCCACACCCGAGCGACCATGACCGTGCGTCCGGCATGGCCGACAACGGCCTCGACCAGTTCGACGGTCCGACCGGGTCGGACCACGGACACCTCGATGGTGAAGTCCGCGACCGGCACCGTGCCGAAGATGTCCACGCCGATCCGGGAGACCTGCAACGGCGAAGGCAGCCGCAGTTCGATCTCGTGGATGCAGAGACCGACCATCGGGCTGATGTGCTGCTCAGCCTCGGACCAGGCTCCGCTGGTGTGCGCCGTGGCCTGGTAGTGCCCCCCGCCCAGCTCGACGAAGTAGGCGTCGGGCTCGGGCTTCATGGCTCCCCCGGTTGGACTCGAACCAACAACCCTTCGATTAACAGTCGAATGCTCTGCCAGTTGAGCTACGGGGGATCGGGTTGGCGCGCGAGAACCCTAGCAAGGGGTCACGGACCTGCCGAAATCATCGATCACCGACGTCGTCGCGCGCCGCCAGCAGCGCCTCCTCGGCTGCCTGCGCGACGAACGGGTCATCGGGGTCGATCCCGACGTCGTACTCGAAGAGCCAGGACAGCTCACCTCGTCCGACCGGGGCCCGCCGAGCGATCACGCGTACGCCCCGCTTTCCTCGGATCGGCACGTGCCGCGTCAGCACCACCGAGGCAGTGACCCGCTCGCGAACGAGCTGGAGAAGCCGTGCGGACTCGGTCAACGTGAACGCGTGGATCGGACGCACCTCGCCCCAGGTGCCCACTTCGGTGACGCGCAGGGTCTCGGACTCCACGTCCCAGTCGGCCGACTTCACCTGCTCCCAGGGGATCCGGCGTCCGCCGGGGAGGTAGAGCGCCACTTTGGTGGCGGCCACCGGCCCCTCTGCCGACTCCGCGAGCGCCAACACCCGCTCCCCCGTGGCCACCTGGACCGGAGCAGCAGTACGCCGCAGCTTCACCGAGCACTCACTGGTCACCGATGATCCGGTCACGGAGCTTGCGCCGGTGCTCCTCGAGCGCGGCCAGCTCCCCGAACATCCGGTTGTACTCCTCGGCATGCTCGACCGGGTTGGTCCGCTGCATCTTCGACTTCACCTGGTCGATCCGGCGCAGCGTGGTGAGCTCGAGCAGCCGGACGACGTGCTGGACGACGTAGCCGGCGTTCGGCTCCTTGGCCGTGCGCAACGGCTCGACGCTGAGCTCGGTGATCGCCGAGGCGACGGCGGGGTCGGTGGTGGCCTCCCGCAGCCGACCGGACCACGAAGCGTCGGTGGCTCCCGCGAGCGGGCCGCCGCCGGCGGCGATCGCCTCCCACACACCGCGGTAGGTCGGGTGGATGAAGTCCTCGGGGCCGACGTCGCTGGTGGTGCGGCCGATCACCATCGGATGCTGGAGGACCAGCTTGAGCGTCTCGCGCTCGATCGCGAACCGCGGGTCGCGCATGCTGGGCAGCTCACGACGGGCCGGGCGATCCGCGGCCATCTCCTCCTCGGGAGGGGGCGGCACATCGCGGCCGGACGCGGTCGGACGGCGGTTCTGGGCACGGTTCTGGGCACGGTTCTGAGCACGCCGCACCTCGCTGCGGGCCTCGTCCACGTCGACGCCCACCATCGAGGCGATCTCGCGCGCGAACGCGTCGACCTTCGAGCGGTCGCGGATGCTGGACACCAGCCGCGCGCTCTCCCGCAGCGCGTCGACCCGGCCATCGGCGCGGTCGAGGTCGTACTTGTCAACGACGTTCCGGAGCACGAAGCGGTAGAGCGGCACCCGCCGGGCCACGAGCTCGCGCACGGCCGCGTCCCCCTTCTTGACGCGGACGTCGCACGGGTCGAGCCCGTCGGGCTCGACCGCGACGTAGGTCTGGGAGACGAAGTTCTGGTCGCCCTGGAAGGCCTTGAGGGCCGCCGCCTGCCCGGCGGCGTCGCCGTCGAAGGTGAAGACCACCTCGCCGCGGAACTCCTCGTGATCGGCCATGTAACGGCGCAGCACTTTGGCGTGTTCGTCGCCGAACGCCGTACCGCACGAGGCCACGGCGGTCTTGACGCCCGCCAGGTGGCAGGCCATCACGTCGGTGTAGCCCTCGACGACCACGGCCTGCGACGAGCGACCCATCTCGCGGCGCGCCAGGTCGATGCCGTAGAGGACCCGGCTCTTCTTGTAGATCGGGGTCTCGGAGGTGTTGAGGTACTTCGCCTCGATGCGGTCGTCCTCGAAGATCCGCCGGGCGCCGAACCCGATGGTCTCGCCACTTGCCTCGCGGATCGGCCAGACGAGTCGCCCGCGGAACCGGTCGTACGGCGACCCGCCCCGCTGGCTCGGGACCGCGAGGCCCCCGACGGTGATCTCGTCGGCGGTGAACCCGCGCGCCCGCAGATGGCGGAACACGTCCTCGCCACCACGCGGCGCGAACCCCAGCCCGAACGTCTCGGCCGCCGCCCCGTCGAAGCCGCGCTCGGTGAGGAACTGCCGGGCCGTCGCCGCCTCGGGGCCGAGCAACTGCTCGGCGTAGTACTCCTGCGCGACGCGGTGCGCCTCGATCAGCTTGCCGCGAGCCGGCCCGCGTGGGCCCTCGTCACGCGAGTCGCCCTCCTCGCGCTTGAGCTCGATGCCGTACTTGTCCGCCAGCCGCTCGACGGTCTCGACGAACGACAATCCATCGATCTTCATCACGAAGTCGATGACCCCGCCACCTTCGCCGCAGCCGAAGCAGTGCCAGGACTGGCGCGCCGAATTGACGTTGAACGACGGGGTCTTCTCGTCGTGGAAGGGACACAGCCCTTTCATCGAACCGGCTCCGGCCCTGCGGAGGGTGACGTATTGAGACACGACCTCCTCGACGGGGGCCTTCTCCCGTACCTCAGCGATGCTCTCCTCGCGGATCCGGCCAGCCACGTCGACAGCCTACGGCGGGCTCAGTAGTCGCCGGACATGATGTTCACAGGCTCCTCGCCGCGGGCGATCCGGTGCAGCTGATCGCGGACGAGGCGGTACGCGCGAGGCCACATCGCGCTGCTCGAGCCGCCGACGTGTGGGGAGATGAGCAGCCCGGGGCAGTCCCACAGTGGGCTGTGCTCCGGCAGCGGCTCGGGGTCGACGACGTCGAGCGCCGCCCGGATCCGCCCCGCCTGGAGCGCGTGCACCAGGGCGCCGGTGTCGACGACCGGCCCGCGGGCGACGTTGACCAAGAGCGCGCCCTCCTTCATCGAGCCGAGGAACGCCGCATCCGCAAGGCCGCGGGTCTCGTCGGTGAGCGGCAGCACGAGCACCACGACGTCAGCGTCCGGCAGCAGCGACGACAGCTCCGAGATCGGGTGTACGCCGTCCCGTGCGTTCCGCGCGACCCGCACGATCGCGCACTCGAACGGCGCCAGCCGCGCCTCGACAGCCGCGCCGATCGCGCCGTACCCGACGATCAGCACGGTCTTGTCCGCCAGCGACTCGTGCCACCCCCAGTCCCACCGGTGCCGGTCCTGGGACCGCACGAAGCCAGGGACCCCGCGCAGCGACGCCAGCGTCAGCGTGAGCACCAGTTCCGCGGTGGAGGTGTCGTGGATTCCGCGGCCATTGCACAGCTGGACACCTGCGGGCACCGCGTCGCGGATGTTGTCCACGCCGGCGGTGAGGGTCTGCACGAGCCGCAACGAGGACATCCGCGGAAGCACGTCACGCACCTCGGGGCCGACGGAGTAGGGAGGCACGAAGATCTCGACGTCCCTCACTGACGCCGGGACGTGCTCGACCGAGGGGACCACCTCGTAGTCGAACGTCGCCGGCGGGTCGCCCAGCTCAGCGGGGTCGAAGGGCAACCAGACCAGCGTCATGCGCGCCACCCCGTGGCCGCGCTACTGCCCTGCCGGACCAGCCGGTCGTGCCAGGTCACGGCGCTCGCATCGGTGAGCGAGGCGACCTGGTCGATGACCACGCGGAGCCGAGCGGCGTCGTCCGCCGCGTGCTCCCAGTCGTCGGCGAACACCGGGTCGAACGCGGCCGGGGCGTGCGCCAGTAGCGCCTCGACCAGCTCGGCGACCAGCGTCCGCTGGCGGGCCATCAGCGCCACCCGATCCTCGGCCTGCATGACGTAGTGGGCCGCGACACCCTTGAGCACCGCCATCTCGGTGCGGGTCTCCTCGGGGACGACGAGGTCGGCCCGGTAGCGCACGAAGGGCCCGTCGGCCGCGGCGAACGTCGCTTCCTGCACCGCGCCGCAGAACCGACCGATCAGGTCGCTGGTGAGGTTCTTGAGCGCGGCCAGGCTGCGCCGCGATCCGTCGTACGGCGCCTCGGGCCAGCTGCCGACCTCCGCGAGCCGGTCCAGCGCCCCGTCGATGGCGTCGTCGGTGGCGTCGGGGAGGTACCACGCGCGCACCGCCTCCCGGACCGCCGCGCGATCGAGCGTCGTCAGGTCCACCCGTTCAGCAACCACGCCGTCCTCGACGTCGTGTACGGAGTAGGCGACGTCGTCGGCCAGGTCCATGATCTGCGCCTCGACGCACCGCCGCGGGCCATCAGGAGCCCCGGACCGCAGCCAGGTGAAGACCGGCAGATCGTCGGCGTACACGCCGAACTTCGGGTTGCCTGGCCCGATGGGCCACGGGTACTTGGTGCACGCGTCGAGCGTGGCTCGGGTCAGGTTCAGACCCACCGACACCCCCGACGCCGAGAAGGTCTTGGCCTCCAGCCGGGTCAGCAGCCGCAGCGTCTGCGCATTGCCCTCGAAGCCGCCGCATGCCTCGGCGATGGCGTGCAGGGCATGCTCGCCGTTGTGCCCGAACGGCGGGTGCCCGAGGTCGTGGGCGAGCGCGGCGGTCTCGGCGATGTCCGGCTGCGAGCCCAGCGCCCTAGACAGGTCCCGCGCCACCTGGGCGACCTCGAGGCTGTGGGTGAGCCGGTTGCGGACGAAGTCATCGACCTGCGGCCCGTGCACCTGCGTCTTGGCCGCCAGCCGACGGGAGGCCGCGGCGTGCACCACCCGCGCGCGGTCCCGCTCGTACGGCGTCCGCTCGGGTGCCTCGACCCGCTTGGGCGGCTCGGCGACGAGCCGCTCGCGGTCCTGCTCGTCGTACAGCTCGGTGCTGTCCATCGCAGGCGACTCTAGGTGAGGCCTTTCGGTCGCTGCGCGGTGGCTCAGTAGACCGACACGTGCACGTGGTCGTAGTGGTTGGCCGTCGCCGAGCCGCGCGAGGGCATCGAGCGCCAGCCTTCGCCGGAGCGGACCGGAGTCCAGATGTGCTGGCGCCAGATCACGTCGAAGAGGTGCAGCTCGGAGGCGTGCTCGCGCAGGAACTCCGCGATCGCGGTGCCGAGCTCGACGTCGCTGGTCATGATGTCGATGGCCCGGCCGCTCGAGTGCTCGCCGTGGTTGCTCCACCCGCCGTACGACGTGATCTGCGGGAATGCGTGGCAGACCGAGCGATAGACGTAGACGGCGTTGTCGGTCAGGCCGCTCTCGACGCCGGGGTCGGGGCAGGGCTCCATCGACAGGCCCGCGGCGGCGGTCAGCGGCTTCTCGTCGGAGAGGTAGCCGTCGGTCACCCAGCGGGCCTTGCCCTTGAGCACGATCTCGGTGCGGCCCCACATCTCGCGGCCGGTCACCAGGACCTTCTTGCCGGCTTCCAGTTCGCCCAACTGGACGGCCTTGTCACCGGGCTGGGTCCAGATGTTGAGGTCGTCGGTGGTCCACTGCTGCTTCTTGGCGTTCTTGACGGCCGCGGTGATGGCCACCTTCGACATGAACGACGGGGGCGGCAGGTCCCGCGAAGCGGTGGCCTTGACGCGGTTCTCATTGCGCGTGATCGGGTCGTCGCCTCGGTCCGCGGAGGCGGTCGTGGCCGCGGAGAGCGCGGCCGGGGCCTCGGCAGGGGCGAGGTCGGAGATGGCGGGCTCCGCGGCGACGACTCCGATGGAGACGGCACC
This sequence comes from Nocardioides sp., assembly GCA_003519585.1. Lineage (GTDB taxonomy): Bacteria > Actinomycetota > Actinomycetes > Propionibacteriales > Nocardioidaceae > Nocardioides. The sequence continues at coordinate 3,269 of DOWL01000056.1, read as the reverse complement.
TGCGGTGGCCAGGACTGCCAAGGGGCCGATGACGGCCAGGGCCTTGGGCTTGCGGCGGGCTTCGGTGTCCCGCTTGTGGCGATGGTCTGCCACAGCGCTGATCCTCTGCTGTCGGGTACATAGTCGTGCGCCGGCCGGAATGGTGGCTCCGGGCCGACGCGATTCACCAATCAACCACATCGGCACCAGGGCGGCCAATCCCCGGTCCGGGGATCGGCGTGGCCCAGGTCACCCCGCCCGGGGTGGTTGAGCGTCGATCCCTGGTGCCCACTCCGCCGCAGCTGTAACGGGGATCTCAGCCCGGCTCAGCCGCCGGTGGTCTCGTTGGTGTCCTCGGTGAGCCCGCAGCCGGTGCCGTCGGTGTCGTCCAACCAGTGCTCGGGCAGGGCCACCTTGTCGCGGGGCGAGCCCTGCCGGCCGCGGGGCGCACCGAGCTCGGAGACCGGGAACGGCTCCGACCAGTCCAGCTGGGCCAGCAGGTCGTCGAGCTCGGCCAGCGAGCGGGTCATGGCCAGCGACCGGCGCAGCTCGCCACCCGCGGCAAAGCCCTTGAGATACCACGAGACGTGCTTGCGGAACTCCACGCAGCCGCGCTCCTCACCCAGGTGCTGGGCGAGCAACTCGGTGTGCCGGCGCATCATCGCGGCGACCTCGCCGAGACGGGGCAGGGTCTTGACCTCCTCACCGGCAAAGGCAGTCGCCAGGTCGCGGAACAGCCACGGGCGGCCGAGACAGCCGCGACCGACGACCACACCGGCGACGCCGGTCTCGGTGACCATCCGCAGCGCGTCTCCCGCCTCCCAGATGTCGCCGTTCCCCAGCACCGGGATGTCGACGTGCTCGACCAGGCGGCCGATCGCCTCCCAGTCGGCGGCACCGGAGTAGGCCTGCGCCACCGTCCGGCCATGCAGTGCGATCGCCGCACAGCCCGCCTCCTGGGCGATCCGGCCGGCGTCGAGGTAGGTCAGGTGGTCCTCGTCGATGCCCTTGCGGGTCTTCATCGTCACGGGGACGTCGTACGGCGCCGCCGCGGCGACCGCGTGCTCGAGGATCTCGCCGAGCAGGTTGCGCTTCCACGGCAGCGCCCCGCCGCCGCCCTTGCGGGTCACCTTGGGGACTGGGCAGCCGAAGTTGAGGTCGACGTGGGCCACGCCGTACTCCGCGCACAGGATCTCCGTGGCCTTGCCGACGTAGACCGGGTCGGTGCCGTAGAGCTGCACGGAGCGGACGGTCTCGAGCTCGTCGAAGACCAGCATGTCGAGGGTGTGCTTGTCCCGCTCGACCACACCACGGCTGGTGATCATCTCGCAGACGTAGAGGCCGGCTCCCTGCTCGGCACACAACCGGCGGTACGCCGCGTTGGTGATCCCGGCCATCGGCGCGAGCACCACAGGCGTTGCCACCTGCAGCGGGCCGAGCGTGAGACCGGTCATGGCTCCATTGTCCGCTGGGCGGGCGATCAATCGACAATCCAAGCCGCCGCCGGGGTAGTCACGACTGGGGCGGGTGGGGCGGGTGGGGCCGGTGAGATCAGCCCTGACTGCCTTGGCCGGCCTGATCACCTTTGTCGCCCTTGCCGCCCTTGTCGCCCTTGCCCTTCGACTTCTTCGGCGGCTTGGGCTCCTGGAGGTAGCCGGTCCAGGTGATCGGATCGAACTCCTGGGTGGGCCGGAAGCTGACTGCGGTCAGGGCGCCCTTCTTGGGCGAGAGGAAGACCAGGCAGACCTCGGTCGACTTGCCCGGCGGGAACTTCTTGGGGAACGTGCCGGGCTCGCACGGCGGGAAGGCGCTGGCGAAGGTGGTCTGCTCGACCAGCGTGTTGGTGCCGTCGACGATGTAGAGCGGGACCCGACGCCCGCCGAGATCGGTGGTGCCGCGGTTGGTGACCGTGGCGCGCACGAAGTAGGGGTTGGACTTCTGCTGCCCCGCGTCGAGGTCCCAGCCGACGAACGACTTGCCGAACGACGTCTTCTCCAGTCGGGTCACCGCGAGGTCGAGCACGCCGACCTCGCCCTGCTTGACCTCGTACGCGACGGTCGCGGTGTCGCCGACGGCGAGCTGGCTGCCCTGCGGACTGAGCTCGACACCGGCCGGGACGGGCAAATAGGGGCGGGCCGACTCCGTCGGCTCCGCGGACGAGCCGGACGCAGTAGACCCCGAACTCGAGCTGTCGGCACCCGGGTCGTCCTCGTCCGAGCAGGCGC
>DOWL01000056.1:438-974 GCA_003519585.1 Nocardioides sp. | reverse complement strand
TCCGAGCAGGCGCCGAGTGCCCCGGCCGTGACGATCAGCACCACGGCGACGAGCGACGATCCGAGCCTCCTGCGCAACACGCGGCCATTGTGCAGGGCGGACCCCACTAACAGCCGACGAATCGCTGCGCGAAGTACGACGTGATGCCGTCCAGCGAAACGCGTTCCTGCTCCATGGTGTCGCGGGAGCGCACCGTCACGGCATGGTCGTCGAGGGTCTCGAAGTCGACGGTCACGCAGTACGGCGTACCGATCTCGTCCTGACGGCGGTAGCGGCGGCCGATCGCACCGGAGTCGTCGAAGTCGACGTTCCAGTTCTTCCGCAGCTCGGCGGCCAGGTCGCGGGCCTTGGGCGAGAGATCCGCGTTGCGGCTCAGCGGCAGCACGGCGACCTTGACCGGCGCCAGCCGCGGGTCGAGACGCAGCACGACGCGCTTGTCGACGCCGCCCTTGGTGTTGGGCGCCTCGTCCTCCCGATAGGCGTCGACGAGGAAGGTCATCAGGCTGCGCGAGAGGCCGGCCGCCGGCTCGATGACG
>DOWL01000056.1:0-348 GCA_003519585.1 Nocardioides sp. | reverse complement strand
GCCGGCCGCCGGCTCGATGACGTACGGCGTGTAGCGCTCGTTGGCCGCCTGGTCGAAGTAGGACAGGTCCTGGCCGGAGTGCTTGGCGTGCGTGGAGAGGTCGAAGTCGGTGCGGTTGGCGATGCCCTCGAGCTCACCCCACTCCGAGCCCTGGAAGCGGAAGCGGTATTCGATGTCGACCGTGCGCGTGGAGTAGTGGGACAGCTTCTCCTGCGGGTGCTCGTAGTGGCGCAGGTTGTCGGGGTCGATGCCGAGGTCGGTGTACCAGCGGGTCCGCTCGTCGATCCAGTACTGGTGCCACTCCTGGTCCTCGCCGGGCTTGACGAAGAACTCCATCTCCATCTGCTC
>DOWL01000018.1:4381-4526 GCA_003519585.1 Nocardioides sp. | reverse complement strand
GGTGTGGGGGTTGTCGACGCGGAAGATCCGGACGCCGTGGCTCATCCAATGCTTGACGACCCGCAGCACCTCGCGACAGATGCCGACCGGGTCGTTGTCGAAGTTCATCGGGTAGATGTCTTGGTACTTCTTCGGCGGGTTCTCG
>DOWL01000018.1:3909-4075 GCA_003519585.1 Nocardioides sp. | reverse complement strand
CGAACGCGTCGAAGTCCTCAAGGGTGCCGAGGTCGGGGTGTACGGCGTCGTGCCCGCCGTCCTTGGAGCCGATCGCCCACGGTGAGCCAGGATCGTCGGGACCGGGGGTGAGCGTGTTGTTGGGACCTTTGCGGTTGACCTCGCCGATCGGATGGATCGGCGGCAG
>DOWL01000018.1:0-3753 GCA_003519585.1 Nocardioides sp. | reverse complement strand
TGGATCGGCGGCAGGTAGATCACGTCGAAGCCCATCTCGGCCACGGCGTCGAGCCGCTTGGCGGCGGTGCGGAAGTTGCCGCTGATCACCATGCCGTCGGCGTCGAGATGGGCTCCTTCGGAGCGCGGGAAGAACTCGTACCAGCTGCCGAACAGCGCCCGAGGACGGTCGGCGTACGCCGGGTAGGGCCCCTCCACGGTCAGGAGCTCGCGGATCGGGTGGGCCTCCATAGCCGCGACCAGCGCGGGGTCCTGCAGCACCGCGAGCCGGGCCGCCGGGGGACGGCCGGGATCGCCCGCGGCCTCGATCGCGCCCTGGAGCAGCTTGCCCTCGGGGCTAACCGCTTCGACCTGGGCGAGCACCTTCTGACACAGGGCCTTGCCCTCGGCGAACATCAGCTCCACGTCGACGCCGGCCGGCACCTTCAGCCCGGCGTTGTGCTCCCAGGTCGCGACCGGGTCGGACCATGCGTGGATCTCGAAGGTCCACGCGCCCGCCCGGTCAGGTGCCACCCACGCGTCGTACCGGTCCGGCTCCGACTCGTGCTTGACCATCCGGACGGGCGGTCGCTTCTTTCCGTCGGGACCAGTGAGAACGACCTCGGCGGCCAGCCGGTCGTGCCCCTCCCGGAACACCGTGGCGCGCACGGGGAACGGCTCGCCCACCGTCGCCTTGGCCGGTTGCCGACCCAGGTCGACGACGGGCATGACGTCCATGACGGGGATGCGTCCGACCATTTCTCCAACCTAGCGAGGCGTCTGGGTGAGGGCGCAAGGCCGCTCGGGCTTCGGTACCCAATGGCGGTGGTGGGAGTCAACGCCTGGTGCCTCGCTCAGCGTCGACCGCTCCGTCGGAATCCCAACAGATGTTGTGATTCCTGACGTTCTTGGCCATTGCAACGCCCTAGAACGTCAGGGATCCCAACAGATGTTGGGATCCCTCCGTATGGCGACGCTCGCGTGAGTGAGGGTGGGCGCGTCCCCATGTCGCGCCCACCCACGCCAGTCACAACGAGGAGTCCGGCGGCGCGTTATGGGTGACTTGACGACCCCGACGAGGTAGGGCGGTCATGCGCGCCGCGTCGAGTGCTGTGCGCCACGGGGGCTTGGATCGATCCAACAATCCACGCTACCGTCAACCGGTGCGCGCCATCCGACGTTTCACCGTCCGTCCCGTGCTCCCGCCCGCGCTCGCCGCGCTCGGGGACCTCGCCAACAACCTGCGCTGGTCGTGGCACCCGCCGACCCAGGATGTCTTCGCCGAGGTCGACCCGAAGCTGTGGGAGTCGACCGGTCGCGATCCCGTCCGGATGCTGGGTGAGGTGCCGAAGGCCCGGTTCGACGAGTTGGCGGCCGACGCCGGGTTCGTGGAGCGGCTGGCTGCGGTGGAGCGCGATCTGGCGGCGTACCTCTCCGAGGACCGCTGGTACCAGCGTCGCGTCCAGGACGGGCCGAAGGCGATCGGCTACTTCTCGCCCGAGTTCGGCATCACCGCGGTGCTGCCGCAATACTCCGGCGGCCTCGGCATCCTGGCCGGTGACCACCTCAAGGCGGCCAGCGACCTCGGCGTTCCGATCGTCGGAGTCGGGCTCCTCTACCGGCACGGCTACTTCAAGCAGGCGCTGTCCCGCGAGGGGTGGCAGCAGGAGAGCTACCCCGTGCTCGACCCCGACGGACTGCCGATCTCGCTGCTCCGCGAACCCGACGGCACTCGCGCGACCATCTCCATCGACCTGCCCGACGGTCCGCCGCTGATCGCCCGGATCTGGGTCGCCAAGGTGGGTCGGGTCCCGCTGCTGATGCTCGACGCCGACGTCGAGGGCAACCCGCAGCACTACGTCGACGTCACCGACCGTCTCTACGGCGGCAACAGCGAGCACCGCCTGCGCCAGGAGCTGCTGCTCGGAGTGGGCGGCGTGCGGGCGCTGCGGGTGTTCAGTCAGCTGACCGGGCACCCGGCGCCCGAGGTGTTCCACACCAACGAGGGCCACGCCGGATTCCTCGGCATCGAGCGGATCCGCGAGCTCACCGTCGCCGAGGACGGCCCCGGTGTCGACTGGGACACCGCGGTCGAGATGGGTCGCGCCTCCACGGTCTTCACCACGCACACGCCGGTGCCGGCCGGCATCGACCGCTTCCCGCGGACCCTGATCGAGCAGTACTTCGGCGAGCTCGGCGCCACCCCCGGCGTCCCGCTCGACAAGCTGCTGGCGCTCGGCACCGAGGACTACGCCGGTGGCGACGCGACCGTCTTCAACATGGCGGTGATGGGCTTCCGGCTCGCCCAGCGCGCCAACGGCGTCTCGCAGCTGCACGGCCACGTCAGCCGCGAGATGTTCAACGGCCTCTGGCCGGCCTTCGACGAGGCGGAGGTGCCGATCGGGTCGATCACCAACGGCGTCCACGCGCCCACCTGGGTCGCTCGCGAGATGTTCGACCTCGCTGCCGCGCAGGGGGCCGACACCCACTCCGACGACGTCGACTCGTTCCTCTCCGTCGTCGACAAGGTGCCTGGCAACGAGATGTGGGCGGTCAAGCGGCAACTGCGCCAGCGGCTGGTGCTCGACGCCCGCAAGCGGCTCACCAAGTCGTGGCAGCAGCGGGGCGTGGCCAGCGCCGAGCTGAAGTGGATCGACAACGCCCTGTCTCCCGACGTGCTCACCATCGGTTTCGCGCGCCGCGCTGCGTCGTACAAGCGGCTGACTCTGATGATGCGCGACCCCGAGCGGCTCAAGAGTCTGCTGCTGCACCCCGAGCGGCCGATCCAGCTGGTCATCGCCGGCAAGGCGCACCCGGCCGACGACGGTGGCAAGAAGCTGATCCAGGACATCGTCCGGCTCTCCGACGACCCGGAGATCCGGCACCGGATCGTGTTCCTGCCCAATTACGACATCGCGATGGCGCAGCCGCTCTACCCCGGCTGTGACGTGTGGCTCAACAACCCGCTGCGCCCCTACGAGGCCTGCGGCACCTCAGGCATGAAGGCCGCCCTCAACGGCGGCCTCAACCTCTCGGTGCTCGATGGCTGGTGGGACGAGTGGTACGACGGCGACAACGGCTGGGCGATCCCGACCGCCGACGGTGTGGAGGACGTCGATAAGCGCGACGACCTCGAGGCCGCGGCCCTCTACGACCTGATCGAGAACGAGGTCGCTCCGCGGTTCTACGACGACGACGCCGAGGGGGTGCCGACCCGCTGGCTCGAGATGGTCCGGCACACGCTCAAGTCGCTTGGCCCCAAGGTGCTCGCCACCCGCATGGTGCGCGACTACGTGCGTGACCTCTACGCACCCGCCTGCAACAACGCGCGGCTGCTCAACGCCGACTACGCCGGTGCGTCGCGGCTGGCGGCCTGGAAGAAGCGGGTCAAGGCAGCCTGGCCGTCGGTCCGCGTCGAGCATGTCGAGTCCTCGGGGGTCGGCGACGCGGCCGAGGTCGGTGCCGTGCTCAGCGTCCGGGCGTTCGTATCGCTCGGCGACCTCACGGCCGACGACGTCCACGTCCAGGTGCTGCACGGCAAGATCGACAGCAACGACGTCCTCACCGACGTCACGGTGCGGGACCTGGCGCTGGCCGAGACCTACGACGGCGGCCGGTTCCGCTTCGACGGCGACATCGAGCTCGACCGCGGAGGGCCGTTCGGCTACACGGTGCGGGTCATCCCGCGCAACGAGTTGCTGACCTCGGTCGCCGAGCTCGGAGTCGTCGCCATCGCTTGAGGTTTGGCGTGGGGGTTGGGTTGAGTCTGGGTCTG
>DOWL01000200.1:3849-4461 GCA_003519585.1 Nocardioides sp. | reverse complement strand
GTACCCCCGCCCTTGGAGGTACCCCCTCCCTTGGAGGTACTATGGCAGACCACGTCATCGCAACGGCCGACAACATCCTGCTCCAGTTCGGCAACACGGACGGAAGCCCGCGCAGGGTGGACTTTCAGTACGGGTCGGCAGGCACCCTGAAGTTCCAGGTCAACCAGAACGGTGATGTCACCATCACGGGGGTGATGAACCGGAGCGGAGGCTTCATCCTCAACAACACCAGCGGGTCGGGAGATCTCCTCCGTCTCCAGAACGCCACATCAACCAGGGTCACCATCAACAACGGTGGCCACGGGGACTTCGCCCAGGGCGGCTTGCAGACGGCGACCGTCACGGACGACCCGAATGGTTCGCGTTCGGGCGGCCCGGGGGACATGGTGCTGTGGAACGAAGGTTCCGGCACCACCTACCATTGGTGCGTGTGCACTGGGGGCACCGCCTGGGTCGAAGTGGTAGTCGCTTAGGGTGCCAGGGCGTGGCCAGCTCCTGCTCCTCGCCGCCACAGCCGGGCTGACTGGCTGTGGCAAGCCCGCGGTACGGGACACCGGCAAGGCGCCCACGACGGAGGACTCGGGACCCACAGACACGGGCACCCAGGACTAA
>DOWL01000200.1:376-3711 GCA_003519585.1 Nocardioides sp. | reverse complement strand
CCCCCCCCCCCCCGCCGATGCCGACGGGGACGGCTGGCCGAGCGCCTTGGACTGCGACGACAGTGATCCAAGCATCTACCCCGGGGCACCGGAGGTTTGCGACGGGGTGGACCAGGACTGCGACGGCGTCGTGGACAATGACGCCGTCGACGCGTCCACCTGGTACGCGGATACGGACGGCGATGGCTACGGGGCGCTCGGGGACACGACGCGAGCCTGCACGCTGCCCATGGGCAGCGTCGCCGACGATCGGGACTGCGACGACACCGACGCAGCCATCCACCCCGGGGCACCGGAGGTTTGCGACGGGGTGGACCAGGACTGCGACGGCGACGTGGACAATGATGCCGTCGATGCGTCCACCTGGTACGCGGACACAGACGGCGATGGCTACGGGGCGCCCGAGGACACCATCCGGGCGTGCGACCAGCCCGATGGTTACCTGGACGACGACCTGGACTGCGACGACACCGATACCGGTATCCGCCCCCAGGCCTACGATCTCTGCAACGATGGAATAGACCAGGACTGTGACGGCGCGGACAAGTCGTGCCCCTACAGTGGAGTCGCGAGCGCGGAGTCTGCGGCATATGCGACGCTTGTCGGCGCAAACGAAAGGGACAAGGCGGGGGCCAGCTGTGGTCTGGCGATCGTCCCGGATATGAATGCGGACGGCTACGACGAGCTGTTGATCGGCGCCAACTATGCTACGACCTCCGCCCTGCATGCTGGCGCGGCCTACATCGTGTACGGGCCGCCGTCGCCGGGGCAGACATCCCTGGCGGACGCGGACGCGACCTTCTACGGCGAGGAGGCATATGCCTTTGCCGGGAGCGTTGTGGCCTCGCTTGGCGACATCACCGGGGATGGCCTGCCGGACTTCGGGATTGGCGCCCCCTACTCCGATGCCGGCGGCGACATGTCGGGTTCGTTCTATGTGTTTCAAGGGGCCCGCCATGCGGAAAGTGCCGCGCTCTCCACCGCCACGACGATAATCGATGGCGTCGGCGCGGAGCAGTTGTTCGGAACCATGGCTGTAGGGATCGGTGACATGGACGGCGATGGAGTGGACGACCTGGCCGTCTCGGCGCCCAAATCCTCGTACATGGCGGGTGCTGTGTGCGTGTTCCTCGGCCCCTTGCCAGACGGAAGCCTCTCCGCTTCCGAGGCTGACCGCACCATCGTCGGCTCCGCGCGCGGCGACTGGCTTGGTAGGCCCACTACGGCGGGCGACGCCGACGGCGATGGTCACGCCGACCTCCTGGTCGCTGCCGGTGTCGACTCGGATCGGGGCCGGGCATACCTGTTCACAGACCTGGCGAGTCACAGCAGTGACCCCATCGAAGCCGACGATGCGACCACCACCTTCAGCGGGGAAGTAGCAGGCGACGTGGCCGTCTTGGTGTCCGGACCGTCCGACATCGACGGGAATGGCACACCCGACGTGGTCATCGGCGCCTATAGTTATGGCCGATCGGGCTTCTACGGTGCCTACGGACGCGTCTATGGCTTCCTTTCGCCCATCGCCTCTGGCAGCCACTCGAACGCCGACGCCGACGTCATCATCACCGGGGACGAGCTCGGCGACAACCTGGGCTGGGGGACCGCCGCACCGGGCGATCTCAACGGGGATGGCGCGGACGACCTGGTCGTGGGTGGGTACGGAGACAGCTATCGTGGGTTTGCCTCGGTCTTCTTCGGCCCCCTGTACGCGGGGACCCGGCTGGGCGGATCGGCCGGCGCTGTCTTTTATGAGGAGCCGGGCAATGAATTCGGCTTTCTCAGCGCTGGCGTCGGCGGCGACGCCAATGGCGATGGTTATCCCGACTTTATGGTCGCCGCGTCCATCGCGAGCGACAGCGCAAGCAACTCCGGCACCGTCTACTACTTTCCTGGCGGCCCGTAGTGCCGCGTCTGTACATGGAGGCATCCGATGACCGAATACCGCGTCCAGCTTCTGCCCGAGGAGCACGTCGTGGCGCTCACCCGCCTCACCGAGGCGCGGGCGACCGAGCTGGAGGCGGCGGCCGCTGCGGCGCGCGCCGAGACTGCACGGCGCGTGCTCGTGCTGTGTTTGGGTGAGCTCGCGAAGCGCCATGGCCTGACCGGTGAGATCGACCTGGACGCAGATGGAGGCGTCCTCAAGGTTCGATCGTCCTGAGCGCACCCTCGGCGACGTCCTGCGAGGAGAGCACGGCGTCGTCGAGGATCCAGCTCGTGATCAGCTCAGCGGGCGTGGTATCGAAGGCGGGATTGTACACCGGCGCGTCGGGGGGAGCCCAGGGCCCGCGGACCTCGTCCGGAGCGCGCTGCTCGATCGGGATGGCGGCGCCGTCGGGGCAGGCGCGGTCCACCGTGCTGCGCGGCGCGACGATGTGGAAGGGGACGCCGTGGTGCCGGGCCAGCACCGCCAGGCTGTAGGTCCCGATCTTGTTGGCGGCGTCGCCGTTGCAAGCGATGCGGTCGGCGCCGACCAGCACCCGGTCGACCTCGCCCCGGGCCATCAGCATCCCGGCGGCGCTGTCCACCACCAGCCGGTAGGGGATGCCCAGCCGTCCCAGCTCCCAGGCCGTCAGCCGCCCGCCTTGCAGCAGGGGCCGGGTCTCGTCGACCCAGACGGAGATGGCCTTGCCCTGCTCATGGGCTCGACGCAGCACCCCCAGGGCCGTGCCGACGCCCACGGTGGCCAGGCCTCCGGTGTTGCAGTGGGTCAGGACGCGCTCGCCTTGCGCAACCAGGGCGGCGCCGTTGCGGGCCATCCCCTCGCAGAGCGCGATGTCCTCGGCGGCGATGCGCTCGGCCTCCTCGATCCAGCGCTCCACCGGCAGAGCCAGCAGCCGGTCGACGGCCCAGGCGAGGTTGACCGCGGTGGGTCGGGCCTCCCGCAGCATTCGGGCGCTCGCTCGAAGCTGCTCGGCATTGGCACCCCGGCTGGCCTCGCAGGCCAGGGACAGGGCCGCGCAGACGCCGATCATCGGCGCCCCTCGCACCGCCAGCTCCTGGATCAGGTGGCCCATCTGCGCAGGATCCTCGGCCGACAGCCAGCGCTCCTCGGCGTGCAGCAGGCGCTGGTCGAGGACGCGCAGCTCGGCGGCGCCGGTCTCGCGGCGGTACTTCAGCCCCAGGCTGATATACGATTTGTTCCCTCTCGGAGTGCCCATGCGATCCTCTCCCCTGCTCGCCCTCACCCTCACCCTGCTGGCCTGCGACGGCAAGGCCGATCCCATGGACGACACCGGGGACGGCGGCACCACCGGGGACGGCGGCAGCACTGCAGACGGGGGGACCGCCGGCGACGGCGGCACCACCGCAGACGGCGGCACCACAGGCGACGG
>DOWL01000200.1:0-212 GCA_003519585.1 Nocardioides sp. | reverse complement strand
GGCGGCACAACCGGAGACGGGGGCACCGAGCTCGACGAGCGGCAGCTGCGCTGCGAGGCGGCCACCGCGGCGACCCGGGCCTTCTACGACTCGCTCGACAGCGACCAGGCGGCGATGGCCGTCAAGGGCCTCTTCGACGAGGCCCGCAGCGACTGGTCCAACCTGCCCGTGGCCGTCGCCCCCCGCGACGGCATCTCCTTCCTCGACCTCAT
>DOWL01000211.1:27701-33372 GCA_003519585.1 Nocardioides sp. | reverse complement strand
GACCTTTCAACCACCACCGGCCCGCGACACGTTGATTTCCCACCGCCACCCCGGGCTAAGGCGCGGTCGCCGGCGTGCTCAACCCGCGAGCTGCGAGGCGATCCGCTCGTACGTCGCGTGGTCGAAGGCCACCAGCCGCGCCTCGGTCACGCCGGTTTCGGCGGCACGGAAGACCTCGAGCGCGGCGGCGATGGCGTCGTCCTTGGGCCAGCCGTAGACGCCGGCGCTGACCAGGGGAAACGCCAGGGTGCGAGCGCCTAGCTCGTCCGCGACCTCCAGTGCGCGCACGTAGCAGGAGGTCAGCAGCGACCGGTCGGTCTGGCCAGCGTTTCGGTTGGGCCCGACCACGTGGATCACCCACCGCGCCGGCAGCTCGCCGGCGGTGGTCCAGCCCGCGTCGCCCGTGGCCAACCCGTCGGGGAAGCGGGCGATGCAGTCCTCGAGGATGTCGGGGCCACCGGCCCGGTGGATGGCCCCGTCTACCCCTCCGCCGCCACGCATCGCGGTGCTGGCGGCGTTGATGACCGCATCGACCTCTTGCTGGGTGATGTCGCCCTCGACGACCGTGACCCGCAGCGATCCCGCGCTCATTCGAACTCCCTCAACAGCTTCAGTGTCGCGCGTTCCAGCGCGGCCTGACGCACGTCGGTGGTCGCGTAGCGGCGGCGGGTGGCGCGCTCGATGGTGTGGCCGCGCTCGTAGGCATCGACCACCCGCGGGTCGACGTACGACGAGCGGGCCAGCGCCGGGGTGTTGCCCAGGAACGACGCCACCTCCTTCATCGCTCCGGACACCGCTCGTTTCCGCGACGCCTTGGTCTGGCCCGGCTCCGATGTCTCAGCGAGCGCGGCGGCGGCCAGCACCGTGGCGTGCCAGGTCCGGAAGTCCTTCGCGGTGGCTTCCAGCCCGGTCGAGTCCCGGACGTAGTCGTTGACCAACTGGGGCAGGATCGAACGCCAGGCGCGGCCGTCCTTGTAGGCCAGCAGACTCTGATCCCCCGGAGTACGTCGGCGGCGCATCGCCTCGATCGCCGCGACGACGACACTGTCGTCGATCTCGATCACGTGCTCGACCCCGGACTTGCCGACGAAGGTGAAGACCAGCGCCTCCTGGAGCCGGCGCACGTGCCGTCGTTCGAGCGTGGTGAGCCCGAACGATCCGTTGTCCGCGGCGTACACGTCGTTGCCGATCCGGAAGTAACCGAGGTCGAGGAGCCGGACGGCCGCCGCGCAGGCCCGCTCGAGCGGCATGCCCTCGCGGCCGAGGTCGACCAACACGCGCTCACGCGCCTTGGTCAACGCCTTGCCGAAGAGCAGCATCCGGTCGAACTTCTCGGCATCCCGCCGCGTCCGCCAGGCGGGGTGGTAGAGGTACTGGCGGCGGCCGGCGGCATCGGTGCCGACCGCCTGCAGGTGCCCGTTCTCGTACGGCGTGATCCAGACGTCCGTCCACGCAGGCGGGATCACCAGATCGCGGACCCGCTGCGCCTCGGGCTCGGGCAGCCGAGCGCCCTTGTGGTCGAGGTAGACGAATCCCTTGCCCGCGCGTCGCCGAGACCATCCCGGCTGGTCAGGCGACGTACGGCGCAGACGAGGCATGGCGGCACGGTAACCAGTCGGGGCTCACCGTCGGCGCATCGAACGGGTGAGAACCACCACCGTCCCGAGTCCGATCAGCCCACCCAGGAGCCATGGCCAGGCCGACCGCTGGGTCTGCGTGGACCCGGGCAGCTCGACGTCCTCGCGGGACTCGGTGCGCACCGTCGGCGAAGGTGTCGGCTCGGCCGAGGAAGCCGCAGTCGGCGCAGGATTCGGCGTCGGCAGCGCCACGCGCAGGACATCCGAGTGCACCCCTTCGGAGCTCAGCAGCAGCGAGCCGTCGGAGTCGACCGCGAGCCCCTCACCCTGCTCTTGGTCGGGCAACCGGAACTGCTCGACCTGCTCCATCGACGGGAAGTCGTAGACCGCGGCCATGCCGTAGTTGCGGATGACCAGTCGTTGCCCGTCGGGCAGGAAGGTGCCGTCGGTCGCGATGGGGAGCACGTCGCCCATCGGCTCCAGCAGGTTGGGCCGGTCGGGGTCGAGAGTCTCGGGCGCGGCGTACAGCGCGCCACCGAGCACGCCCTTGGTGGCGACGTAGAGGCGGCCGGTGGTCGGGTCGGTCATCAAGGTCTCGGCGTCGTGGGGCCCGTCGGGGTAGACGAGGTCGTAGACCTGACCGTCGACATCGCGACTGCCGCGGCCGACCGGCACCCGGGTGACCTGGACCGAGTCGCGGCTCTCGGTGTTGTCGCCGATGTCGCCCACCCAGACCTCGCGGTCGCCGGCCGGCGCCAACGCCTCGGCGTCCGTCGCGGCGCCCCACCCCGTGGTCCCGACCGTCTCGCCAGTCGCAGGATCGACGGCGAAGACCCGGCCGGTGTCGCCGGAGTCGTTGGTGGTGGCGACCAGGTCACCGACCACCGCGATCCCACTGGACTCGACGATCTCGTTGTCCTGGAAGGTGAACGCGACCTGCGCCCGGTCGGTGGGCGCGGCCGCGGCACCGACCAGGTACGGCACGGCGACCAGGCCGAGGAGGACCTTTTCGAGCATCGACGCCGTCAGCCGTCCAGGAGCGTGGCCAGCTTGGGGTGGATGCCCCACGTGGTGACCAGGTCGTCGTACTCGCGCTTGAGCGAGCCACCCTTGACCGGAACTCCCGTGCGAGTGGCGCGGAGCAGGGTGTTGCGCGGGGTGTGTTTGCTCTCCACGAACTGCACCACGTCGACCCGGTAGCCCTGCAGCCGCATCAGCGTGGCGCGCAGCCCATCGGTGAGCGTGTCGGCCAGCCGTTCGCGCAGGATGCCGTGCCGGGTGAGCATGGCGTACGGCGCCGGCGTGGGCGTACGGCGAAGCTGTGCGGCGATGTCGTGGTGGCAGCACGGCGCCGCGAGGACCAGCGCGGCCTCCCACTCGACCGCGCGAGCGAGAGCCTCGTCGGTGGCGGTGTCGCACGCGTGGAGGGCGAGCACCACCTCGGGTGCCGGGTCGAGGACCGCGCCGCCGATGGTGCCGACCACGAACTCGGCGTCCAGCCCGAGCTCGGCCGCCACCGCCTCGTTGTGCTCGCGGGACTGCTCCTTGACGTCCACGCCGATCAGGTGGACCGGCAGCCCACGGACGCCGGCGAGATAGCGCTCGGCAGCGAACGTGAGATAGGCGTTGCCGCAGCCGAGATCGGCCACTCGCAAGGGTTCCTCAGCCGTCGGGCGGCGCAGCTGACCCTTGTCGATCGCATCGGTGACCGCCGAGTCGAGCAGCCGGAGAAACTCCTCGACCTGTCGGTACTTGTCGCGGCGGCTCGGCTTGAGCCGGCCTTCCGCGTCGGCCAGGCCCAGGGCCTGGAACAGCGGATCGTCCTCGGGCAGCAGCCGGTCCTTGTCGCGATCGTGGCCGCGGTCGACCTGCGCGGGCTCGCGTCGAGCTGTGGTGTGCACCAGGGCCTCGCCCTTGCGGGTCACCCGGAGCTGGACGGTCTCCGTCCCGCCACCCTCGACCAGGCTCTCGACGTGCCAGTTGCCGAACGGCTCGTCGAGCAGTTCGTCCACGGCGTCCCGAGCTGCGCTCGGTGCGTTCGCGGGACCTGTCGCATGGTTTGCGGTGTGCGCCTGGGTCTCGTCGTACGTCGTGACGTGCAGCTGCCGACCGGCCTTGAGGTCGACGTACCGCAGCTCGACCCGGCGCCAACGCGGCTGCGCGGCCCGCTGCCGGCCGGAGGCCACCGCTCGGACCAGCGACTCCGAGTCGAGCAGCCGACCGCGGACCTGGGCGAGCGCGCGGAAGAGGTTCTCTGCCAACTCAGACCACCGCGGCGATGAGGACGATCAGCAGCAGGGCCGCCAGTGCCATCGGTATGACGAGGCGTCGGTGGCGAGGGTTCACCCGACGAGTCTAGGTTCGCGAGTATGGACGACCCCGCACACGCCTTCGACTTCTGGCTCGGCGAGTGGGAAGTGCACGACCCGGACGGCAGACACGTCGGCCACAACTCCATCACCTCGCCGTTCGACACCGGCGCGATCGCCGAGCATTGGCGGGGCGACGGCGGCGTGGTCGGGCACAGCCTCAACGCGTGGGACCCCGAGCGGGGCTGCTGGCACCAGACCTGGCTCGACTCGACGGGCGGGATCCTGCTCCTCGACGGCGAATTCCGCGACGGCGCGATGGTGCTGGAGGGCATCGACGCCGACGCGCGGCAGCGGATCACCTGGACGGCTGACGGCGACGGCGTACGTCAGCTCTGGGAGGCCTCCAAGGACGACGGCGCGACCTGGGCCACCGCCTTCGACGGCCGCTACTCCAAGGCCTGAGCGAGCAGTTCGGCCAGGTGCAGGGTCGGTACGCCGGCCAGGTCGTCGAGCTGGACCCGGCAGGACATCCCGTCGGCGAGCACCACGGCTTCGGGATGCGCGCGGACGGCGGGCAACAGGTGGGTCTCGGCGACCGCGACCGAGACCTCGTAGTGACCCTGCTCCATGCCGAAGTTCCCGGCCAGGCCGCAGCAGCCCTGGACCCGGGTGACGGTGGCGCCGGCCCGCTCGAGCAACGCCCGGTCGGCGGCCCAGCCGAGGACGGCATGGTGGTGGCAGTGCGGCTGGGCGACCACCTCGACACCGCTCAGGTCGGGCAGCGGCAGGCTCTCCCGTTCGACCAGCTCGGCCAGCGTGAGCATCTTCTCGAGGACCGGGCCGGCGCGGTCGGTCAGCTCGGCGGCGTCGCTGCGCAGGGTGGCGAGGCACGACGGCTCGAGCCCGACCACCGGGACCCCCGACTCGACATACCGGGTCAGGGTGTCGATCGTGCGCTCCATGATCGCGCGGGCGCGGTCGAGCTGGCCGGTGGTGATCCAGGTGAGTGCGCAGCACGCGTCGTCGGGGATCACCCGCGCCGTGAGACCGACCGAGTCGAGATAGCGGATCGCCGCGTGGCCGTTGCCGGGGTAGAAGTGGTCGCTGAACGAGTCGGCCCAGATCCACAGGTCGGGCGAGCCACCGGTCGGGGCCGACTTGCGCAGGGTCTTGGGCGCGAACGCCGGGATCGAACGGCGCTGGTCGATGCCGGCGACCCGCTTGGCAATACGTGCGACTGTCGCACTTCTCAGCATCCGGTTGGCCAGCCCCGACACCGGCGCGGCGCGGTCGGCCCACTGAGGCAGCCGACCGAGGAGCCGGTGGCTGCGGGGGCGGCGGACGCCCTCGACGTCGTGCTTCTGGTGCAGCGCCTCGGACTTGTACGTCGCCATGTCGACGCCGGTCGGGCAGTCGGAGGCGCACCCCTTGCAGGCCAGGCACAGGTCGAGCGCCTCACCCACGGCCGGGTCGGCGAACCCACCGACCAGCGACCCCTCGATGGCCTCCTGCAGCACCCGGGAGCGGCCGCGGGTGGAGTCCTTCTCGTCCCGGGTGGCCAGGAACGACGGGCACATCACCCCACTGGTGGACGGGGCGACGCACTTGCCCACCCCCGTGCACCGATGCACCGCGTTGCCCAGCCGCTCCTGAGGCGCGCCGTCGTCGTGCGGGAGGCGCACCAGCGACAGCACCGGCCGCCGCTCCCGGAGGGGCCTCAGGTCGGCGTCGAACGGCGCCGGGTCGACGAGGTTGCCGGGGTTGAGCAGGTTGCCGGGGTCG
>DOWL01000211.1:27197-27570 GCA_003519585.1 Nocardioides sp. | reverse complement strand
GGGTTGAGCAGGTTGCCGGGGTCGCAGGCCGCCTTCACCTGGGCGAAGAGCCAGAGCGACTCCGCGTCGTACATCAGCGGCAGCAGCTCCGAGCGGGCCCGGCCGTCGCCGTGCTCCCCTGACAGCGACCCCCCGTGGTCCCGCAGCCGGAGCGCGCAGGCGGTGAGGAAATCGCGGAACAGCTTCGCCGACTTCGGGCGACCGGGCTCGAAGGGGAAGTCGATCCGCACGTGCACGCAGCCGTCGCCGAAGTGGCCGTACGGGACGCCGTCGAGTCGGTGCTCACGCAGCAGTTCGTCGAAGTCGCGCAGCCAGGCGCCGAGCCGGTCGGGTGGGACCGCGGCGTCCTCCCACCCGGAGTACGCCGGGGTCT
>DOWL01000211.1:24146-27104 GCA_003519585.1 Nocardioides sp. | reverse complement strand
TCCTCGCGGATCCGCCACAGCGCTGCCGACTCGGCGGCATCGGTGACCAGCCGGTGGTCGAGCGCAGCACTCGCGCCGACGACCGTGCCGACCAGCCCGGCGGCCTCGGCGCCGACCAGCTCCACGAACAGCCAGCCCGCCCCGCGCGGCAGCTCCGGCACCGCGCTCCCCCGCGCGCGCACCAGGTCGACGATCCGGGCGTCGAGCCCCTCGCAGGCCACCATCGCGGCGCCCGCGGAGGCCAGCAGAGCCGGCACCGCGTCGGCCGCCTCGACCATCGAGGGGTAGCCGAGGACGACCAGGAGCCGCTCGGCCTCGTCCTCGACGAGCCGCACCGTTGCCTCGCGGACGACGGCCAGTGTGCCCTCGGAGCCGACCAGGAAGCGGTCGAGGTTGCGGCCGTGCTCGGGAAGCAGGTGCTCCAGCGAGTAGCCGCTGACCTGCCGCGAGAACCGGCCGAACGTCGTACGCACGTGCGCCAGGTGCTCGTCGACCAGCGCGCCGAGCCGTCGCGTGACCTCGTCCCGGCCGCCAGCACCCGGCCCCCATGCGGCGTCCAGGGCCACCACGTTGTCGACGGTCCGGCCGTAGCCGAGCGCCCTGGAGCCGCAGGCGTTGTTGCCGATCATCCCGCCGATCGTGCAGCGGGTGTGGGTCGAGGGATCCGGCCCGAACCGCAACCCGTACGGCGCCGCCGCGCGCTGGAGCTCCGCGTGGACGACACCGGGCTGGACGACCGCGGTGCGCGCCTCCGGGTCGATCGAGAGCACGTGGTTGAGGTGGCGCACGGTGTCCACGACGATGCCGGGGCCGACAGCGTTGCCGGCGATCGAGGTGCCCGCACCGCGCATCGTGATCGGCACCTGCGTGAGGCTCGCGACGTCGAGGACCGCATCGAGTTCGTCGATCGCGCGCGGCCGGACCACCACCTGCGGGACCACGCGGTAGAGCGAGGCGTCGGAGGAGTAGAGCGCCCGGGTCAACACCGAGTCGTCGACGTCGCTGACTCCCCGCCTCTGGAGCTCCGCACGAAGGTCAGCGGAGCCGGCGGTCACGTCACCAGTTTTCCATCGACGCGACGAACACCTTCGCCAGGTCTTCCTCCGTGGGCACCTTGGGTGCGGTCGCGAGCAGTCGCTGCTGCTGCATGGCCCCCGAGACCAGGTCGTCGACGTCGGCGACGGCGTACCCGACCTCGGCCAGCCCACTGGGCAGGCCGACGTCCATCATCAGCGAGCGCAGGACCTTCGGGAGCGTGTCTCGGCCCTTGCCGTGGGAGTCGGGGTCGAGGAGGCGGGCGGCCCGGATGTGCCGCTCCGGCACCGCGTCGAAGGTGAACTTGAACGCCGCCGGCGCGGTCAGCGACACGGCCATGCCATGAGGCACCATCGGCTCGCCCTCGGGGTAGTCGACGGGCTCGAAGTCGCGCACCCGGCCCGCGATCGGGTCGGCGTTGGCGTGCGGGATGTGCACACCGGCGTTGCCGAAGCCGAGCCCGGCGAACGTCGCGGCCATCGCCATCTGCTCGCGTGCGTGAGCGTCGTCCCCGTCGTCCACCGCTGCCCGGAACGACGTGGCCAGGAGCGTCATCGCCTTCTCGGCCCACATGTCGGCGATCGGGTTGGCGCCGCAGTAGGGCACCCGCTGCTCGGGTCGCTTGGCGTCGAAGTCGGCGTACCACCGTGCGGTGTAGCTCTCCAACGCGTGGCAGAGGATGTCCATCCCCGACGCCGCGGTGACCATCGCCGGTTGGGTCAAGGTGAGTCCGGGATCCACGATCGCCAGCCGCGGCCGCAGCGCCACATGGCTGATCCCGGTCTTGACCTTGAGCGCGAGTACGTCGAGGACGCAGATGGTGGTGCTCTCGCTGCCCGTGCCGGTCGTGGTGGGGATCGCCACCAGCGGCAGCAGCGGCTCCTGCGGCTTCCGGGCCTGGCCGACCGGGGCGTTGACGTAGTCCATCAGCTCACCGGGGTTGGTGAGGAGCAGGTTGACCGCCTTGGCGGTGTCGATGGAGGAGCCGCCCCCGACGGCGAGTACGGCGTCGAACCGGCTCCCCGTCGACTCGGCGTCGAGCGCGAAGTCGGCGGCCTCGGTGAGCGATTCGTCGGTCGGCTCCACCCTGGCGCGGTCGAAGATCACCGTCTCGATCCCGTGTTGCCAGACCTGCTCGGCGATCCTTGTGGGGTGGCCGGTGGCCATCACGCCGGGATCGGTGACCAGCAGCACCCGGCGGGCGCCGTACGACGCCAGGTCGTGACCGACCTCGGCGGAGGCGCCGTTGCCGAACTTCAGCGCTGGCGCGGCATAGGTGAAGACCGACTCGCGACTCACACGGGGAATCTACGCGCCCGCGCGGCAAGCGCGGTGTGCACGAGGTCGCGGACCGGGTGCTGCTCGTCGCCCAGGGAGGAGACCGGCACCCACGCGGCGGCGTCGGTGGTGCCGTCGACCTCGAGCACCGCCGGTGCGCCCGCCGACACCTCGGCGGCGAAGACGAGTTGCAGCGCGTGGAAGTCCTCGCGGCGGCCGGAGGGGGCGGTGCCCTCGAAGTGGCTGGAGCCGACGTCGAGGACGTCGCCGGGCGTGCACGCGAGCCCGGTCTCCTCCCGGACCTCGCGGATCACCGTGTCGCGAGGCTGCTCGCCGTGGTCGATCCCGCCGCCCGGGAGCGTCCAGGCACCCGGGTGTGGCCCGCGCGCGGAGTTGCGGGTGAGCAGCACCTCGGTGCCGCCGGCACCCTCGCGAACGGCGAGTGCATACGCGGCGACCCGCTGCATCCGGAACGGCTGGTGCTCGGCCAGCACCTCGGTCACCAGGCTCACCACGGGCACGGTGCCGTCGAGCACGCCTCCGACTGGGTGCCACCGGGCATCCATGGTGGAGCCGTCGACCTCGACGACGTGCGGCTCGGGGCTGTCCACCGGCACCCAGCCGTCGTAGACGATCCGCAGCGCG
>DOWL01000211.1:23880-24009 GCA_003519585.1 Nocardioides sp. | reverse complement strand
GTCGTAGACGATCCGCAGCGCGTGGGAGTCCGCCCGCCTGCCCTGGCGCCAGGTGTTGCGCTGGTGGAAGGAGTAGACGTGCGCTGTCTCGCCGATCCGCACGTCCAGCCCGGTCTCCTCGTGCACCTC
>DOWL01000211.1:23365-23534 GCA_003519585.1 Nocardioides sp. | reverse complement strand
AGGATGACGGCGTACGCCGCCACCCGTTGCACCCTGCGCACCGGTCGTCGCTCCCGACCCCGCTCTGCCACCACGCCAACCTATGCCGCCCGCCCTCGCTACTTCCCGTCGAGCGACGCGAAGGTGCTGTGATTCGGGGCACCGGACAGCACGTTCACGACGTTCGACG
>DOWL01000211.1:18292-23200 GCA_003519585.1 Nocardioides sp. | reverse complement strand
CAGCACGTTCACGACGTTCGACGGGGGCGACCGGGCTCAGCAGAACGGCGGACGCGCGTCGCGGGCGATCGAACGCCGGCCGGCCCACTGCCAGACCCGAGCCGCCCGGTCGCGGTCCTCGTCGGTGACCAGGTTGCCCATCCAGCGCAACGCGAGGGTCATCAGCCAGTCGGAGCGCATCCCCGCGGGGCCGAGCGTCTTGAGCAGCCCGGGCACGGTCACCAGGCCGGCCAGCCGGCGGGCGATCGAGAACGCCTCGCCGTACTGCTCGCGCAGCAACGCGGGCCAGACCGTGTCGAGGTCCTTCGGCCCGCCCGCCGAGAGCAGCAGGTCGGCGACCAGTCGGCCGGTCTCGAGGCCGTAGTCGATGCCCTCGCCGTTGAGCGGGTTGACGCAGGCGGCCGCGTCGCCGATCAGCGCCCAGTTGGGGCCGGCCACATTGGTCACCGCGCCGCCCATCGGCAGCAGCGCGCTCGTCGGCATCCGCAACTCGCCGGACAGCTTGAACTCGTCGCGGCGCAGCTCGGCGTACTGAGCCATCAGTGGCTTGATCGCCAGGTCGGCCGGCCGCTTGCTGGTGGCGAGGGTGCCGACCCCGAGGTTCACCTCGCCGGTCCCCAACGGGAAGATCCAGCCGTAGCCGGACAGCACCTTTCCGGCCTCGTCGCGCAGCTCGAGATGGCTGCTGATCCACGGGTCGTCGCTCAGCTCGGAGGCGATGTAGGACCGCCCGGCCACGCCATAGACCGTGTCGCGGTGCCACTCGCGGCCGAGCACCTTGCCGAGGGGCGAGCGGACCCCGTCGGCGACCACGAGGCGCCGGCAGCCGATCTCGACCGGGCCGTCATCGGTCTTGAACACGACCGCTTCGACCCGGCCCCCGGAGCGGCGTACGTCGACCGCTCGGGCGCCGTCGACAGCTGTCGCTCCCGCCTTGATCGCGGTCGTGCGCAGGTGGTCGTCGAGCTCGGTGCGGGCCACCGCCGACCCCCAGCCGGGGAGGGTACCGCCGGGCCAGGGCAGCAGCAACGTCTGGCCGAACCCGTGCGCCCGCAGCCCCTGGTTGACCGTGTGCGCGCGCAGCCAGTCCTCGAGCCCCAGGCCCTGCAACTCGTGCACCGCCCGCGGGGTGAGCCCGTCGCCGCAGGTCTTGTCGCGCGGGAAGACCGCCGCGTCAGCGAGCACTACGTCTGCGCCGCCACGCGCCGCCCAGGTCGCCGCCGCCGAGCCCGCCGGACCGGCGCCCACGACCAGGACGTCGGTCTGCGCAGGCGGGCGGATCACGCGGTCATTGTCTCAGGGGCTGCCCGGGTGGGGTGAATCCGCTCGGCGGTCGATCGTTTCCCGTCAAGTGACGCGCATTGGTTGTTTTCCACTGTGGATAACAAGCAATGTGCGTCACTCGACGGAAGTTCGGACCAGCCGCCTACCGATACGCCTTGTGCGCCAGCAGGTGGACCTTCGGGTTCGCGCACCCGGTCGTCGGATGCTTGACGAACTGCGAGCGGGTCTCGTCGGGCAGGTAGACGCGGAACCCGTCCACGGGCCGCGGCTTGCACTTCTTCTTCGGGTACGGCGCGTACGACGTCTCGACCACCGCGCTGCGCACCCGCTCCCCGGGCTGGAGGGTCACCCGGGGGCGATTGCTCGGCGTCCGGTCGGCGGCGGCGCCGATCTGGGTGCCGTTGCCGCCACCGACGTAGGACAGGCCGCCGTACCCCTGCACCCAACAGGTCCGGTCGGAGGTGTTGCGCAGCACGATCCGCCCGTAGACGTGGCTGGTCGCGGCGTCACCGCCCCGGTAGCTGGCGGTCAGCTCGGCGTTGGTGCACTCGGGGACCGGTCTCGCGCCGACGACCCGGGCGGCTGTCGCGGACCCGCTCGGCGACAGGGCGAGGACCCCGCCGGCCAGGCTCGCCACCAGCATGACGACGACCCCGCTCCAGGTGCCGATCCTCGTCCAGCGCTCCATCTCAGGCCACCTCCATCGAATCGACGTCCTCCCAGTCTGATCCTCGGCAACGGCCAGCGGTTGCCACCGACGCTGAACTTCGGCTGAAAAAACCTGGAACGCGCATACCACGCACCGGGGAGGGACACTCCCATCCGTAAGGGTGGCTGTGGCAAACTCGCCGGGCACACCGACCACCTGTCTCGGACCGAA
Organism: Nocardioides sp.; assembly: GCA_003519585.1. Lineage (GTDB taxonomy): Bacteria > Actinomycetota > Actinomycetes > Propionibacteriales > Nocardioidaceae > Nocardioides. The sequence continues at coordinate 21,036 of DOWL01000211.1, read as the reverse complement.
CACACCGCCGGTGCCAGCCGTCGTCAGGGCACCCGGAGAGGCGCCCCGTGTCGATCTTCTTGTACCGCCTAGGACACTCGATCGGCCGACACCGTGGCATGGTCGTCGGGCTCTGGCTGCTCGTGTTGGTCGCGCTGGGAGGTGCCGCGAGCACCCTCGGTGACCGGTTCGACGACTCGTTCTCCATCCCCGGCACCGAGTCGCAGGAGGGCCAGGACCTGCTCGCGGACCGGTTCGGGCTCACCGGCGCCAGCGGCCAGGTGCTGTTCGAGGCCAAGCAGGGCAAGATCACCGACTCGGCCAATGCCGCCGAGGTGGAGACCCTGGTCAAGGCGATCGACCAGGTCAAGGGCGTCTCGCTCACCAACCCGATCACGGCCGCCACCCCGAGCCTCAACGACGATCAGACGGCGGCCCTGGGCGCGATCCAGTTCGCCGACGAGGTGCCGAGCAACGAGACCCTCGACGACGTCGAGAAGGCCGGTACGCCAGCCGCCGGGTCGCCGGTCGACTCCTACGTCGGCGGCCAGGCGTACAAGTCCGACTCCGACCCGAGCAAGGTGCCCGAACTGCTCGGGCTGATGGTCTCCTTCCTCATCCTGGCCGTGACCTTCCGGTCCCTCATCGCGGCTGGCATGCCGATCCTCAACTCCCTGGTCGGGGTCGGCGTCACCATCACGACCGTCATCGTGATGTCCAACCTGATCAGCATCTCCAGCACGGCACCGACGCTGGCCGAGATGCTCGGACTCGCGGTCGGCATCGACTACGCCCTGTTCATCCTGTCGCGACATCGAGCCCACCTCGGCGAAGGGCTCGATCCGATCGAGTCGATGAGCCGGGCCCTGGCCACTGCCGGCAGCGCCGTGGTCTTCGCCGGCACGACGGTGATCATCGCGCTGCTCGGTCTCACGGTCGCCCAGATCCCGGTGCTCACGGTGATGGGCGTGGGCGCGGCGTTCTCGGTGTCCGTGGCGGTCAGCGCGGCGCTCACCCTGCTGCCGGCGATCGCGTTGCTGCTCGGCGAACGACTGCGGCCCAAGCCGAAGAAGCCCCGGCGCGCGAAGAAGTCCACGAAGGCCGCGGCGCCGGCCGCAGCGGGTCCCCGCCCGGCCCCGGTGTGGGTACGCGCGGCGACGCGCAAGCCGATCATCACTGTCGTCGCGGTGGTGGTCCTGCTCGGGATCGCGGCCATCCCGGCGTTCAGCCTCCGACTGGCGCTGCCCGACAACAGCACCGCACCGACGGACACGACTCAGCGGCAGACCTACGACGCCATCACCCGGACCTTCGGCGAGGGCTACAACGCGCCGTTGGCCGTCACCGCGGACATCATCACCAGCACCGACCCCCAGGGCACCGTCCAGGACCTGGCGTCGGCGATCGCCAAGCTACCGAACGTCGTGGCCGTGCCCCAGGCGACCCCCAACCAGAGCGCCGACACCGGCCTGGTCCAGGTCATCCCTCCGGGCGGCCAGACCGACCCCGCGACCTCCGACCTGGTGGCCGAACTGCGCGCCGAGGCCCCGGCGTTGGAGAAGAAGTACAGCGTCGACACCATGCTCGTGACCGGTCAGACCGCCGCGAACATCGACGCCTCCGCTCGGCTGGGCGAGGCGCTGCTGCCGTTCGCGGCGATCGTGATCGGGCTCTCCCTGATCCTGCTCATGATCGTCTTCCGCTCGATCGCGGTGCCGATCAAGGCGACCCTCGGCTACCTGCTCTCGGTGGGGGTCGCGCTGGGCGCTGTCGTCGTCGTCTTCGAGTGGGGTTGGGCCGACTCCCTGATCCCCGGGCTCTCCGAGGGCCCGATCGTCAGCTTCCTGCCGATCTTCGTGATGGGCGTGCTGTTCGGGTTGGCGATGGACTACGAGATGTTCCTGGTCTCGGCCATCCGCGAGCACTTCGTCCTCTCGAGGGAGCCGCGGCAGGCGGTGTACGACGGGTTCCGGGCCTCCTCCCGGGTCGTGACCGCGGCCGCGCTGATCATGACCAGCGTCTTCATCGCCTTCGTGCCGGCCGGCACCAGCACGATCCAGCAGATCGCGCTCGGCCTGGCCGTGGGCGTCTTCGTCGACGCGTTCATCGTGCGGATGACGCTGGTGCCCGCCGTACTCGTGCTCCTCGGCCGCCGCGCGTGGTGGTTGCCGGGATGGCTCGATCGCGTGCTGCCGGTGGTCGACGTCGAGGGCGCCGCCCTGCACCGCAAGGTCGCGTTCGACGACTACGAGGACCAGCACGCGGGCACGGTGCTGCTGGCTCGCGAGCTGGTGACCGAGCCGGACACCGCGCCGATCGACCTCACCGTGCGATCCGGCGAGGTGTGCCACGTGGTCGCGCCCGACGGCGTGAACCCGGTGGCGCTCGGCCGGGTGCTGGGCGGCCGAAGGCGCGCCGAGTCGGGCGAGCTAGTCGTCGACGGCCTGTTGCTCCCCGAGCAGCGCGAGGCGGTGCTCCGCCGTACGGCGCTGCTGGAGCTGGAGGGCGCCGAGCACACCGAGGGCTCCCTCGAGGAGCGGGTGCACGACCGCGTTCGGCTGCTGACCCTGTCGGGGCGCAAGCGGGACGAGCTCGGCGCGAGCGCACTGGCGCAGGTCGACCAACTGGTGGCCGCGGTTGCACCCCAGGGCGCGCGCGGCGCCCTCGCCTCGGCGATCGTCGACGCCGCCCTCGGCCTGTGCCACGACGTCGACCTCTTCGTGCTCACCGGGCTCGAGGCGCAGAGCGCGCCGGACCGCGGCTCT
>DOWL01000211.1:11731-18209 GCA_003519585.1 Nocardioides sp. | reverse complement strand
GACCGCGGCTCGATGGAGCGGCTCGCCGAAGAGCTCACCACGCGGGGCGCGACCGTCGTCATCGTCGCCGAGCCGGCACGCCCGGTCGGCACCCCGGCCCACGCAGCGGCGCATACGTCGACCACGAGCGTGCCGCCCGACCCCGACCCACCGCCCGCGCGGACCCCCGTTCCCGATGTCGACGGCTCTGTGAGGACTGACCATGAGTGACCAGACACCGGTCGAGACGCCCACCGGTACGCCGACCGACGCGTCGGCCGGGACGCCGCCGGAGGGCAAGCGCCGCAGGTGGCGCCGGATCCTGGTGATCGGGGTGCTCCTGCCCCTTATCGCGGCCTCGTTGCTGATCTGGTCGGCCAGCGGCCGACAGGACCAGATCGACCGGGTCCCGGTCGCCATCGTCAACAACGACACGATCATCACCGACCCCCAGCCGATGGCCGCGGGTCGTGAGCTTGCCTCCACGTTGACCCACCCGGCCTCGCCCGGCGACAACCTGCAGTGGGTGCTCGCCGACCAGGACAACGCGGACAAGGGGCTGCGCGACGGCACGTTCTACGCCGTGCTGTCGATCCCCTCCGACTTCTCCAGCTCCATCCTGTCCAGTGGCACCGACAGTCCGGTCCAGGGCAAGGTCACCCTGGTCAGCAACGGTGCGGCGAGCACGACCGTGCCCTACCTCAGCTCGGCCGTCGCCAACGCCGCCGCCGCCTCGCTCGGCAACCAGGTGACCGTCAACTACCTCGGCCAGGTGTACGACGGGTTCAACTCGCTCGCGCAGGGCAACCAGCAGTCGGCCAGTGGAGCCGCCCAGCTCGCCTCCGGGACCGCGCAGCTCACCCAGGGCGCCAAGCAGCTCACCCAGGGCGCCGACCAACTCGCCGACGGCCTCGACGGCGTCCAGACCGGGAGTGCGCAGCTGGCCACCGGCGCCGCGTCCGTGCAGACCGGCGCAGCACGGCTCGACGACGGGGTGAGGGACCTGGCCCGAGGCACGAGTCGGCTCCACGACGACCAGGCCAAGCTCGCCGCGGGTGCGCGCACCCTGGCCCGCAACAGCGACGTACTCGCCGGTCGGTCACGCGAGCTGCACCAGGCCACCCGGGGCGTCGACGCCGGCGCCCGCGTCGTGTCGGGCGGCTCCGGGCTGCTCGCCAACGAGATCAACCAGCTGGCCGGTCGGTGTGAGGCAGCCGGCGGCTCCGTGGCCTTCTGTGCGGAGCTGGGGCGCGCGGCCCAACACACCGAGACGCTGGCCACCGCGTCGGCGCGGCTCGAGACGGCCACCGGCAAGGTGTCCGACGGCAGCCAGAAGCTCGCCGACGGCGCCGGCGAGGTCGCGCGCGGCACAGACCGGCTCGCGGCCTCATCCAAGGCCCTCAGCAACGCGAGCGGCCGGCTGAGCAACGGCGCGAACAGCCTGCAGTCGGGCGCCGCCTCGCTCGCCCGTGGTGCGGCTCAGGTCGACAGCGGGGCCGCGGCGCTGGCGAGCGGGACACGCACCACCGCCCAGGCCGGCCACAAATTGGCCTCCGGCAGCGCCTCGCTGGCGAGCAGCGCCGGTCAGGTCGACGACGGTGCCCAGCAGCTCAGCAGTGGGCTCGCCCAGGCGGCATCCGAGAGCCCGACGTACAGCAAGCAGTTGCAGGAGACGCTCACCGCGGTGGTCGCCCAACCGGTCGCACTCGCCGCGCAGGTGCAGCACACCGCTCACGGCAACGGCTGGCTGATCGCCATCATCCTCGGGGTGATCCTGTGGCTCGCGGCCCTGGTGGCGGCTCTCAGCATCGACCAGTCCGCGGTGGGCCGGAACGCCATGGCCCCCGTCGGCTCGCGGATGGTGGCCATCACCCAGTCGCTCCCTGTCCTGGGCTTCGCGATGCTCAACGCGGCCGCCGTGGTCGCCGCGCTGATCCTGTTCCATCCCAGCACCGCGCAGATGATCCCGCTGATCCTGCTGGTGCTGCTCGCGTCCGCGACGTTCTGCCTGCTCGCCCTGGCGCTCCGGCTCCGGCTGGGCCGGGTCGGGCTGACCCTGTTCGTGCTGTTCCTGATCCTCCAGGTCGCGGCGTCAGGCAACGTCGTACCCCTCGAGACCGCACCCACGGTGCTGCAAACGCTCAACTCGGTGATGCCGCTGACCGCCTTCATCAACGGCGCCAGCCAGTTGGTGTCGGGCGGACACGTCGCGTCCTACACCGCGGTCGTCGCCGTCCTCCTCGTGTGGGCACTGGTCGCGGGCGCGCTGATGCTCTCCGCGGTCAAGAAGCGGCGGCTGGAGGATCCGGTTCGCCCGGGTCGCGTCGCGCTGAATCCTGGCTGAACCAGCCCAGCATTCCGTCATCTGGTCCCGGCATTCAAGCAACTCGGCCCTGTCGGTTGGCGCAACTGGGGAGCGATGGGCACGGCGACAGTGCCGAGTGAGCGTCAGCGAGCGAAGGCACCGGCGAGCGGAGCGAGCGTCGCCGTGGCCTCGGGGCCGAAACTCGCCGGGGTAGACAGTCAGAAGTCTTGGGGTTGGGTGAAGAAACCGTTGGGGTCGTAGGTGCTCCGCGCCTCGGCGAGCCGGGCGGCGTTGTCACCGAAGTACGCCGAGAGGTAGTCGCTCAGGCGGGCGTCGGAGTAGTTCACGTAGGCGTGCGCTCCCCAGTACGGCACCATCGCGGCCCGGAAGCCGCGTACGTAGTCGTCGGCGGCCTGCGGACTCCCGGAGGCGTAGGTCGCGGTGTACTGCACGGTGGCGAGGGCCGCGCGATGTGGGAACGCCGTCGCGTCCGGGGCGACGTCCTGGACGCGGCCGCCGAGGGCGTCGATGGAGATGCCCGCCTCGAGGAGCCCCGAGGACTGCGCGGCCTGGACCTGGCCGAGCAGGTCGTCGATCCCGGCCGAGGTCAGCGGGTCGTAGGCGACGTGCGAGGTGGCGCCGAAGGACTCGCGGGTCAGGGATCCGCCAGGTCCGGTGTTGCACTGGGCGATCGGGATCGATGAGCAGCCAGCGAAGGAGAGCATCGCGTCGCGGTAGCTCTGGCTCTTGCGGGAGTCGGTCGACGGCTTCGGTACGTGGTTGAGCAAGCCGGCGAGTTGGCCGTCCAGCGCGCCGGGCGAGCCGGACCAGGTGCCGGAGAGCAGCAGGATCGGACCGCCGGTGTGCTTCTGGCCGCCGAGTGCCTTGAGGGTCGACCAGAGGCCGGGGTCGGCGCTGGGCGCCCACTGCTGCCAGGCCTCGATCACCTGGGCCGCGGCGGAGATCGGCCACTGGAGGTAGACGGTCTGGAGCGTCGGCGCCGCGGAGGTCTCGAACTCGAACGACGTCACCACGCCGAGGTGTCCCCCACCTCCACCGCGCAGCGCCCAGAACAGGTCAGGCTCCTCCTGCGCGCTCGCGGTACGCACCGTCCCGTCGGCGGTGACCACCTGCATCGAGTTGACCGCGTCGCAGGTCAGCCCCATCGCCCGGGTCAGCACGCCGACCCCGCCCCCCAGGGTGAGGCCGGCGACCCCGACCGTGGCGCAGGAGCCGGCGGCGATCGCCCGGCCCTGGCCGCCGATGGCGTCGTAGACGTCGGCCAGCGCGGCTCCGGAGCCGACCGTGGCCGTCGTACCGTCCAGAGTGACCTGGTTGAGCGGCCGGCAATCGATCACCAACGCCTTCGGTGAGCCACCTCCCGACCAGCCGGGGTAGCTGTGGCCGCCCGACCGGAGTGCCACGGGTACGGCGTGCTGCTGGGCGAAGGCCAGCCCACTCGCGACATCCTGCGCCGAGCTGACCTGGAGGACGGCGAGCGGCCGCTCGTCGTCGTACCGCGGGTTCTCGAGCAGCCGCACCTGGTTGTAGGTCGGGTCGGACGGGAGGACCAGGCTGCCCTCCACCGACCGGCCGAGCTGCGCCCAGTCGGCGTTGGTCGGGCTGCCGCTCGGTGCAGCGCTCGATGTCGCGCCGGAGCCCGTCGATGCGCTCCCGGTCGGCGGCCCCGAGGACGGACCTGACGACGTGCCTGAGTCGTCGCCCGAGCAGGCGGAAAGCGTGCCCACGGCCGCGGCGGCCAGCAGGCCACGCCGGCTCAGCTGCGGCGTCTTGCGGGTCACGGGCGCTCCACCTCCACGAAGACGGGGCGGCCTACCTCGGGGTCGTCCATCAGCTGCTGGAAATCGGTGGTGTTGCGGGAGATCGAGACGAGCAGCCGTCCGTCGGTCAGCGGCACCTCCGGGTGCGCGAGCGGCGCGTATTCGAGCTCGCCGGTGTCGACGCCGGACGGCGCCGCCACCCCCTGCCGTGCGGTCCACGGGCCGGCAGGCGTGGGCGCGGTCCAGATGTAGACGAAGTCGCCAAGGTCGCCGTCGCGCTTGGAGACGGCGACGTACTGCCCGTCGACGTGGGAGACCGACAGGGTCTGCGACACCCCGCCCACCGCGGGCAGGGTCGCGACGGCGTCTCCTTGCGCCTTCCCCCAGTGGGAGCCGTCCCAGAACCGCCACTTGTCCTGGTTGCCGGGGTCGTCGACCGGCGCCCGGGCGACGTAGAGCTCCCGACCGAAGACCCCGGGCTCGTCGGGGAGCCGGGTCCCGTACGCGTAGTACCAGTCGCCGTGCAGGGTGGCCGCCGCCCCCCAGTTGACCTGATCCTTCGCGGAGTCGTCCGGGGTGATCTCGATGACCTTCTGGAGTTGGGGTACGCCGCCGTCACCGGCGACGGTGAACACCGCCGCGGAGGTGCCGAGGAAGGCGAAGTCGAGGTCGCCGCCACTCCCCCCGCGCTGGGTGCGGGCACACAGCACCACCAGCACGTCTTGGACATCGGTGCCGGCCGCCTCGCCGACCGGCGGGAGCACCACCACGGACATCGGCCACAGCACCACACCGTTGGAGACATCGGGGATGACCGGGCCGTCGCCGGGCGTCCGCACCTGGGAGACGCAGTCGCCCGAGGAGATCAACATCGAGTTGGCCACGATGCGCGGGTTGAACGAGCTGGTGCGGACCGTATCGCCGAAGACCCACACCAGCCGGCCGTCACTGAGCCGGGCGCTGGCCCCGATGTCCGCCGCCTGCCAGGCCGGCAACTTCGAGGTGGCCATCCGCTGGTTGATCAGGTCGGCGCTGATCTGCGGCGGCGGCGCCGTCGGCGCGGGGCAGGCCGGCTCGAGGACGGCCGCCGACCTGGTCGGCGTACCGCCATCGCCATCGCCATCGCCGTCGCCACCGGATCCGCATCCCGCCGCGGCCAGCGCCACCGCGAACGCCACGACCAGGCGCGCCGCGGTGCCGGCACGTCGACGCATGGGTGGCATGGTGCCACTGATCTCCAAGGCTCGCGTGGATGCGGGTGGCGGCGAGCTCGGGCTATCCGCGACAGTCGACTTTTTTCCGAGGTCCGCAACGTCAACGGCGGATCTGCCGAGTATTTTCGGCACCTGCTGCCGACGATGCTCAGCAGTCGGCGCAGACTTCGGAAATTGGTAGACAGTCGACCGATATCCGAGGCGCCAGGTGCGCCGAGGCAACAGAAGAGGCCCCGCTCGTCAACCGATGGCTGACTCGCGGGGCCTCTCTGTGTGCCTCAGTTCTGGTAGCTCCCGAAGTCGAAGTCCTCCAGAGCGACGGCCTGGCCACCGGCACCGGCGAACTCGTAGTCGTAGGAGTCGTAGCCGGTCACGGAGTACGCCGCGGCGCGGGCCTCCTCGGTGGGCTCCACCCGGATGTTGCGGTACCGCTCGAGGCCGGTACCAGCCGGGATCAGCTTGCCGATGATGACGTTCTCCTTCAGACCCCGCAGGGAGTCGGAGCGTCCGTGGATCGCCGCGTCGGTGAGGACGCGGGTGGTCTCCTGGAAGGAGGCCGCGGACAGCCACGACTCGGTCGCGAGCGAGGCCTTGGTGATGCCCATCAGCTCGGGACGACCCGAGGCCGGCTTGCCGCCCTCGGAGACCACGCGCCGGTTCTCCACCTCGAACCGGCCACGGTCGACCAGGTCGGAGGGGAGCAGGTGGGTGTCACCCGACTCGAGCACCGTGATGCGGCGCAGCATCTGCCGCACGATGATCTCGATGTGCTTGTCGTGGATCGCCACGCCCTGCGAGCGGTAGACCGCCTGGACCTCGTCGACGAGGTGCTGCTGGGTCTTGCGGACACCCAGGATGCGCAGGACCTCCTTGGGGTCCGGCGTACCGACGACCAGCTGGTCGCCCACCTCGATGTGGTCGCCGTCGGCGACCCGCAGCCGCGAACGGCGGCTGACGGGGTACTCGACCACGTCGGAGCCGTCGTCCGGCGTGATGCGTACGACGCGCGCCTTGTCGGTCTCCTCGATCTCCACCCGGCCGGTGACCTCGGTGATCGGCGAGACGCCCTTGGGCGAGCGCGCCTCGAACAGCTCGACCACGCGGGGCAGACCCTGCGTGATGTCGTCGGCCGATGCCACACCACCGGTGTGGAAGGTGCGCATCGTCAGCTGGGTGCCGGGCTCGCCGATCGACTGGGC
>DOWL01000211.1:11168-11539 GCA_003519585.1 Nocardioides sp. | reverse complement strand
CCGTAGCACTTGGCGCAGGTGCCGGTCTTGGCGTCACAGGTCAGCACGGAGCGGACCGACACCTCCTCGACACCGGCGGCCACGAGCTCGCCGATCTTGACGTCGCCGAGGTCCTCACCCGCGGTGGCCAGCACCTCGCCGGTCTCCGGGTGGGTGATCTCGACGGCGGAGGTCCGGGCGTACGCCGCGGTCTCCGCGTTGTCGTCCTTGCGGACCGTCCCGTCCTCGCGCTTGACGCCGATCCGCTTGATCAGGCCGCGCTCGGTGCCGCAGTCGTCCTCGCGGATGATGACGTCCTGGGAGACGTCCACGAGACGACGGGTGAGGTAGCCGGAGTCCGCCGTACGGAGCGCGGTGTCGGCCAGACCCTT
>DOWL01000211.1:10116-11051 GCA_003519585.1 Nocardioides sp. | reverse complement strand
AGCGCGGTGTCGGCCAGACCCTTGCGGGCACCGTGGGTCGCGATGAAGTACTCCAGCACCGTGAGGCCTTCACGGAAGTTGGACTTGATCGGCCGCGGGATGATCTCGCCCTTCGGGTTGGCCACGAGGCCGCGCATGGCGGCCACCTGCCGGATCTGGTTCATGTTTCCGGACGCACCCGAGTCGACCATCATGAAGATGGGGTTCGACCGGTCGAAGTTCGCCTCCATGGCGTCGCCGACCTTGGCCGAGGCGTCGGTCCAGATCTCGATGAGCTCCTGACGACGCTCGTCGTCGGTGATCAGGCCGCGCTCGAACTGCTTCTGGATGTTGGCGGCCTGGGCCTCGAAGCTGCTCAGGATCTCGATCTTGTTGGCGGGCGTGACGACGTCCTCGATGGAGACCGTGACCCCGGACCGGGTGGCCCAGTGGAAGCCGGTGTCCTTGAGGGCGTCCAGCGACGCGGCGACCTCGACCTTGGTGTAGCGCTCGGCCAGGTCGTTGACGATCGCGCCCAGCGCCTTCTTGCCCACTTCGTAGTTCACGTAGGGGTAGTCGGCAGGCAGGGTGTCGTTGAACAGCGCCCGACCCAGGGTCGTCTCGAGCGTGATCGCCCGACCCGACTCCCAGTCCTCGATCTCCTCGCCCAGCGGCGGGACGACGTCGTCGAGACGGATCCGCACCTTGCTCTGCAGGCTGATCTCGCCACGGTCGAAGGCCATGATGGCCTCGGCCGGCGACGAGAACGCCCGACCCTCGCCGGGCTCGCCGTCGCGGTCGGTGGTCAGCCAGAACAGGCCGATGATCATGTCCTGGGAAGGCATGGTCACCGGGCGGCCGTCGGACGGCTTGAGGATGTTGTTGGTCGATAGCATCAGGATCCGGGCCTCGGCCTGCGCCTCCGCGGACAGCGGCAGGTGCACGGCCATCTGGTC
>DOWL01000211.1:9641-9964 GCA_003519585.1 Nocardioides sp. | reverse complement strand
GTCACCGTCGAAGTCGGCGTTGAACGCGCCGCACACGAGCGGGTGGATCTGGATGGCCTTGCCCTCGATCAACTGCGGCTCGAAGGCCTGGATGCCGAGGCGGTGCAGCGTCGGTGCGCGGTTGAGCAGCACCGGGTGCTCCATGATGACCTCTTCGAGCACGTCCCAGACCATCGCGTAGCGCGAGAGACCAGACGTCGCGCGCTCCACCATCCGCTTGGCGGACTTGATGTTCTGCGCGTGGGAGAGGTCGACCAGCCGCTTCATGACGAACGGCTTGAACAGCTCCAGCGCCATCATCTTCGGCAGACCGCACTGGTGCA
>DOWL01000211.1:5975-9437 GCA_003519585.1 Nocardioides sp. | reverse complement strand
CATGTCCGACAGCGACTTCAGCGGTCGGTTGCCCGGACCGGTGACCGGACGACCACGGCGGCCGTTGTCGAACAGCGAGTCGACGGCCTCCTGGAGCATCCGCTTCTCGTTGTTGACGATGATCTCGGGCGCGCCGAGGTCCAGGAGCCGCTTGAGCCGGTTGTTGCGGTTGATCACCCGGCGGTAGAGGTCGTTGAGGTCGGAGGTCGCGAACCGGCCACCGTCGAGCTGCACCATCGGGCGCAGGTCCGGCGGGATGACGGGTACGGCGTCGAGCACCATGCCCTGGGGCTTGTTGCCGGTCTTGCGGAACGCGTCGACGACCTTGAGCCGCTTGAGGGCGCGGACCTTCTTCTGGCCCTTGCCGGTCGCGATGGTCTCGCGCAGCGACTCGACCTCGGCGGCGATGTCGAAGTCCTGGAGGCGCTTCTGGATGGCCGTGGCGCCCATGTGGCCCTCGAAGTACTTGCCGAACCAGTTCTTCATCTCGCGGTAGAGCATCTCGTCGCCCATCAGGTCCTGGACCTTGAGCGCCTTGAACGTGCTCCACACCTCTTCGAGGCGGTCGATCTCGCGCTGCGCACGGTCACGCAGCTGCTTCATCTCCCGCTCCGCGCCGTCCTTGACCTTGCGGCGCTGGTCGGCCTTGGCACCCTCCGCCTCCAGGGCGGCGAGGTCCTCCTCGAGCTTCTTGGTGCGGTCCTCGATGGACTGGTCACGGCGCTTCTCGAGCCGCTCCCGCTCCAGACCGACCTTGTTCTCGAGCGAGGAGAGGTCCTTGTGGCGGGCGTCCTCGTCGACGGAGGTGATCATGTACGCCGCGAAGTAGATGACCTTCTCGAGGTCCTTCGGGGCCAGGTCGAGCAGGTAGCCGAGCCGGCTGGGGACACCCTTGAAGTACCAGATGTGGGTGACCGGGGCGGCCAGCTCGATGTGGCCCATCCGCTCGCGACGGACCTTGCTGCGGGTCACCTCGACACCGCAGCGCTCGCAGATGATCCCCTTGAAGCGCACCCGCTTGTACTTGCCGCAGTAGCACTCCCAGTCCCGGGTGGGACCGAAGATCTTCTCGCAGAAGAGGCCGTCACGCTCGGGCTTGAGCGTGCGGTAGTTGATGGTCTCCGGCTTCTTGACTTCACCGTGGCTCCACCCGCGGATGTCCTCCGCGGTGGCCAGGCCGATCCGAAGCTGGTCGAAGAAGTTGACGTCGAGCACTTTGGCTTCGCTTCTTTCGTTAGTTCTGTGTCGTGCTGATGGTGGGGGTGGTGGTGGAGACCCGCCCGGCACAGGTGCCGGTGCGGGTCCTCACCTCACACCTCTTCGACGCTGCTGGGCTCGCGACGGGACAGGTCGATGCCGAGCTCCTCGGCGGCACGGAAGACGTCCTCCTCCGCGTCACGCAACTCGATCGACGTACCGTCCTGGCTCAGGACCTCGACGTTCAGGCAGAGCGACTGCATCTCCTTGACGAGCACCTTGAACGACTCGGGGATGCCCGAGTCGGGGATGTTCTCGCCCTTCACGATCGCCTCGTAGACCTTGACCCGGCCGGGCACGTCGTCCGACTTGATCGTCAGCAGCTCCTGGAGGGCGTAGGCGGCGCCGTACGCCTCCATCGCCCAGACCTCCATCTCGCCGAACCGCTGGCCGCCGAACTGGGCCTTACCGCCCAGGGGCTGCTGCGTGATCATGGAGTAGGGGCCGGTGCTGCGGGCGTGGATCTTGTCGTCCACGAGGTGGTGCAGCTTGAGGATGTACATGTAGCCGACCGAGACCGGGTCCGGGAACGGCTCGCCGGAACGACCGTCGAACAGGGCGGCCTTGCCGTCCTCCTTGACCATCCGGACGCCGTCGCGGTTGGGGTAGGTAGCCCCGAGCAGACCGACGATCTCGTCCTCGCGGGCACCGTCGAACACCGGTGTGGCCACCTTGGTGTCCGGGTCGGCCTGCTCCACGCCGATGTCGATCAGCCGCTGCTGCCACTCTGCCAGCTTCTGGGCCTTGGACTTGTCCCCGGCGATGTCGAGGTCCCAGCCCTGCTTGGCCAGCCAGCCCAGGTGCAGCTCGAGGATCTGGCCGATGTTCATCCGGCGCGGGACACCGAGCGGGTTGAGCACCACGTCGACCGGGGTGCCGTCCTCCATGAACGGCATGTCCTCGATCGGCAGGATCTTCGCGATGACGCCCTTGTTGCCGTGGCGTCCGGCGAGCTTGTCGCCGACGGAGATCTTGCGCTTCTGGGCGACGTAGACCCGGACCAGCTGGTTGACGCCCGGCGGGAGCTCGTCGCCCTCCTCGCGGTCGAAGACCCGGACGCCGATGACGGTGCCGGACTCGCCGTGCGGAACCTTCATCGAGGTGTCGCGGACCTCGCGCGCCTTCTCACCGAAGATCGCGCGGAGCAGCCGCTCCTCGGGGGTCAGCTCGGTCTCGCCCTTGGGGGTCACCTTGCCGACGAGGATGTCACCGGTGGTGACCTCCGCGCCGATCCGGATGATGCCTCGCTCGTCGAGGTCGGCCAGCATCTCCTCGGAGACGTTCGGGATGTCCCGGGTGATCTCCTCGGGGCCGAGCTTGGTGTCGCGGGCGTCGACCTCGTGCTCCTCGATGTGGATCGAGGTGAGGACGTCCTCCTGGACCAGCCGCTGGCTGAGGATGATCGCGTCCTCGTAGTTGTGACCCTCCCACGGCATGAACGCGACGAGCAGGTTGGTGCCCAGCGCGATCTCCGCGTTGTCGGTGCACGGGCCGTCGGCCAGCGGGCTGCCGGCCTCGAGCTTGTCGCCCTCGGCCACCAACGGACGCTGGTTGATGCAGGTGCCCTGGTTGGAGCGGCGGAACTTGTTGAGCCGGTACGTCGTGTAGGTGCCGTCGTCGTTCATCGTCTCGATGACCTCGGCGGAGACCTCCTTGACCACACCGGCCTTCTCGGCCACCAGCACGTCGCCGGCGTCGACCGCGGCGCGGTACTCCATGCCGGTGCCGACCAGCGGCGAGTCGCTCTTGATGAGCGGCACGGCCTGGCGCTGCATGTTGGCACCCATGAGCGCACGGTTGGCGTCGTCGTGCTCGAGGAACGGGATCAGCGCGGTCGCGACCGAGACCATCTGGCGCGGCGAGACGTCGACGTAGTCGACCTCGTCGGCCAGGACCTCGGAGACCTCGCCGTCACGCTGACGGACCAGCACCCGCTCGTCGACGAACTTGCCCTGGTCGTCGATCGTGGCGTTGGCCTGCGCGATGACGTAGCGGTCCTCGTCGTCGGCGGTGAGGTAGTCGACCTGGTCGGTGATCTTGCCCTTCTCGACCTTGCGGTAGGGCGTCTCGACGAAGCCGAACGGGTTGATCCGCCCGTACGAGGCGAGCGAGCCGATCAGACCGATGTTGGGACCCTCAGGGGTCTCGATCGGGCACATCCGGCCGTAGTGGGTCGGATGCACGTCGCGGACCTCGAAGCCCGCG
>DOWL01000211.1:5763-5910 GCA_003519585.1 Nocardioides sp. | reverse complement strand
GATCGGGCACATCCGGCCGTAGTGCGACGGGTGGACGTCGCGGACCTCCATGCCGGCGCGGTCACGGGACAGACCACCAGGGCCGAGCGCGTTGAGGCGGCGCTTGTGCGTCAGCCCGGCGATCGGGTTGGTCTGGTCCATGAACTG
>DOWL01000211.1:0-5595 GCA_003519585.1 Nocardioides sp. | reverse complement strand
CCATGAACTGCGAGAGCTGCGAGGTGCCGAAGAACTCCTTCAGCGCCGCGACGACCGGACGGATGTTGATCAGGGACTGCGGCGTGATCGCCTCGACGTCCTGAGTCGTCATCCGCTCGCGGACGACCCGCTCCATCCGGGCCAGGCCGGTGCGGAGCTGGTTCTGGATCAGCTCGCCGACCGTGCGCATCCGGCGGTTGCCGAAGTGGTCGATGTCGTCGGCCGAGATCTCGATCGTGCCCTGGGCGGACTCGATCTGGGCCTGGCCGTCGTGCAGGGCCACGATGTAGCGGATGGCCGCGACGACGTCGGCCAGCGTCAGCGTCTGCTGGTCGAAGGCCTCGGCCTGGCCGAGCTTCTTGTTGACCTTGTAGCGGCCGACCTTGGCGAGGTCGTAGCGCTTGGGGTTGAAGTAGTAGTTGTTGAGCAGCGTCTGCGCGGCCTCGCGTGTGGGCGGCTCACCCGGGCGCAGCTTGCGGTAGATGTCGAGCAGCGCGTCGTCCTCGGCCTGGGTGTGGTCCTTCTCGAGCGTGAGCTCGATGGACTCGTAGGCCCGGCCCTCGGTGCTGTTGGGGTCGGCGAACTCGCGGCGGATGTCCTCGATGGTCATCCCGAGCGCCTTGAGCAGCACCGTGACGTTCTGCTTGCGCTTGCGGTCGAGGCGGACGCCGACCATGTCGCGCTTGTCGATCTCGAACTCCAGCCAGGCACCGCGGCTGGGGATCAGCTTGGCGGTGTAGATGTCCTTGTCGGAGGTCTTGTCGGCGGTGCGCTCGAAGTAGACGCCGGGCGAGCGGACCAGCTGGGAGACGACGACCCGCTCGGTGCCGTTGATGATGAAGGTGCCCTTGTCGGTCATGAGCGGGAAGTCGCCCATGAAGACCGTCTGGCCCTTGATCTCACCGGTGTCGTTGTTGGTGAACTCCGCCGAGACGTAGAGCGGCGCGGAGTAGGTGAAGTCCTTCTCCTTGCACTCGTCGACGGTGTACTTCGGGTCATAGAAGACCGGGTTCTCGAACGAGAGCGACATCGTCTCGGAGAAGTCCTCGATCGGGGAGATCTCCTCGAAGATCTCCTGGAGACCGGACTTGCTGGAGACGTCCTCGCCCTCGGCGCGGCGTCGTTCGACGGTCCGGTCCCAGCCCTCGTTGCCGATCAGCCAGTCGAAACTGCTGGTCTGGAGGGAGAGGAGCTGCGGGACTTCGAGCGGCTCGTGGATCTTCGCGAAGGAGATGCGGCGGGAGTTGCTATGTGCGGACGTGCGGGAGGCGGTGCGCGCGGCCAAGAGTTGTCCTCATGCGGGCTCGTGAGCGGAGATGCGGCCCGACCACCACTGAATCGCCCTTCCGGGCAGAGCGAAGCGCATTTGAGGGCAGGCGCAAGGACCTACGATAGCCGATCAGCGGGCAGCCATCAAGACCGCGCCACGGCTGATCCCTATGGCGTTCACCGAGTGTCGGTGCTGCCGAGGCTCAGGTCAAGCACTTCGGGCCGATTCTGGGGGCGTGGCGCGGTCCACACCCGCGCTGACCTGCGCCGATGCAAACGCCGAGCGCCAGGGTGTCGCCCAATTCGTTGGCGGCGCCGACGTCTACGACGATGCCTCTCGTGACACCTCGCCCGGGAGTGGTTCGCGAGCGGAGCGAGCGCGCCCATCCGGCGAAGCCCGCGCCCGCGACTGTCCGGCGGCCACGATGGACTGCGAAGCCCGCGAAGCGGAGCGAGCGTCGCCATGGGCTCGGGTCCGAAACTCACGAGGGTCAAGATCCGAGATTGTTGGTGTCCATGTCGTCGACCAACCACTGGTCTCCGGAGCGCTCCATGGTGAGCACCACCTGGTCGCGGTAGACCTGGGGTTCGGTCAGGTCCTTGCGCAGCGTCGGGCGGTTGACGAAGATCTGCACCTGCACCCGGTCCTCCCCCGACCGGACGATCCCGGAGGCCACGACCTGCGCGGTCACCACGGCTTTGAGGTCCGGCGCGTTGGCGGCGATCTGAGAGAACAGGGCGTCGTACTTCTTCCGGTACGCCGGCGTCATCAGCTCGCCCGAAGCCGCCTGGTCCTGGTCGAGGTGGCGGTAGTCGTAGGACAGGATCGTGGTCACCGCCTGCTCCGCCGCGCCCTGCGCCTCGCCGGTGCCGTCGGCGATGGCTGCGTCGGAGGGCTGGGTCGCGAGGTAGCCGGCGGCCGCCACCAGCAGCGCCACGAGGACGGCGAGCGCGGCCAGCAACCACGCGGGCACCGGGCGTCGGGCCCTGGTCGGCACGGCTGCCTCGGCTTGGGAGGCTTCGAGGCTCGCCGCTGGCGCGCCTCGCACCTCAGCCACCGTCGGCTCGAGCGTGTCGTCGTACGCCGCCCGCCGGGCCGGGTCGAGCAGTGCCTCGGCAGCCTCGTTGAGGACGCGGAACCGACGATCTCCCGGGTCGAGGTCGGCGATGGCCGACTTCCATGCGGTCCGGATCTCGTCGGCGCCGGCGTCGACCTCGACGCCGAGCAGGTCGTACCAGGTGGGGGCCGCAGCCGAGCTCGTGGTACGGGTGGCGGCGCCGGTCACGGTGGGGATCACGGGGTCGCTCCCTGGGTCGGGGTGGAGCCGAGCCCGCCGGATTGCTGGCCGCCACCGGGCTGGTCCTGCGTGTCGCCGGTGAGCGGGGTGAAGTCGTCGACGAGCCACTGCCCCTTGATCTTGACCAGGCTCACCTGGACCCGGAACGGCGCGGGCTCGGTGTCGACACGCTCCTTCGACCCCTGGCTGGCCGGGTAGGACTGGGTGAAGGAGCCCGCCACCAGCGCGGTGGCGGAGTCGTCGTCGATCGCCGAGACGCCGGTGCTGTAGACCTGCGCGCTCCGACCGACGCCGGCCTGCTTGACCGTGGCCTCGGCCAACGGCGCGTTCTTCTCGAAGTCGGCGGCGAACTTGGCGGTGATGACCTCCTCGACGAGGTCGCGGTACTGCGGCATCGTCTCGCCCTCCAGCAACTCCGGCCCGTAGGTGTTGATACGGAGCAGGAACTGCTCGGCCTGGGCCATCGCGGACTCACGTTCGGACTGCAGCGCTGCCTGCTCGCCCTGGATGCCCAGCGCCGGCACCGGGCGGGTGGAGGCGAGGTGGACGACCGCCGCGGTGCCGGCGAGCAGGAGCGCCAGCAGCGCGACCAGCAGCGCCAGCCGCAGGGTCCGCGCCGGACGCGGGGCAGCACTCGGGGGGGCCCCGGCGCCGGTCGGATCGACCAACGGCTCGGTCTGCGGTTCGGTCGTCGACGTCACGACTGGGGCGACGTCAACGGCTGGAGGAACAGCCATCTCCAGGACTCCTCTTCTCGGGTGGACGGGGTGGTGGTACCCGTCGATCGGTGGCCACCGTCCCCGCGCGCGGCCGGGTCTCCCCAGGTCAGCTCGCCGGTGGCCGGGTCGTAGGCGGCCACGACCGGTTGGTCGGTGTAGGCCGCCGGGGCTCGCTCCGCGGCGTGCTGGGCGCCGCGGGCACTGGTGTGCGACGCGTCCTCCGTGCAGCGGGCGTCGAGGTTCATCGGCCGGTTCGAGCCGTCCTGCGGAGGCCGGGTGTCGGTGCCCTGGTAGCCCTGGTGGCAGACCGGCTGCGTGGTGAGGACGAGACCGAAGTGGGCGTCGTACAGCCCGGTCTCGCGGGTCTTGGAGACCACGGTGAAGCCGCCCTCGACGACGTAGGGGTAGAGGACGAGCACCTGCTTGATGCCGTCGAGGTGCTTGACCACGATGTCGCCGGTGGTGACCAGGTTGTTGATGAGATCGCCGAGCTCGACGCGGTTGTCCTCGAGGAAGGTCCGCAGCTGGGTGGCCGCGACACCCCCGGTGTCGATGAGGTCGCGCAGATCGGGGTCGGCGCCGGCGAGCACGCTGCTGAACGCTTGGAGTTGCGCACTGAAGTTGCGGATCGCCGACTCGGACGCGATCTGCCCGTGCAGCACGGTGTTGCTGTCGCGGATCAGGTCGGTGGTGAGGTCGAAGTTGTCGTTGGCGGTGCCGATGAAGGAGTTGCCGGAGTCGATGATCTGCTGCAGGTCCTCGCCGCTGCCGGCGAAGGCGGCGCCCAGTTCGTCGACGGTGGTGGCGAGCGAGTCCGGGTCGACCGACCCGACCGTCTCGGACAGGTGCGTGAGCAACGCGTCGGTGGCGATCGGCAGCTTGGTGTGTCGCGCTTCGATGACCGACCCCTCGTGGAGGTAGGGGCCCTCGGCGCGCTGCGGCTGGAGCTCGACGTACTGCTCACCGACCGCCGACCGGTTGCCGACCACGGCCAGGGTGTCGGCGGGGATCTCGTCGTAGGAGTTCTCGACGTCGAGCGCGACATCCACGCCCTCATCGGTGAGTTCGAGTTTGCTCACCCGCCCCACCCCGACGCCGCGATAGGTCACCTCACCGCCGGCGAAGATGCCGCCGGAGTCGGAGAGCTGGACGGTCACGGTGTAGTCGTCGTCATAGAAAGCGCGGTCCAGGTGCGCGTAGCGAGCGCCCACGAAGGTGACACCTAGCAGCGTGATGACCACGAAGACCACGAGCTGAGCCTTGGTACGGCGGGTGATCACGGCGTCTTCCCCGTCACGAGTTGGGGCACCAGCAGGTTGACCAACGACGGGTCGTAGACCGACTGAAGCTGCGCCATCGTCGGGCCGCCGTGTGCGGCGTCCGGCCATGGCGCGGTGCGGCCCAGGCCGCCGAGGCCCCCGACGACACCGCCCACGGCGTCACCCAGGTCGCCGAGCGGATCGCTGCCGGCGCTGGCGCCCGGCAGCCCGGGCACCGCGGGGAGCCCTGGCACGGTGTTGACCAGCACACAGACCGTCTTCTGGCGGTTGCCCGGCTCCTGGCAGACCTGCTTGAGCTTGAGCAGTGCCTCGGGGGTGGCCAGCACCCGCTGGCAGACGGCGCTGCTCAGGCTGCCGCTGGTGATGCAGGCCAGCACGTCCTGGACCAGCGGCCCGGGGTCGAGCTGGGTCGGGAGTACGTCGCTCGGGTCGGTCGGCAGCCCCGGCTTGGTCAGGTCGACCTCGAGGGTGATGGAGAGGTTGGTGTAGTCGCCCATGTGCAGGTTGCGGGCCACCTGCGGGTCGCGACCGACCACCTCGTCGACGAACGGGTAGGCGTAGAAGACGTTGAAGGCCTTGACCAGGTCGTCGCCCGACGCGGCCAGCTGGTTGAGCACCGGCTGCAGCTGGCGCAGTGAGTCGACGGTCGCGGTCTTCGATGCCTGGATCACCCGGACGCCGACGCCGGAGAGCTGGTCGAGCGCCTGCAGCATCCGCACCAGGTCCTGTCGCTGCCCGTCGATGCTGGTGAGGGCCGAGGGCAGCTCGTCGAGGGCGGCGTCGATGTTGCCCTCCTGCTCGTGGGCCGAGACCGCGAGCCGGTTGAGTGCCTCGATGGCATCGACGATCTGGGCCTTGTTGGTGTCGAGGGTGCCGCTGAACGTGTCGAGCTGGGTGAGCACCGAGCGGACGTCGCCCTCGCGACCGGTGACGGCCTTGTTGAGCTCCTGGGAGATGGTCTTGAGCTGCGCCACCCCGCCGCCGTTGAGGATCAGACTCAGCGCGCCGAGCACCTCCTCGACCTCGGGG
>DOWL01000220.1 GCA_003519585.1 Nocardioides sp. | reverse complement strand
GGGCGGCACCCACATGGCGCGGCGGGGGGGGGGTGAGGGTTGAGGCACGCCAGGGGGAAGGGGACCCGGAACGACCCGACCCCTTGACCCTGGCGTTGGGATGCCCTTGCGTGTTTCAATCTTTGCCGAGCATGGTGAGCCTTCAGTCGCAGTGCCCGTGTTCTCTGCCCTGCTACCCGTGTTGGCCTTGCTCGGCGCCAGTCAGGCATGGGCCGCCCCATGCGGAACCTGGAACCCTCCGGTGACCGCAGCCCCAAAGGCCGGGATCGAGTCCAAGGCCCTCACGGTGTCCTGGACAATCGGGCCACCGGCTGCCTGCACCAACAGCGCCGGCGACAACTGAGTTGGGACCAACAAGCTCAGGCTCCGCCGTGCCGCTGGCAACATCGCTCCGGCCAACCCGACCGCCGGGACGCAGGTGGCCCATGTACTGTCGTACACCTTCAACACAGCCGGGTAGGATTGAACGAGATCGCCGACCCGTACATCGACGCGGGTACCGACCAGCCGTTCATGTTGGACCAGTTGGGGCGTCCGGCTTCTGGCGAATGCGCGGACACCGGTCTGTACGACGACATCGGTTGGGCCCACGGCACCTGGGACAGCGGGACCAGCACCTGGACGTGGGCGGTGGAGCCGTCTGGGAGGACGACGCCCTCATCACGTTCGAGTGGGACGGGTCGAGCAGTGGACCAAGCCACGACTGCATCGAGAATCCGTCTGCGGTGGTCCACGTCGACGGTGCGTCCATCAACGAGGCGATGGCATTCATGCTGAAGGACTCCAACCGCACAGGATATACATTGGGGCTTGACGACACCGGGGCCGACGACACAGCTATCGTCTTCGCCGAGCTCTCAAACTGATGCGGAGCGCTCCTCTCGTCGGCCTGCTGCTGGCATCCTGCACCGACAAAGGCACCGACCTGCCATCCGTTGACACCGCGGAACCGCAGGGTGACACCGCCACCGAGCTGCACTGGTCTCGCGACGCTGACGGCGACGGTTTCGGTGACCCGGCAACCGCATTGGTGGCCGAATCGGCCCCCGCGGGCTTCGTCGTAGTTGGAACGGACTGCGACGACGGCGATGCCTCCGTGTTTCCCGGCGCCCTGGAGACCTGCAACGGCGTCGACGATGACTGCGACGGCCAGGTGGACGAGGGTCTGGATCTCGCGACGTGGGTTCTGGACTGTAAGCCCTCCGCCAAGGACCAGCGGCGAGGCGAGCCTGCCCATGTGACATGGGGTCTCCAACCTGGAGGTCACGATGTCCGCGGAGCCCCGCAAGATCATAGGTCGCGAGGAGGCACTCGCCCTGCTGTCGGAGCTTGCTTCGACGGGCGAGTCGTTGGTGCAGTTCAGCCGCCGGCGGTCCCTGGACGCCCGTTCCCTGCGGTGTTGGAAGCTCAACCTTGCACGGGGCGGTGGCCGACCCGATGGTGAACCCCTTCGGCTGATGGAGGTGACGCTTCCTCCTTCGAGACCGTCCCGGTACCGGGTCCTCGTCGGGGACCTGGCGGTTGAGGTCGAGGATGACTTCCAGGAGACGACGCTGGCGAGGCTGCTGTCTGTGGTGCGGTCATGCTGACGCTACCGCTGGGCGTGCGGATCTTCGTCGCGCTCGACCCGGTCGACATGCGGAAATCGTTCGATGGGCTCGCCGCGCTCGTCCAGCATCGTCTGGGGCTGGACCCGCTCTCGGGGCACCTGGTGCTGTTCCGGAACAAGCGAGGCAACCTGATGAAGCTCATCTTCTACGACCGCTGTGGCTACACCATCATCTTCCGGCGCCTGGAGCGAGGCACCTTTCAGCTTCCAGAGGGCGCAATCCAGGCCGAAGTCGACCTCGGCCAGCTCGCCATGATCCTCGAGGGGATCGACCTGCGGAGCGCTGTGCGCCGCTTGCGCTACTCGCGCGATCAGGACCGACCTCGCGAAAACCCAATTCCCCCGATCTCTTTTCGCACGTAGGCTTTTCCGGATTGCCAGCCGCGTGATCTGCTGTCGACATGTCCGACGCCTCCGACACCGCCTCCTCCGCCGCGCTGCTCGCGGTGATCGAGGTCCTGCGCGGGACGATCGCGACGCTACAGCGAGACAACCAGCGACTGATCGCGATGGTGGAGGGGCTGACAAAACAGCTTGACCGCTTGCTCGGAGACATGGCCGATGCGCGCAAGGCCGAGCTCGTCCGGCTTCAGGAAGAGGCGCAGGCCCTGGGTGCCGCTGCGTCGCCCACCCCGACGCCGGAGGGAGGCGCGGACCAAGTTCCGCCCGATCCCTCCTCTTCGGTCAAGCCGCCCAAGAAGAGGGACAAGCACGGTCGGGGCACACCTCCACCCGACCTGCCGCGAGACATCGATCCCATCGCCCCCACGAAGTGCGATGCTTGTGGCGGCACACGGCTGTGGCCCTTGAAGGTCCTCGTGACCGAAGAGTACGACTTCGTTCGGGCCTACCTCCGGATCCGTCGCATTGAGCGCAAGGTCTGCCAGTGCGCGGGATGCAAGCAGGTGATCACACCAGCACAGCCCCCGATGCCCTTCGACCGCGCGGCCTGCACCTTTGGGATGATGGCCTGGTTGCTCCACTCGAGGACCGGCCTCTTCCTCCCGCTCGATCGCCTGGGGCGCGAGCTGGAGCGAATGGGTGCTCGCATCCCCTCGTCCACCCTGAACCGCTGGTGGGGTCGCGGCGCGGATCTGCTCCTGCCGGTGGCCGCCTCGGTGCGCCTCTCCCTGCTGATGGACAGTCACATCCGCAGCGACGGGACGGGCCTGCGGGTGGTCTTCCCTCGGCTGCTCGCGGTCCCCAAGAAGGGCGAGGCTCGTCAGGGCGAAGTCGACGCCGACGGCTACCTGCTCGCAAAGGAGCCGGTCTACGGGCAGGTCCTCGTTTTCGGCAACGATGAGCACACTGTCTTCCACTTCACCCTCACCCGCGAAGGACATCACCTCGACGAGTTCCTCACCCTCGGCCTGACGCCCGAGGGCGATCCGATCCTCTGGCAGGGCACCATCACCGCCGATGCCTCCAGCGTATACGACCACCTTTACGTCGACGGAGAGCGCTTCGAGTCGGGCTGCAACGGCCACGCGTTCCGGAAGTTCCGCGACCACAAAGACAAGGCCCCCCTGCTCGCTGCCCAGGCGATGCATTACATCGGCCAGATCTTCTCTGCCGAAGAGGAGGCGCGCGACCGGCAACTCCGGGGAGCCGAACTCCTCGCGCACCGACAAGCGCGGGCTGGACCGGTTGCGACCGAATTCCGTGCATGGCTTCAGCAGCACGTCACCGACCTGTTGCCGGCGCACGACATTCGCAAGG
>DOWL01000091.1 GCA_003519585.1 Nocardioides sp. | reverse complement strand
GATCTCCGGGTCGCTGGTCAGGTTACCGATGATCGTCGTTTGCGGTGCGTTCATGGTTGTTCCCTTCGTTTCGGGTGTGGCCCGCCGGCATGGACCCACTTCTTCATGGTCACGATGTTCGAGATGTGACTCCGCTCTACGCCGTACTCCTCAGCCAGGATCTGTTGGGGTTCACCCGCAGCGACCCTCTCCCTGATGTCCCTGACCATGAACTCGTTGAGTCGCGCCCCATGCCGTTCGCTGCCGACTGGCATGCGAGCACGACCCCAGGCGTCATCTGAGTTGTCTTGCCTAGTTCCGAAGTACAAGTGACTTGGCCGTACGCAAGAAGGATTGTCACAACGGTGGCATGCCACATGCCCGATCGGCTTAGAGTCGCCAGCTATGGATGTCAGGGCGAACTCATGTGCCCTGATATTGGCGCCATTTAGGGCGAAAACCCCGTACCCGGCGCCGCTGGTCCCCCCGGTCCATAGCCAGCAAGGCCCTAGCCAGGGCGCATGCGACGGTGGCGCACCCGCCTGAGTGTTCACCATGGACATGAAGCGTTCCAGCGGGGTCACGGAAGGCCGGCCGCCGTTGAGGGGTGGCCTTCCGCCACCGCTGGTAGCAGCGGCCACACATGCCACGTTTGGTTGCCGGCCGCTGGCACATTCGGGCCGAGCAGACTCCGTCGCCCTTGAGCCCGGGCGGGTCGAACTGGGTAGGCTGGGCCACAGCCCCTCCTTCTCGTGTGTCCGAGTGGGTCGGGTCAGCGGCCCTTGGTGTTCGACGCACCGGGGCCGTGCCCGTTGGTGAGGACATTCTATATGGTCTAGTACGCCAGTTCGAATGTGCGTGCCGGGCAGGGTCTGACAAGTGGGGCACACTTGAATTGTGTTATCGGACCGGCTAGAGTGTCCGTTATCAGCGACAGCCACACTGTGAGGAACCCACCATGAACATCAAGATCCCCGACATGACGACCGCCGCCACCGACGAGCAGGTCTACCAGTGGGACGCCGCCCGCTCCGTCCTCTCCGCCACGTCCGAGTTGAGGCGCGTCGCCGACCGCATCGACCGGGCAGCTTCCCACCTCGTCGAAGGCCGGGTGTCCGCTCGGGCAGCGTTCCCGAACGCTGGCGAGATCAGGGATGCCGTCAACGAGTTCCGGTCGGCGTCCGACGCCCTGATGTACCTCGACTCGGCGTTGGAGTCGGCGCTGCTCGCCGACCAGGCCCGCGCCTACGCCGCATCCGCTGCTACCGCCCAGGAGGGTTGACCGGTGGCCTTGCCTGTCGTCGAGCGGACTATCACGCTCCGGTGCCCCGCTTGCTGCCAGCGGTGCATCCACACTTTGACTGCTGGTGCTGCGCCGACTGTGGTCTGTGGTGGTTGCGGACACGAAACCCTGGAGGGTTAACCGATGGCTAAGCGCACGACATTCCGAGTGGCCCGGGTAGCGAGCGACGGGACCAAGTTGTCCTGGGTGCAGATTCCGTCAGAAGCGAAGGCGTACGCCTTGGTCCAGGAGTACCGCGACCGATACAGGCACAAGTTCGCCGGAGCCTACGTGGAGTATCGGGAAGCAGGCTCGGACGAGTGGCTGCCGTACGAGAGTTGGTGGGTTGACCGATGGTTGAGACCAACATCCCCGAGTGGGTCAGTGGCCTCCGGGACCGCCTCGTCAAGGCCGATGAAACCCTGCGCGACAACGCTGCAAGCGCCGCTGCCGCCGCGTACACAGACCATGGCACGGATGCGGCCCGTCTCAAGGCGAAGGCTGAGGGTGTCCGTCTGGCCTTGTCGTACCTCGATGAGTACCTCCGCGACGAAGCGGACTGCACGTGCGGCTACGGCGGGTTCCATGAGCCTCTCAACCAGCGGTGCGAGAGAAACAAGCGCGGAGAGGAGACCGGTCGTGGCTAAGGCGCGTGCTTTCAAGTGCTGCCTCGTGGTCCACGGAAGGCCGCAGCGGCGCTGGTCCAACCTGTACCCGTCTGAGGCGAAGATGTACGCGCATGTCGCGGCCATGCTCTCGGACGTCGAGAACGGGTTCGTGGTCGCGGATGGTGTGACGGCGATCCGGGTGGAGGTCCGTGACGCTGGGACCGATCACTGGCAGCATTTCGAGGACGTCGAGGTGCCCCGTGGCTGAGTCGAGGGTGGACCGTCTCACCCGTATCCGGGCATGGGTCGACGGGTCACGCGGCAACCGGGTGATGACGAATTGGGTGGGCGGTCCCGAGGTGTACCTATACCCGGAGGACGTCGAGTGGTTGCTGTCCCAGGTCGACCCTGACGACTCGTCCCGCCGCAAGGGGACGGTGACCCGTTGGGACGTCACGTCCGGGTTCATCACGGCCGACGATGGAACGTCGTGGTTCGTGTCGAAGAACTCCACGGGGGGTCGTGGGGCCCTGCCTGTCGGGGCAGTGGTGTCGTGGGTTGGGCGTCCGGTGGCGAAGCCGGGGAAGAAGTACCCAGAGGCATACGACGTGCGAGTGGAGGGGGACCGTGGCTGAGTCGGTAGAGGAGCGGATAGACCGGCTCACCCGATGGGCGTCCATCGCGCCTGAGATCCGCGTCGATGACGTCGAGTGGTTGCTGTCTCTGGTCGGTACCGGGGAACGCGAATACCGGGTCGAGTGGAGGGAGCCGGGTGAGGACGCGTGGCGTGTCCTTGAGCACTGCCCGTCCCTAGCCGATGCACTCCGCTGCGCCAACGACGCCTTCACCGGGTACGGGGACCCGATGACTTCCTATCGGGTGACGTCTGCTCCGGTGCAGGTCTGGACCGTGGAGGAGGAACAGTGACCCGCTATGCGCAGAACACGAACGTCTCCTCCGAGGCGTCCCGCAACGAGATCGAACGGACCCTACGCAAGTTCGGTGCAACCGAGTTCGCCTACGGCTGGCAGCAAGGCCACGCCGCTGTCGGGTTCGTCATCAGCGGACGGCAGGTCCGGTTCGTGCTGCACATGCCTGACCCGAACGACCGGGAGTTCACGCACACCCCGACCCGCCGCACGCCCCGTTCACCGGGTGAGGCGGAGAAGGCGTACGAGCAGGTGGTACGGCAGCGGTGGCGGGCGTTGGCCGCGGTCATCAAGGCGAAACTGGTGGCTGTCCAGGAGGGGATCGTGACGATCGAGGAGGAGTTCCTCGCTCATTTCGTTCTGCCGTCTGGGGCGACGATGGCGCAGGAGATGATCCCTCGCTTGGATGCTGCGTTGGATGGGCAGTCGATGCCGGCGTTGTTGCCTGGGCGGTCTTCTTGACTGGGCGGTACCGGTCGCGGCGGATGAAGCTGAAGCGGCATGACGCTGGCCAGAACCGGCACAACCGTGGGCTGTCGTGGATGTTGAAGGCGAACCGGGCTCAGGTTGAGCGAGGTTGGGCTGGTATGAAGCGGAAGCGACGCACCGAGGAGGAGCAGTGAGCGATCTTCTGGCGGAGCCGTCGGCGCACGCGGAGACCGTGGCGAGACTCGCTGAGGTCGAGAAGCAGTTGGACGCCGCGAACCTCGAGATCGGTCGGCTGTCAGTCGACGCGGCCAGGACACCGAAGCCCATGGATACCCGCAACTACTTGGAGGGGCTCCTCATCGGTGCTGCTTCGTGCGGGATCGGGACGACGGTAGCGAACGGGCATTGGGGTTCGTTCACGTTCTACCTGCTCCTTGGGATTGCCGGGTTCGGGTGGCGGGCTAGGCGGTTGATGGGCCGTGGGTGAGGCGACCGGCGACGTCCTCGTGACTCTGGTGATGCGGGAGTTCACGGGCACTGACGGGCGTCTCGTCTACGTGAGTGCCCTGAACGAGTTCTCGTGTCTGTCGGTCCCGGCTGACCTTCCCGAGGTCGTCTCCGTGCCTCCTGTGGCCTGCCTGCCGACCGCTCCCGGGTCCGTTGTCCGTGCCACGTTCCGGGGCCATCAAGGTGTCCAGTCGTGGGTGCGGACCTGCGATGGCAGATGGAAGACCAGCGACACCGGTGGCTTGTCGTACACGGACGCTGACCTTGACCTCGTCGAGGTGCCGTGGACACCAGAGGAGGTGCAGTGAACGAGAAGCGACCCGTGTGGCTCCTTGACGTCGACGGCGTCATCAACATGATCGGCTCCAAGCAGTCCAGATGGCCGGGCCCCATGCGCCGGGCAGATGTCTGCGGGTACCCGATCAGGTGGTCGCCGGCCCTCGTCGACGCCGTCAACACGGTGCACCGGTCCGGGATGTGCGAGGTCCGTTGGGCAACGACATGGATTGAGGGCGGCGCTGTCGACCGCCTCGCGGAGACTCTCGGCTTCGACTACTTCGAGACGGCGTACACGAGGTTCCCGCATGAGGTGCATGACGAGGCGAAGATGCGGGCCGCGGTTAGGGTCCTCGCTGTTGGTCGGCGCCTGGTGTGGACGGATGACGAAGTGGTCCCGTTGACGGCAGCGGACCGGGTGGCGTTGCTGGGCCCTGATGACGGGCGCTGGCTGACGATCCGTCCTGGGCAGTCGCGTGGACTGGGCCCGAAGGATCTTGCCGTTGTCGCTTCGTTCCTCGGCGATGGTTCGGCGTGCCACGCGCTGATCGACGCAGCAAACGAATGGGTCGCCTAGACTTGATGCGTGCACTGGGTCGTTGCCTGTCGCATGACGATGCGTCACCCGCGTGGGCGGCTCAAGTCAACGGACAGCGCGTAGCCCGACGGCTCCCCGGCGTGTAGGACACGTTGAGGGAGCCGTCGGTGCGTTCAAGGCAAGAGCGCTGAGGAAGGAAGAGGCGGGGCTGGTCACCTTGAGTAGGTGCCCGCCCCGTTGCCTTGACTTGGGACAGCAGACGCGTTGACCGTCCACCCTCTGCCGTCCGTATCGATCACCTCCTGAATCGCTTGATCAACCTTTTCCTCCAAAGCCTGCCCTTGACCTGTCCTGTCCTGTCCCTGTGGGTTAGCGACTGGCGAACCCATCTGGGAACCCACCTGGGTTCCATCAGTCCAGACCTCACGCGGAGCCTTCGCGCTCACATGCTTCTTGCCGTTCACCCGGTTCCGCTCCTGCTGAGCGATGACCTGCTCCCTGGTCCGCTGATAGGTGGCGTGGTGGCGGATGATGTAGGCGTCTCCGTCATCAGCCCAGAACCCCACGTCCACCAACTCGCGTGCCGCTTCCGGGCGGGTGATGAACTTCGACAGTCGGTCCTTCGGGAGACGGCAGTCGAGAAGTTTCCGGTTAGACCACGTGAGCCCCTCGTGGTGGGCGCGGTACGCGGCGTCGGAGAGGATGTCGCAGTCGTCAGCGAAGTCGTCTGAGGTCTTGGTCCAGGTCACTGCTTCGCCCCGGATCGGCGGGGGAGGTGACGGACAGGGGGGCATGCAGGTAACGTAGGTGCCATACGGCAGCACTCCTCACAGTGCTGAATGAAGGCCCTCGCGGACTCCCCAGCCTCGCGGGGGCCTTCGCCATGTCCAGTTGGTGACACTCAGTCTAGCGTGTCCGCACATTCTGGCTGCGCTATTGGTACTCCACCCTGCGGCCCCGCCCCCGCCGTGTCTGGGTCGTGTCGGGCCGGTTGCGGTGTCCATCCAACACATTTACAGTGTGGGGGACACACAGTGACAGCACGCACCACGCAGGGGAGAACCACACCATGGCCTGGATCACCACCACCGAAGCCGCCCTACGCCTCGGCGTCTCCGAGAAGACCCTCGAGTACTGGCGTGCCAAGAGGAAGGGCCCCAAGTTTTACCGGGCCAACCGGAACCTCGTCCGCTACAAGGACGACGAGGTCGACGCGTTCCTCGAATCCGCCGCCGTCGAAACCGACGGTACCCGGTGAACGGTCCCAGGATCGGCTCCCTGTGCACCGGCGCAGGAGGCCTCGACCAGGCCGCTGCCGCTGTCACGGGCGGCACTCTCGCCTGGGTGTCAGAGATCGCCCCCGGGCCGGTGAAGGTCCTCGCCCACCATTATCCGGATGTCCCGAACCTCGGCGACCTCACCGCCATCGACTGGACCGCAGCCGAACCGGTCGACGTCCTCACCGCCGGATACCCATGCCCCCCGTTCTCCCAAGCCGGAAAGCGGCTCGGTGTCGACGACGAACGCCACTTGTGGCCGTGGATCATCGAGGGGATCCGCGTCCTCCGTCCTCGGCTTGTCCTCTTGGAGAACGTGCGGGGGCATCTCACCCTCGGTCTCACCGCCGTGTTGGCTGACTTGGACCGGGCTGGGTACGACACTCGGTGGACGGTCCTCACCGCGTCAGCCGTCGGGGCGTGCCATGAACGGGCCCGCCTGTTCATCGCCGCTACCCCTCGCGGGGCGTGGGTGGTGCCGGCAGGTGATCCGTGCGCGTTGTTGGACGAGGCTGGGTGGGCGGCTCCGAATCATGCGCTGTTCGGGGACCCTGACCTGATCGGTGCACCACCTGCGTCGGGAGCCACCTCGGGTGGAGTGATGTGGGCGACGGAACCACCCAGGGCGACTGATACGCCGACTCATCTGCTGCTGACGCCTACCGCGCAGCTCGCGATCAACGGCGGATCGCAGCACCCGGACAAACGGAAAGCCGGGGGGCACGGTCCGACCCTCGCAGACCAGGTGGAGTATCTTCTTCCTACCGTGACGGCTGCTGATGCGGGCTCGTCCGGTGGCTCTACCCCGTCTGATGTGACCCTCACCGATGCCGTGGTCCGCACCGAATGCGGGACCATCGACAACCCCCGCCACCTGCTGCCGACACCTACTGCCGTCCCGTACGGGAACAACCAGTCGGACAGCCCAGGGGCATCCGTGAGACCCCCGCTTTGGGCGCTCACCCCGGAACTCTGGCCTGGGCGGTGGGGGCGTTACGCCGCTGCTGTCGCCCGCCACGAAGCCACCTTCGGTACCCCAGCACCATCGCCGACCGAACCGGGAAAGAACGGGCCACGCCTGAACCGGGCACTGCCCGCGTGGATGATGTGCCTACCGCAGATC
>DOWL01000100.1:9648-9873 GCA_003519585.1 Nocardioides sp. | reverse complement strand
GACCTGGTCTTCGGCTCCAACTCCGTGCTCCGCGCCGTGTCCGAGGTCTACGCGAGCGACGACGCGAAGGACAAGTTCGTCGCCGACTTCGTCAAGGCCTGGGTCAAGGTCATGGAGAACGACCGGTTCGACCTGCACCGCTGACCACTCAGCCGAGCCGGGAGGCCTACGATGCCTCGTGACCTTCCGGCTCGGCTTCGTGACCGGCGCGACGCCGGACAAGTG
>DOWL01000100.1:6247-9475 GCA_003519585.1 Nocardioides sp. | reverse complement strand
GCGGGCGCGAGCGCGAGCGCGAGCCCATCGAGCTGGTGCCGGTCTCCGAGGACGCCCAGGAGCACGGCGTCCGGACCGGCGCCCTCGACATGGCGCTGGTCCGGCTCCCCATAGATCGTGACGGTCTGCATCTGATCCCGCTGTACGACGAGCTGCCGGTCGCGGTGATGAACGTCGACAACGAGCTATCGCTGCTCGACGAGGTCAGCTCTGCCGAGCTTGCCGATGAGCACCAGGACTGGACCGGCCTCACCGTCCGCGAGGCGGTGGAGACGGTGGCCGCCGGCACCGGCGTGCTCGTCGTACCCATGTCGGTGGCCCGGCTGCACCACCGCAAAGACGTCATCTACCGCACCGTGACCGACCTGCCCTCGACCAAGGTCGGGCTGACCTGGCTGATCGACAACGACGACCCGCGGATCCAGACGTTCATCGGCATCGTCCGCGGCCGGACGGCGCGCAGCTCGCGCGACTGAGAGGTCGAGCGGGCGCGGCTACCAGCTGGTCGCGAGCGGCCGCCCCTCGGTGAACCCGGCGGCCGACTGCACGCCCACCAGCGCCCGGTCGTGGAGTTCGGCGAGCGAGGACGCGCCGGCGTACGTGCACGCCGACCGCACCCCCGAGCAGATCTCGTCGATCAGGTCCTCGACGCCCGGGCGGGCGGGGTCGAGGTACATCCGCGAGGACGAGATGCCCTCCTCGTAAAGCCCCTTCCGGGCCCGGTCGTACGCCGACTCGCCGGACGTCCGGTTCGCGACCGCGCGAGCCGAAGCCATCCCGAAGGACACCTTGCACGCGCGGCCGCTGGAGTCTTCGAGCAGGTCGCCTGGTGACTCGTGGGTGCCGGCGAACCACGAGCCGATCATGACCGACGACGCGCCGGCAGCAAGCGCCAGCGCGACGTCGCGAGGATGCCGGACCCCGCCGTCGGCCCAGACGTGCTTGCCCAGCTCGCCGGCTGCTGTCGCGCACTCGCGGACCGCCGAGAACTGCGGCCGGCCCACTCCGGTCATCATCCGCGTGGTGCACATCGCGCCCGGCCCGACGCCCACCTTGACGATGTCGGCACCGGCCTCGACCAGAGCGCGGGTGCCCTCCGCGGAGACCACGTTGCCCGCGACCACCGGCACCTCGGGTGTCAACGCCCGCACCGCGGCGAGCGCCTCCAACATCCGGTCCTGGTGGCCGTGCGCGGTGTCGACGACCAGGCAGTCCACCCCTGCGGCGAGCAGACGGGACGCCTTGTCCCCGACATCGCCGTTGACGCCGACCGCGGCGGCTATCCGCAGCCCGCCGTGCCCATCGACGGCGGGCTGGTAGAGCGTGGCCCGCAGCGCTCCCGTGCGGGTCAGTACGCCGACCAATCGACCCTCGTCGTCGACGCCCACGGCCACACCGGCGTGCACCGCATCGAGCTTGTCGAAGGCCGCTCGCGGGTCGCTGTCGGCTGCGATCGTGACCTTGGCCGGACGGAGCACGTCGCGCACCTGCGCGAAGCGGTCCACCTCGGCGCAGTCCGACGCCGTCACCAGGCCGAGCGGCCGGCCGTCCTCCACGACCACGGCGCAGCGATGCGAACGCTTGGGGATCAGCGAGAGCGCCTCGGCCACAGTCTGACTCGGCGCCAGTTCGATGGGGGTGTCGAAGACCAGGTCGCGCTGCTTGACCCAGCGCACCACCTCTGTCACGACCGGGATCGGGATGTCCTGGGGGATCACCACGAGCCCGCCGCGTCGCGCGACCGTCTCGGCCATCCGCTTCCCGGCGATGGCGGTCATGTTCGCCACGACCAGCGGGATCGTCGCGCCGGTCCCGTCCGTCGTGGCCAGGTCGACGTCGTACCGACTTGCCACCGAGGACGCCCTCGGGACCATGAAGACGTCGTCGTAGGTCAGGTCGTGGGCGGGTTCGCGGTCGTCGAGAAAGCGCACGTGGGCGAATCCTACGGCGAACCCGTCAATAGGGTGGCTTCGTGAACCTCGTCGATCCCGGGCTTCCCGCAGAGCTGATCGCCTCGATCCGGGTCGCGTTCGCCGACCTGTACGGCGAGCCACCGACCACCGTCGGCCGCGCTCCGGGCCGCGTGAACCTGATCGGCGAGCACACCGACTACAACGCCGGGCTGGTGCTACCGGTCGCGCTCCCGCACGCGACGTACGCCGCCGTCCGCCCACGGGCCGACGAGCTGGTCCGCGTCGCCAGCGCTCAGCGGGACGATGCCTGGGAAGGGACCCTGGCCGAGCTGGGGCCACGCAGCGTCGAGGGCTGGGCCGGCTACGCCGTCGGCGTCGTCTGGGCGCTCCGCGAGGACGGGTACGACGTGCCGGGGGTCGACATGCTCGTCGACAGCCGGGTCCCCGTCGGAGCCGGGCTCTCGTCATCCGCGGCCCTCGAGTGCTCCGTGGGGATGGCGCTGCTCGACCTCCTGGACGCCGGCGGTGACGCCCAGCCACTCGTCGATAGCGCCATCCGCGCCGAGACCGAGGTGGTCGGCGCCCCTACGGGCGGCATGGACCAGACCGTGGCCGTGCTCGGCGAAGCCGGCAGCGCGCTGCTCATCGACTTCGCTTCGCACGAGTCGCATCCGGTGCCCCTCGATCTGGCGGGCCACACCTTGTTGGTCACGGACACTCGCGTCTCACATGAGCTGACCGATGGCGGTTATGGATCGCGCCGAGCCGACTGCGAAGCGGCCGCGAATGCACTCGGAGTCAGCACTCTGCGCGAGGCTGTCCTCGACGCCGTAGAGGCACTCAGCGACGATCGGATCCGGCGGCGCGCCAGGCACGTCGTCACCGAGATCCAGCGAGTGACGGAGACGGTGGCCGCCCTGGGTCAGGGCGCCTGGATCGAGGTCGGCCGACTGTTCGACGCCTCGCACCGCTCGATGCGCGACGACTTCGAGATCTCCTGTCCCGAACTCGACTGCGCGGTGGCCGTCGCCGTGCAGGCCGGCGCGGTGGCGGCCCGAATGACCGGTGGTGGCTTCGGCGGCTCGACCGTCGCCGTCGTCCCCGACGAACGCGTGGAGGCGGTGATGCACGCCGTCGACGCTGCGTTCGTGCTCGAGGGCTTCCGCTCCCCCGTGCACCTGCGAGCGGAACCGTCCACGGGTGCGAGCGCCCACCGGGATTGAGTCGGCGTACTCATCTGGACCCGGGTACGCCGTCCGGTGCCGTGGCCACCGCGCTCCACCGAGAGTTCTCAGCATGACGAACACTCCCACGT
>DOWL01000100.1:0-6161 GCA_003519585.1 Nocardioides sp. | reverse complement strand
CCCAGCCGTAACACCACCGCGTTCTTCGCCCAGGCGGGCGCCTCCTTCGCCATCGCGCTCGCCGCCATGCTTTCGGCCATCCTCTATCTGCCCGTCGATCCGTGGGTCCGCTCCTTCCTGGGCCTCGGCACCCTCTTCCTCACCACCTCGTCCTTCACGCTCGCCAAATGCATCCGGGACGCTCAGGAGTCCCAGTCGGTCGTGACTCGGCTCGACCAGGCCCGCGTCGACAAGATCCTCTCCGAGCACGATCCGTTCCGGACGGTCTCCTGACCCCTTGCCGTTCGTGGTTGACTCGCCCTCGTGGCCCCCAAGAACCCGCTCGGCATGATCAAAGGCACCGCCGACCTCGCCATCGGCGTCGTCACCGAGACCGTCAAGGCGACCGTGAAAGATCCGGTCGGCACGGGCAAGCAGGTGGTCGGTACCGCGGTCGGCCAGGCAGTGGCCGTGGTCGGCGCGGTGGGCGCGAGGGTCCCCGGTTGGAAGCGGGCCGACACACCCCCGGCGGAGACGCCGCCGGAGCCGCTGGCCGAACGCCAGGACGAGCCGCGCAAGACCGAGGGCGACCCCGTGAAGCCCGCTGCCAAGACCGTGAAGCCCACTGCTCAGAAGGCCGCGACCAGGGCACCAGCCAAGAAGGCAGCCGATCTCGCGGCCGTGGCGGACAGCTCGGTCGAGACTCCCGTCGGCACCACCGGCGCCGACCCGGCGGTCAACCCGAGCACCACCGAGAGTGACCTGCAGCAGGTCGATACTCCACCGCTGATGGACCCATCCCTGACCAATCAGATCAAGAGCGAGGCGGAGACGGCAGCCCGCGCCTCGGCCGTCGACAAGGCCGACCACCCTGACTGAGAGGACGCACCGATGGACGCCCGCACGATCGTCAACCGCGGTGTCACCACGAGCCTGCGCCTCGGCAGGGGCACCGCCGATCGGGTGGTGAGCGTGGCCGGGCCCCGCCTGGGCCGGCTCACCGATCAGGTCATGGCCCGGGTACGCCGTACCGAACGGCCGGCAACCGCCACGTTCACGCCGTCCAAGCAACCGCCCGGTCAGTCGTCCAGCCAACCGCCCACTCAACCCGTCGAGACCGAGTCCGAAGCACCCTCGTCGTCTCCGTCCCCGGCCCGCGTCGCCCGCAACATCGCGCCCCAGCGGCCCGGCGCCAAGCCGGCCCGCACCGCCAAGCCGAAGAGCGTCCCCGGAGCCAAGCTCCCGCCACCGCGGGCCAGCACCTCCTAGCGCCCTAGATGCGCCTCCCCGATCCGGCCCTCGTCGTCCTCGTCGGCCCTTCCGGCTCTGGGAAGTCGACGTGGGCCGCCAGTCGCTACCGGCGCGAGGAGATCGTGTCGTCGGACGCCCTGCGTGGCGTGGTCGGCAGCGGCCCGCACGACCTCGACGCCTCCGCGGATGCCTTCGGCCTGCTCGAGCAGATCGTGGCCGCGCGGACCGGCCGAGGTCTCTCAACGGTCGTGGACACGCTCGGCAGCGACGACGAACGACGACGCAGCTGGCTGAGCCGAGCGCGCGCGACAGGCCTACCGGCCGTGCTCGTGGTCCTGGACACACCGGACGCCGAGTGTCGGCGCCGCAACGCGGCCCGTGACCGGCCGGTGCCTGCGCCGGTGCTGAGCGCCCAACTCGAGCGTCATCGAGCACTCGTCCCCCGCCTCGCCGAGGAGGGTTGGGACGTCGTACACACGGTGGCCGAGGACCAGGTCCCGGTCGAGACCACGCGAGCGGTGGAGGTGTCCGCGCGCAACGAGCGCCGCAACTCCCAGGGGCTGCGCGTCGTGCTGCAGGTCAGTCGCTTTCCGTGGGGTGGAGAACCGCTGGGGTGGCTGACCGAGGTCGCCCGGGCCGCCGACGCCTCCGGGTTCGCGGGTCTCTCGGTGATGGACCATCTGATCCAGATCCCTCAGGTCGACCGCGCGTGGGCACCGATTCCTGAGCCCTGGGTGACGTTAGGAGTCGTGGCCGCGCTCGGGACCGATCTCGAGCTCGGCACCCTGGTGACCCCGATCTCGTTCCGCGCGCCCGGCATCACCGCCAAGGCCGCCGCTACCCTCGACGTACTCGCCGGCGGGCGCGCGTTCGTCGGCGTCGGAGCCGGCTGGTTCGAGCGCGAACACGCGGCGTTCGGCCTCGACTTCCCACCACCGCGCCAGCGGCTCGACGACCTCGAACGCGGCATCGAGACGATGCGCGCCCTGTGGGCGCCCGGCACCAAGGCGTACGCCGGCACCCACGTGAGCCTCCCCGAGACCACCTGCTACCCACGGCCGGTCGGCACGGTGCCGGTGATCGTCGGTGGCGCCGGCCCGCGCACGCTGAGGATCGCCGCGACCCTGGGCGACGCCGCCAATGTCCCGTCGGCTCGCCCGGCACTGGACGAGCACGTGGCCACGCTGCGCCGACACTCGGAGAGCGTGCGGATCACCGTGCTCGACCTGCCGACGATCGGCGTCGACCGCGACGACACGTGGGCCCGGGTCGAGCGGCTGCGCGGTCGTACGACGGCAGCGGCGTACGCCGAGCGGACCCACGCCGGCACGGTCGCGGAACAGCGGGACCGCTGGGGCGGGCTCGCCGAGCTCGGCGTCGACACGGTGTTCGTCGCTCTCGCCGACCTGGAGAGTGCCGAGGACCTGGACCGGCTGGCGGGCCTGTGTCGGTAGCCGGTCTCATGCTGGCCGCGAGTTTCGTCGGTCAGCCGACAAAACTCGACCCTGGACGACGCGGCTTTGTCGTCCAAGCACGAGTTTCGTCGGTCAGCCGACAAAACTCGCCACGCCCGCCTACCTCAGCTGGGCGCTGGAGAGGCCCAGCACCCGGCGGGCCACGATCAGCTGCTGGATCTGTTGGGTGCCCTCGAAGATGTCGAGGATCTTCGAGTCGCGCGCCCACTTCTCCAGCAGCTCGGCCTCGCTGTAGCCGACCGCACCACACAGCTCCACGCAGGAGAGCGTGACGTCGGAGCCCACGCGGCCCGCCTTGGCCTTGGCCATCGACGCCTCGAGCGAGTTGGGTCGGCGATTGTCGGCCAGCCAGGCCGCCTGGAGCATGAGCAGCCGAGCGCCCTCGAGATCGCTCTCCAACTGCAGGAGCTTCGCGGCCGCGGCCGACTGAGTCTGGCCGGGCCGGTCGTAGTCGACCTCGACGCCCGCCCCGGCGAGCAGTTCCCGGGTCAGGTCGAGCGCCGCAGCCGCGCAGCCGACGGCCATCGCCGCCACCAGGGGGCGGGTGTTGTCGAAGGTCGCCATCGCGCCGGCGAAGCCCTGGCCGCCTGCGGATCCGCTGTCGACGTCGGGCGAGCCGAGGAGGTTCTCCTTCGGGACCCGGCAATCCTCGAAGATGATCGTCGCGGTGTCGGAGGCGCGGATCCCGAGCTTGTGCTCCAGCCGCTCGACACGCATGCCGGGCGTCCCTTTGGCGACCACGAACGACTTGATCGCGGCCCGACCGAGCTCCTTGTCGAGGGTCGCCCACACGACGACGTGGTCGGCCCGGTCACCCGAGGTCACGAAGATCTTCTCGCCGTTGATGACGTAGTGGTCGCCATCGAGCACCGCGGTGGTCGTGATGTTGGCCGAGTCGGAACCGACGCCCGGCTCGGTGATCGCCATGGCTGCCCAGACCCCGTCGAACCGTGCCAGCTGCACGTCGTCCGCCACGCTGGCGATGGCGGAGTTGCCCAACCCCTGCCGCGGCATCGAGAGCAGCAGCCCGACATCGCCCCAGCACATCTCCTGGATCGACATCACCGAGGCGAGGTTGGCGCCGTTCTTGTTGCCGCGGTCGTTGTCGCCGCCATCCGCGCCCTCCTCGCGGCGTACGCCGGCCGCGCCCGCACCCTCCGACGCCCCGGAATCGGCCAGCCCGTCGATCATCGCGGCGAGCATGTCGAGCTCCTGGGGATACGCGTGCTCGGCGAGGTCGTACTTGCGCGAGATCGGGCGCAGCATGTTCATCGCGACCTGGTGGGCCTGCCCCACCAGGGTCCGGAACCTCTTCGGGTCGTCGAGCTCGATGGTCATACCAGGACCGCTCCTTCGATCACGCCGACGGCCCGAAGATCGCGGTACCACCGTTCTACCGGGTGTTCCTTCACGAAGCCGTGTCCGCCGAGCAGCTGAACGCCGTCGAGTCCGATCTGCATGCCATGGCGGGCGCAGGCCTCCCGCGCGAGGGCAACTGCCTGACCGAACTCGCGACCCGCAGCCGCGCGGCCAGCGGCCTTGTAGGTCAGCAGCCGCATCGCCTGGAGCTCGATGGCGAGGTCCGCGACCTTGAACGCCACCGACTGGCGGTGTGCGATCGGCTCCCCGAATGCCTCCCGGTCCGTGACGTACGGCGTCACGTAGTCGAGGACCGCCTGGCCGGTGCCGACGGCGAGCGCGCACCAGGCCAGTCGCGAGAGCCGCACGCACTCGGCGTACGTGGTGCCGTCGGTCGTGCC
The DNA here is from genome assembly GCA_003519585.1 of Nocardioides sp. Taxonomy (GTDB): domain Bacteria; phylum Actinomycetota; class Actinomycetes; order Propionibacteriales; family Nocardioidaceae; genus Nocardioides. Next base: position 1,696 of record DOWL01000100.1, on the reverse strand, counting down.
GAGGACGCCATCCGAGCCGACCTGGACCTCGGTGAGTGTCAGCCGGGTCAGTGACGCGGCTCGCACCCCCATCGCGGGGTCGGCCTCCACCCTCAGGCCCGGGGTCGAGGACTCGACGAGGAAGAGGACCGGCGCTCCGTCGAGCAAGGCGCCGACCACGAAAAGTTCGGCGTCCGCGCCGCGCGGGACCGACGACTTCACCCCGTTGAGCAGATAGCCGTCGCCGGTGCGGGTCGCAGTGGTGTGCGGACGGAGTACGTCGAAGAGGACCTGCGGCTCGGACAGCGCCAGCGCCGCCGCCGGCGCCTGCTCCTGATTCACGTCGGCGGAGAAGGCCGGCAGGTAGGTCTGCTGCTGCTCGTCAGTGCCCCACAGCCCGATCGCGGTGGCCACCGAGCCCGGTGCCAGCGTCGCGACCGCCAGCCCCAGGTCTCCCCGCGCCAGGGCCTCGGCGACCAGGGTCCCGGTGGTCGCGGATCGCTCCTCTGCAACGCCGCCCAACTCCTCGGGCAGGCCCAGGATCGGCAGTCCGATCTCCAGCGCCGACCGGAGCACCTCCGGAGGCGCTTCGCAGGCTGCGTCGGCAGCCCCCGCGGCCGGCCGGACCACCTCGGTCGCGAACTCGGTCACCACATCGACGAGCAGTTGCTGGTCCTCGGTCGGGGTGATGTCGAACTGTCCGGTCACCTGCGACGAGGGCGCCCGGACGCCGGGCCGGCCGGCCACACCAGCCCGAGCGAAGGTGCGGCTGGCCCTGGTCATGGTGCTGAATCCAGTGCGGGTGATGGTGAAGACGGCCTGCTCCGCGTGCTTGCGCAGCCCCACCCGATCGAGCAGGTCGGCCTGCGCAAGCCGGCTCAGGCCGGCCACGAGGTAGCCGATCGGATCGCGCGTCTCGGTGGTGGCCACGCCGTGCCGACCACCGGGTCGGAGGCTCGGGAGCAGCGACATAGATCGACTGTAACTCTGAGTTACACACACTGCTACACCTCTCTGCGTGCGGCCGGTCACATTCCGGGTCGAGGCTCGGCATAAGGTTTCGCGCGTGTCCGACCAGCCCGCCCACGCGCCGTACGGCCAGCTTCCGCGCGGCGGCGTCGTGCGTCCGATCACGCGCTGGGGTGATCCGGTGATGCACCGGGCGCAGCAGCAGGTGACGTCGTACGACGACGAACTGAGCCAGTTGGTGGCCGACATGGTCGAGACGATGTACGCCGCCGACGGCGTCGGGCTCGCGGCCTGCCAGATCGGGGTCGACCGGGCCGTCTTCGTCTTCGACTGCCCCGACGACAGCGGCCAACACACGGTCGGCGTCGTCTGCAATCCGGTGCTGACCCTTCCCGAGGGCAGGGACCGCCAGCTCGACGAGGGCGACGAGGGCTGCCTGTCCTACCCGGGGGCATTCGTGGAGTGCGCCCGACCCGACTCCGCGACCGTCACGGGGACCGGCGTCGACGGCACACCTGTGGAGTTCACGGGCACCGGCATGCTGGCCCGCTGCCTCCAACACGAGACCGACCACACCCGAGGCACCGTCTTCGGCGACCGGCTGCCCACCAAGCTGCGCAAGAAGCTCCAGAAGGCCATGGAGCGAGCCGCCGACGACTACCCGCTGGACTGGCCGGCCAACTAGCTGGGCTTCTGGCACTCGCAGATCACGGGCTGGGCCGCGCCACCGGTGGTTGAGCCCGGAGGC
>DOWL01000050.1:2743-4207 GCA_003519585.1 Nocardioides sp. | reverse complement strand
ACACCGGCTCGCTCTTCGACATCGAGCCCGACGAGCAGCCGGTCGCAGCGACGTCGGCGCCGCCGATCGAGCCCGTCGAGACCACCGCAGCCCCGGCGGCCGCCAGCACCCCGGCGGCCGAAGCGGCGATGGGCGAGACCTACACCGGCTCGCTCTTCGACATCGCCGCACCTGAGGCGGTCGCACCCGCGAGTCAGACCCCGCCACCGCCGGTCGAGCCTGTCGAGACCCCCGCAGCAGCGCCCCCCGCCGAGCCCGAGCCGGAGGCCGAGGAGAAGCCGAAGCCCGCCACCTCGGGCGAGGCGCACACCCCGAAGACCGACGTCGACATCAACGAGTCGAGCTCCCTCTTCGACCTCTGAGTCACCTCCCAGTCCACCCAGACGATCGACGTAACCAGTTGGCTGGAGCCATCGCTGCCGTACGGACGTAGGCTGCCCACGGAGGGCCCGTGGACTTCGACCAGTACGTCGCGGCACGCTACGGCCGGCTCGTCGAGCATGCCGTGCTCTGCGGCTGCGCCGAGGGCGAGGCGGGCAACTGTGTCGATCGGGTCCTGGTCGAGCAACGCCGGGCGATCGGCCGGGCGGAGGACCCCGACCCACTGGTCCACGAGGCCATCGAACGGGCGATCGCCGGCACCCCCGAGCCCCGTCGGCTGACCGGGCCGCTGGTCGCGCTCGGACTGGTGGGCGTCGTCGTAGGTACCGTCGTGGCGCTGACCTACCGCCCCGCGCCCGGGCCGATGCCGTCGCTGTTCGCGCTGGACGGTGCTCGGGCGCAGCAACAGCTGGAAGCCCAGGGGTACGACGTCGTCCTCCGCCCGGTGCGTGCGTGCGAGCCGGACGGACTGGTGCTCGGCTCCGAGCCCGCGGCCGGTCAACTCGTCCAGGACGGCGCGACGGTGACCGTGCGTACGGCGGTGCCGTCGGGCACCAACTGCGACGCGCTCTACGGCTTCCGCTCCGACGCGTGGCAGTTCGTCGGCTTCGCACTCGGCGGACCGCCGCCGGGGTTCGCCCGGACGGTCACGATCGTCGTCGACGGCTGGGACCCGTGGCGCCTCGACCACGTCGCGGCCATCGACCCGGCTCGGTGGGGTGAGCTGATGACGACCATCGCGGAGACCGCACGCACCACGGCGCCCACGCCGAACGGCATGCCGCGACTGACGGTGCGGACCAGCCTGATCCCCGAGTCGCTGTGCGGCGTACCCCATCCCGACGGGACGCAGGGGCGGGCGGTGCTACGGATCGAGATCGACCCGCGGCCCGAGGGCGTCCAGAACGGCTGCCCTCTCACCATCGACCTCTACCGCAGCCAGGACCGCACGATCGATGGCGTCGTCGTCTACACCCCCAAGGACCTCGACCGAGACGTCGGACTCGCCTCGGGCTAGGCGGCGTTGGCTTTGCGCGACTCCCGAGTCGGCTGGTTTCGACACGCTCGCTGCGCTCGCGGCTC
>DOWL01000050.1:0-2552 GCA_003519585.1 Nocardioides sp. | reverse complement strand
CCAGCGCCGACGGTGTCGAAACCCCCGTCGGGAAGGCACCCGCGTGAGTAGAGCGTCGCTAGTGCCCGGGCGGGCGGTCAGAGTCTGGCGACTCGACATGGTCGGGGACCACGGTGGGCCGCACCCACGCCCAGATCAGGAACGCCGCGGCGAAGATGACCATCGCGAGGCCCGCCCACAGGTTGGCGTTGACGTCGCCGGTCTTGTCGTACTCCTTGTCGCCGAAGAGGCCCATCAGCAGCAGGATCACGCCGTACGCGCCGATCAGCCCGCCGATGATGTTGCGGATGTCGAGCGCACCGGCGGTCTGCTTGGTCTGGGTCGAGGGGGTCTGCTCCGTCATCTCTCAGTCCTCCTCAGAACGCGATGTTCAGGCAGATGACCATGACCAGGGCGATCACGGCGAGCGGGATGGTACGGCGATACCACGGGAAAGTGTGCTCCTCGGGATCGGTCCTGTCCTCCTTGGGAGTCTCGGAGTAGACGAGACCCTTGAGCTCCTCGGCGGGCTTGGGCGCGGTCACCAGCGAGACCGCGACGCTCAATCCGATGTCGACGATGAAGGCCACCGACGCGGCCAGGAACGCCGCACCCTGACCACCCAACGGGATCACACCGACGCTGAGGCTGCCGAGGGTGTCCTCGCACAGGATCGCGGTGATGATCGCCGCGATGGTGCCGGCCGACAGGCCGATCCACCCGGCGGCCGCGGTCATCCGCTTCCAGAACATGCCGAGGATGAAGGTCGCGAACAGCGGCGCATTGAAGAAGCCGAAGAGGACCTGGAGGTAATCCATGATGTTGGAGAAGTTCGACGCGAGTCCGGCGGTGAAGATCGCGATCACCGTGGCCCCGACGGTGGCGAGCCGGCCCACGCGCAGGTAGTAGTCGTCCGTGCGTTCCTTGACGACGTAGGTCTCCCAGAGGTCGTAGCTGAGCACGGTGTTGAACGCCGAGATGTTGGCCGCCATGCCCGCCATGAACGCCGCCAGCAGGCCGGTGATGGCCACGCCGAGCAGGCCGTTCGGCAAGATGTCTCTCATCAGATAGAGCAGCGAGTCGTTGAACGTGACGTCACCCGAGGCGCCGCCCGGCACCGTCTCCCCTGCCTTGGTGCGGGCGATCTCGGAGACCAGGACCGCCGCGATCATGCCGGGGAAGATCGTGATGAACGGGACGAACATCTTCGGGAAGGCGCCGATGATCGGCGTCTTGCGCGCCGAGGACATCGAGTTGGAGGCCATCGCCCGCTGCACCTCGACGAAGTTGGTCGTCCAGTAGCCGAAGGAGAGCACGAAGCCGAGGCCGAAGACGATGCCGACGACCGACCAGAAGTCCGACTCGAAGCCGGTCAGCGCGTTGCCGGGCCAGGAGTTCAGCTGCTGGTCGGCGGGCGCGATCACGTCTGGGTGGGCGTTGGCGGCATCGGTGATCTTCTGCGTGAGACCGTCCCAACCGCCGACGCGGTGCAGGCCGATGATCGTCAGCGGCACCAGCGAGGCCACGATCACGAAGAACTGCAGCACCTCGTTGTAGATCGCGGCGCTCAGGCCGCCCAGGGTGATGTAGGACAGCACGATCACCGCGGCGACGATGAGGGAAACCACCAGGGGCCAGCCGAGCAGTGCCTGGATGATCGAGCCCAGCAGGTAGAGGTTGATGCCCGCGATGAGCAGCTGGGCGATCGCGAACGACAGCGCGTTGACCAGGTGGGCGCCCGTCCCGAACCGGCGCCGCATGAACTCCGGCACCGACCGGACCTTCGAGCCGTAGTAGAAGGGCATCATCACGACGCCGAGGAAGAGCATCGCCGGGATCGCGCCCACCCAGAAGTAGTGCACGGTCGGGATGCCGATCTGCGCACCGTTGGCCGACATGCCCATGATCTCGACGGCGCCGAGGTTGGCGGAGATGAACGCCAGTCCGGTCACCCACGCCGGCAGCGACCGCCCGGAGAGGAAGAAGTCCACCGAGCTCGACACCTGCCGTCGCGCCAGCAGCCCGATCCCGAGCACGACCACGAAGTACATGGCCATGATCAGGTAGTCGACCGCGGTGGCGTCGATGATGCTGTCGCTGGCCATGGCGGTCACCGCGGGCATGACGGCGGAAACGGACATCTCTGGTCCCTTCTGGCTCGGTGGCCCCATGGCCATCGGACGCGGTGCCCCCGCGTGCACCACCGCAAACCCGGCGCAAACAGGGCCCTGTCACCCCTTCGGGGGACCATACAAGGGTCGCGTGGTGTCACGTGACGCCAGATGACATCACTTTCCGCTTGACGTGACGTCACTATGGTGTCATCTTGGTGCACATGGACATCACGCCGTACGTCGACAGCCTGCGCCGTGACCTGCTCGCGGCCGCCGAGGCTGCCGGACCCGAGGCGCACGCCGCTGCCGAGCGACTCACCTTCGCACTCGACCCCGCGGCCCGACTGGCCCTCATGGAGGCGATCTCCCAGGCCGCCAGCGAGATCACCGCGGAGATGCCGACCGGTGGCGTCGACGTCCGCCTCGACGGCCGCGAGCTCGCCTTCGTCGTCGACGCGC
>DOWL01000015.1 GCA_003519585.1 Nocardioides sp. | reverse complement strand
GCGAAGGTCCTGACCTTAGGTAGTCCATCTAGATTGGCCTAGAAAGCGTGCACTCTCTAGATCGTCCTGTCGAGGAGACGGGCCCGGAGAGGGCACACCCGGTCCTGGGTGCGAGGCTCCCCGCGACCACGCACACGAACTCGCCCGGACGCCGGCTGACACTCTCGCGAGAGAATGCTTGGGAGCGATCGGTCAGTCGTCACTGCGGGTCCGGCCCGCGAGGAGAGGATCTAGCTCCGAGCTGGTCGCGGCGAGACGGTGCATCTGCTCCCCGCCGTCGCAACTGAAAAGGCCCACCACGACCGACCTTTCGGATCGAGCCAGCACGCGCCAGTGGCCCCCAGAAGCCTCCCACCGGCGCAGGACCTCCACGGGGGCCTCGGGCGCGCCGGTCATGACGGGGAATCGGGGTGCTCGACGCCTCGACGCTCGGACTCCGATGTCGCCCGCGCCTTGACACAACACCTGCCCGGTTCGGGCTCCAGACAGGCAGTGACGTCGGAGGCCAGGCCGTCGGCCACCCCCTGCACGAACGCCTGATTGAGCCCGCACACCAGTGCCGTGTGCTTCTGAGCCAGGGCGTCGAAGGGGCAATTGAAGAGCGCAATCTCGCGGCCTTGGACATGTGGCTCGAAGCCCTGGCTGCGCAGTACCTCAGCCAGGGCACGCAGGGACGCGGCCTCATCGAGACCATCGACGACCTTGATCAGTGCCAGTCCCTCGCGGCGGGCGCACTCGTGCAGCGCTTCAGCGAGGGGCAAGCCCTCGGCGGCTCGCGTCACCGCAGCCGCCAAGATGTCACCGACCAAGTCGTAGCGCCGTGGCGGCAGGGAGACGGCAAACTCTCGCTTGGCACGGCGGTAGAGCTTGCTCGGCCGTCCGGCACCGGGACCGGTCTTGCCGCTGAGGCGCCGATACTCCACCTCGAGCAGGCCCTCGGTCACAAGCCGGTCGAGGTGGAAGTTCACGTTGTGCACGGCCAGGCCCAGCTCCGTCGCAGCCTGCTCGCGTCCTACCGGCTCGGCTTGCGAGGACACGTACTCAAACAGCGCCCGCCGGGTGTCATCGGCCAGCGCCCCGATGCCGGAGGCCTGCGCGCCCAAGTCCATACCTGAAGTCTAAAACAGAAATCTCTTGACACAAGAGGCTTGCCAGCAGTCTAATTCAAAACATCTTCTGTTTTAGAAAGGACAGGCCATGGCCACCACGACCAACCCGGCCGGAACTCCCGCCGACACGACCCACCCGAACCTCGGCGCCGACCGCGCCTTCATCCTGCTGCGCACGGTGTTCACGATCGCCCCGATCGCGTTCGGCCTGGACAAATTTTTCGACATTCTCACCGAGTGGGAGCAGTACCTGGCCCCGTGGATCAACGACATCGTCCCCGGGAATGCCCACCAGGCGATGCTGACCGTTGGAGTCATCGAGATCATCGCTGGTATCGCCGTCGCCGTCGCACCTCGCTACGGGTCCCTACTGGTCGCCGGATGGCTGGCCGGGATCGTCGTGAACCTGGTCAGCATGGGCGAGTACTACGACGTCGCCCTGCGCGACTTCGGGCTTCTAGTCGGCGCCATTGCCCTCGCGGTACTGGCCTGGGACCGCGGCAAGGCCACGGCGTGACCAGCACCGCCACCAACGCCACGAACCAGGCCACCCGGCCCGCTGTCGAGCAGGTCGCGGCTCGGCGGTGGCGGCCGCGTGTCACGCACACGCGGCCAGAGATCGACTCCGCGGCGGCAGAGCAGGCTGCCGCCGACCTGCTGACCGCCCTGGGGCTGGACCTGACCGACGAGAACCTCGCGGAGACACCGCGCCGTATGGCAAGGGCGCTGATCGAGATGACCAGTGGATCGGACTTCGAGCTGACCACCTTTCCCAACGACGAGGAGTACGACGAGCTCGTGCTGGTGCGCGACATCCCGCTGCGTTCGGTGTGCGAGCACCACATGCTCCCGTTCGTCGGCGTCGCCCATGTCGGCTACCTCCCGGGTGACCGCATCCTGGGGCTGTCGAAGTTCGCCCGGATGGTCGACCTCCACGCCCGTCGGCCCCAGACCCAGGAGCGCCTCACCAAACGCATCGCTGACCACCTCCAAGACGAGATGCAACCGCGCGGCGTCGGCGTGGTCATCGAGGCGGAGCACACCTGCATGAGCCTGCGCGGGGCCAGAGCCGCAGGCGCCCGCACCACCACCTCCGCGCTGTTTGGTCGGCTCCGCGACGACCCCCGCAGCCGCGCCGAGTTCCTCGCCCTCACCAGGAGGACGCCATGAACATCGTCGTGATCGGCGCCGGGCTCGCCGGCGCCAACGCGGTTGAAGAGCTTCGCACCCAGGGATACACCGGCGACATCACCCTGATCGGAGCCGAACCCCACCCGCCCTACGAGCGGCCACCGCTCTCCAAGGGCCTCCTCCTGGGCGCGGCCGACCCCGACTCGGTCTTCATCCACGACACCGCCTGGTACGCCGACCAGCAGGTCGACCTCCTCACCGACACCACGGTCACCGACATCGACCTGGACACCGGACACGTCTCACTCGCCGACCGACAACTGTCCTATGACCGCCTGCTCCTCGCCACGGGCGCCCAACCGCGGCGCCTCCCGCTCGCCGACGGCTCCGGAGCAGACGTCCTCTACCTCCGCACCCTCGACGACGCCCTCGCCCTCCACGCCAGACTTACCGAACATCTCCTCATCGTCGGCGCCGGCTGGATCGGACTCGAGGCCGCCGCGGCCGCACGCCAGGCAGGCGGCACCGTCACCGTCGTCGAGCCCGCAGCCCTCCCGCTGGCTCACGTGCTGGGCGACCAACTCGGTCTCCTCTTCGCCGACCTACACCGCGAGCACGGCGTCGACCTCCGGCTCAAGACCTCGGTTGCCGCGATCGACCACACTCGAGGCCGCACCACCGTCCGGCTCACCGACGGTCACGAGCTCACCCCCGACCTGATCCTGGTCGGCATCGGCGCCGAACCCGACGACCACCTCGCCGCCTCTGCCGGGCTGGCCACCGACCACGGCGTCCTGGTCGACGCCCGGCTCCGCGCCAGCGACCCGCATGTCTACGCCGCAGGCGACGTCGCCAACCACGACCACCCCCTCCTCGGCCGGATCCGAGTCGAACACTGGGACACCGCCATCCACCAAGGCCGGCACGCCGCCCGCACCATGCTCGGGGACGACGAGCCGTACACCCGGCAGCCATACTTCTTCACCGACCAGTACGACCTCGGCATGGAGTACGTCGGCCACGTCGGCCCAAACGGCTACGACGAGCTCGTGATCCGCGGCGAGTTCACCAGCCGCACCACCGCCTTCTGAATCAGAGACGACCACGTCGTGGCCGGCATGCACACCAACAACTGGGACGCCATCGACCAGATCCGTACATGGATCGGTCGCGAAGCCGACGGCGACCTTTGGAACCCCGCCATCCCGCTTGCCGACCTCGCGGCACCTGCTGGCGTGAAGCCGACAGCGAGTCGCTGAAGCACGACGAAGTCCGCGCGACTGAGTGAATGGACCATCCGATGACCACCGCGTTCGTCCTTACCGGAGGGGGAAGCCTCGGCGCCGTCCAGGTGGGCATGCTGCAAGCTCTTAGCGAGCGCGGCATCACCCCTGACCTGCTGGTGGGCACCTCCTGCGGCGCGCTGAACGCGGCCTGGGTGGCCGGACACGGAATGTCTCGGGACTCCCTGAGCGAGCTCGCCCGAGTGTGGACCAGTCTGCGGAGGAGCGACCTCTTCCCCGTGGACGCCCGTCAGGTGCTGCGCGGACTCGTGGGGCTGAGTCCGGCTGTGGTGTCGAATCGCAAGCTTCGCCAGTTCATCCACGCTCACGCCAGCATCCACGACCTCGCCAAGGCCCAGGTGCCGACTTACCTCGTCGCCGCGGACCTGCTCAGCGGCCGCGACGTGTTGATCTCGACCGGCGACCTCTCAACGGGTGTACTCGCAAGTTGCGCTATCCCCGGCGTGCTTCCGCCGGTGGAGCATGCTGGAGCGCAACTCATCGACGGGGCGCTCGCCCGTCACGCAGGCATCGCGCAAGCCGTCGACCTCGGTGCCTCGGTCGTGTACATCCTTCCCACCGGCGCCGCCTGCGCCCTACCCCGCCCTCCGCGCTCTGCAGCCGGCGCGGCGCTCCACTCGCTGACCCTGCTGATCCAACAGCGGCTCATCCACGAAACAGCCACCCTCCAGGCTGCGACTACGATCAAGCTCTTGCCGCCACTGTGTCCTCTGGCGGTCTCCGCCGCGGACTTCAGCCACGCCGACGAGCTCATCACTCGGGCACACCGGTCCAGCCTCGAATGGATCGACTCCGGCGGCACTGAGCTGGCGGAACCCGAACGGTTCCTCTCCCTCCACCACCACGACCGCGTGCCCGGCATCGCACCTCAGACAAGCACCCGCACCCGAGTCTCGCAGCCCCACCGCTCGCGCGGTGATTCCCCGAGCCCTCAGGTTGACTCGTGCGCGAGGTGACGGCCCGGAGCGCGGCTTGAGCGCAAGCGCCCGCCTCGAAGTATCTATGACCGCGCCTCGGATGACCGTGTGCGCACCAGGCGGATGTGCGGTCTCAGACGTGCCAACCGATTCCAGGCGAGCGCCGCCGTCGCACTCGAGAGGCGCGCGCGTTGCGAAGGTCGACGCGGGAAGGCGGGTGAGTTGGGCGGACGGTTTCGTCATCGGCGCTAGTTCCCGTGTCGGGCTGCGTCTATCCAGTCAGGATGCGCTCGATCTGTTCGTATCCCTTCGCCGTGGCGTGGCCTAGTACACAGAGTCCTCAACAACATGCTCTCGGTCGTTGACCTCGAGAAGCTCGACATCCCGCCGATGCTCGATGAGACCAAGGGGCTCTACGACAACTCGATCCTGACCGTGAAGGCCGTGCTGGCCGAACTGGCCCTCGAAGACCCCGCAGCTCGCACCTGCTCGACATGGGCTGCGGGCGCGGCCGGATCGCCCGCCACCTCGCGACCACGACTGGCGGCCAGGTCTCGGGCTACAACATCGACCCGGACCAGATCGAGAACGCCAACGACTGGGCCGGAGCGCTGCGACATGACCGATCGGCTGCAGTTCAAGGTCGACAACCACCACGACCCGCTCGACTATCCCTCGGAGACCTTCGACGGCTGCTTCTCCTTCCAGGCCGTCTGGCCGTTCTTCAAGAAGGAGGGGCTCGATCTGCACGCGCGCGAGATGTACCGGGTCCTCAAACCCGGGGCCCGCTACGCCTGCTCGGAGTACCTGCTGACTCCGTTCTTCGACTGGGACAACGAGAAGCACGTCGCGTTGCACCGGCTGATCCTGCCCACCCTGGCCGCGACCCAGTCGATGTACCCGGCCGACGTCTGCGCCGCCCTGGAGCGTGCCGGGTTCCGGATCGTGCTTGTCGGCGCCGTCGAAGAGTGAGGCCTGGCCGCTGTGCGAGCAGAAGCGCGACCTGATCTTGTGGGGACGCCGTCTGGTTCGCACCCTCGAAGCCATCCGCGTCGCCCCGGCCCGGGTCGAGGAGTCCCTCGACCTGCTCCAAAGAGGTGGTCAGGCCTGGACCGAAGCCGAGCGAGCCAAAATCGCCGACCTCAACTGGCGCATCGTCGCAGAGAAGTGAAGTCCCCACGGTCCGTCGGCGCATCGGTCACGAGGATCGAGAAATCCACACTCGCCGGGGCCGGGGCACCAGGTCTACGGCTTCCACGAGCCGCCCTCGCCTACCCAGCGATTGATCTGCTTTTCCGGCACCGAACCGTCGTCCTTCGAGGCGGGGTCGGTCGCGGGTCGTGGTGCGAGCGGTTCTTCCGCAGGATCACGTCCCTGCTGGGTACGCCGCCCACCACCCACCGTTGCAGCCGAGGTTGATCTCATCGTGGCCTCCACATGGCCTGGATAGTCATCATGCACCATGCGCCTGATCCCGACTGGCCCTCGTCTCCAGGGAGGCCCTGGTGATTCTCGGGCGTACAGGCTCGGGCTAGATGTGAACAAGCGGTCGGTGGCGCGGGCGGGACTGGACGCCACCGTCGGCCTCATCGGTGCCGCTGCCGCGGAGCTGGTGGTCGCTTTCCGGCGCTCCCGCGGTGAGACCCGCGCGACGACGCGCCCGAAGAGGACGCGCCCGAAGAAGACGCGCCAACTCATGGGGTGCTGCCGGTGTCGATGGCACTGGCGAGCTGTGATTGTCTGGATGCTGGCGGGCCTCAGTTGAGGTTTGCTGCGACCTGAGTCAGGTCCGCTGACTCGTCGGCGAGACTAGCGACGTGTTGGGTGCCGACGATGTGTCACGGAAGCTCCGCCGAGCAGGCGCCGAGAGCGACCTCGACAAGACCCGCCGCCGGCGTGACCACAGCTCGTAGTAGACCCGAGGCATTCAGCAACGAGGAGATCCCCATGCAAAAGGAGTCGCTGACGGCACTTGTTCGTCACCATCTTGAGACGGCCTCGACTTCGTCCAGCGGTCGCAGCGCTCACACGATCTATGGGGGCCACGAATGTGTACTGCGCCAAACGCTCATCGCCCTCCGAGCGGGGAGCGACCTTGACGAGCACGAAGGCCCTGGCGAAGCCACCCTTCAGGTTCTCCACGGTCGCGTCACTCTGGTGGCCGGGGAGAACCGATGGAACGGATCACCCGGTGATCTCATCGTCATCCCCGACTCCCGACACGCACTTGAAGCGGTCGAAGACTCGGTCGTTCTTCTGACCGTAGCCGTGCGAATCCGATGACTTCACACTCGTGGCGCCTTCCGTGCCGACCGCCGGACTCGAGCCCGAAGGTCTTCAGTCTCGCCGACCTGGTCCGCTCCTCGGTGATTTCCGAGGACGCCACATGACTGGGATGAACGCACGTCCCGCGGTCGTTCGTCTCACAGGTCGAGGCTAGTGCGGAGCGGAATCCCGAATCAGCGAGCACCCCTGCGTGC
>DOWL01000049.1:7572-8277 GCA_003519585.1 Nocardioides sp. | reverse complement strand
TCCCACGACCCGTCGCCGTCGGGTGCCTCCGCTCGCCTCGGGGGGAGCGGGACGAGCGGAGGCACGAGGGCGGTGGGGCCCCCGTCTGCCACTGGTGGGCGCGTGGAGGGACGGCGGCGCCTCAGGGGGGTGAGGAGCGCACGCCGGTACGCGGCCATACGCGGTGACATACCACCACGGTACGTCACGGACCGGTAACAGACCAGGCATGATTCAAGTGTCTTTCTGGTGGAACGGGACACGGGCCGGGCCCACCCCGCGAGGAGTGAACCCAGCCCGTGCCAGGCGTTGTGGGGTTGGTCAGCAACCCGGAGTCGACGGAACATACGCCACCATCGTCATCGAGGTGGCAGCGGTGACAGTCGCCCCCTGCGGGCGGACGAACCGGTACGACTGCTTCCCGGACGGGGCGAGGTAGGTGCGGAACGCGAGCCCGTCCCGGCCAGTCGTCACCGTGGCCACGGTCCTCCACGTCCTGCCCACGAGCCGTTGCACGTTGACGGGGGAGTACGCGGACGCCACGTACCCGGACGGGGTCCGGTGCCGGGTCTGCACCATCACGTTCACCATTCCGTAGCCGGGTGTCCCAGCCCACCCTGCGACGTTCACGGTCCCGGTGACGACGCTCTGCCGCCGTACCACGGGGACGGTCGTCGTCGTTGTGGTCGTGACCTTCGTAACCGTCGTCGTGGTCGTGGTCGTGGT
>DOWL01000049.1:3886-7268 GCA_003519585.1 Nocardioides sp. | reverse complement strand
GCCGACGTCAGCATCGTCCACGCCGTCGAGGACTGCGGGTGCTCGGCGGCGGTGTCGGCCATCAACCGTGCCATGCCTGCCGTGGCCGTGATGTCGCGGGCAACGTCCGGGTCGGTGCCGTCCGGGATCGACGCGACCACTTCGGCCATCGCGGCGTGGACGTCGTCGGCCATCGTCCGGGCGTCCTGCCGGGCGCGGGACTGGGCGGCTTCGGGGCAGGTGCAGTGGGTGTTGCAGTAGGCGCAGATGTTGCCGGTGTCGCGGCGGCAGTCCCGGCAGGGCACGCGCCGTTCCCGGGAGTCCCCGAGGGGCGAGTACAGGTGGGTGTCGGTAGGGTGCAGCATTGTCGGCTTTCCTTCCCTGGTTGGGCCGGCAACGGGGCACCCCTTCCACGTTCCGTGTGGTGTTGGCTTGGCCGTCTGACTCCGAATCGGCGGCCTGGCTTCCACGGCGTTGGGAGGGGTGTTCCCTGTTCCAGCGGTGTACTGGGTTCATCGGCTGAGGGCACAGGGAACTTGAGCGGTCGACACACTTGACTTGTGTCGCGGCTACTCTGGGCATCATGAGGACGGCAGTAGCGTGCCCGGAACCACCAGAGGAGGGAGAGCCATGCTGCTCTGTTGTGGCCGTGGGTGGCGCCGTGCTGTTTGCCTACTGGACAACGCCAATCATGCTGTCCTCCGGGAACACCACATCAAGTTCGTGTGTGTCGTCCACGATCGTGCGATTGGCATGACCTGGAAGGAAGCACGGTCATGAGTCGGACTGAAAACACGATGCCCATGCGGCTCCAGTATGAGGACGGCGCTATCTGGTTTCAGGAAGGCGGCCGCTGGCGGGGCCTTGGCAAGGTCGCGTCGAAGGAGAACCGCAGGGAGCGGCGACGGTCCCGGATCCTGTTGCGGACTGGTCGTGGGGAACCCGTTGACCAGCACCGGCACTCCGCGAAGTACTTCATGTACTGACAGCAGCGAGGGCCAGCTACCCCCCGTTGGGGGGAGAGCCCAGGGGCTCTTGTCGCTGACCCTCGTGCACCGGCCCGTACGTCCGGTGCTGTGCGAAGCTACCGCTCGTCAGCGGCGCACCGCCAAGCCTACCAGGCGAACAGTTTCTCCATGGCGGCGATGTCCGTGACCAATTGTTCTCGCTGCCGGGTGAGGTCGTTGACCTTTGCCTCGAGCTCGTGGACCACAGGGTGTTGGCGCCAATGCAGCCCGCACCATTCCACGGTGCAGTAGTCGCCGTTCCAGTCCTCGCCCCCGTTGAATCGGTGCCGAGGAACGCGAAGCGCGACGCTATCCGCGATCTCCGGGATCAGCGATTGCTTGGCGCCCTCCAGCAGACGGTCGTGCATGTTCGCTCGGAGACTGTCCACCAGTTTGCGCTCCAGCGCCGCCGTGTCGATCGGTTGGTCAAGGCGCGACGCGTTGGACTCCGACAGGTTCACGGTGACAGTGATGCACCCGTCGTAGACGTCCTTAGTGGCTCGATACCTGTCCTCTGCCTCCTGATGACGCGCCTTGACATCCGCCTCCCACTCGTCCCTGATCCATGTCGGGCAGCGTGGGTCATCGGCGCCCATCCGGATGAAAGGCAGCACGCTCGCGGCAGTCCGCATCGGGAATTCTTCCCAGCGCCTCTCGATCTCGTCGCGCGTGCGACCAATCCGCCGATCCATCTTCGCCAGGAAGAACCTAGTCATGTCCTCCCGCCCGGCGTGGTACCGAGATGCCGGGGTGTCGGAGACATACTCGGCCCAGTCCTCGCGACGATCACCCCGGTCCTCAGTTGAGTTGCAGCCCTGGCACAGGAGCCCACGGATGAGTCCTGTCGCGTGGTCGTGATCCACGAACAACTCGCAGGGCCAGATGCAGATAGCGCACCGATTCAACTGGAAGGGCAGCAGCGCGGCCTTGGCCTCTTGCCGTTCCGCAGGGGAGTTGTAGCGCCAGGTCACAGCCCGGTTCCTTTCATCGGGTTCTTCTCCCACTGATCGATGGGACGGATGTAGCCAAGCAGCGCACGGGAACCGTCGGTCCAACGCCCGTGACGGGCGATCTCCAACGCGTCAGCGCCAGCCTCATAGGCCACAGTGGCGCCACCTGAGCGGAGCGAGTGCGGCGTGTAACGGACCCGCACCCCGGAAGTGACCCGGGCGCGCCGCAGGATCGTCTCTACGGCCTGCGGCGTCATCCTGGCTCCCTTCGCCCGGCCGGCGAACTTGGGGTCCCCAGAGAGGC
Organism: Nocardioides sp.; assembly: GCA_003519585.1. Taxonomy (GTDB): domain Bacteria; phylum Actinomycetota; class Actinomycetes; order Propionibacteriales; family Nocardioidaceae; genus Nocardioides. The sequence goes on along the minus strand of DOWL01000049.1, from coordinate 5,028 downwards.
GCCCGTGACGGTCTACGGCGCGGAACAGTGGGCCTGTGGTGTCGCCGAGCACGGTCAGCCATGCCTGCATCGCCAGGACCGGGCAGGTGGCTTCGTGTTCCCCGTTCACGAGGTTCACGTCCATACCGGCTGCGGCCTTGTCCGTCTTGGATGACCGGACACGGATGACCATGCCCCGCCTGTCCATCCGTACGTCGGTGACGTCCAGCCCGGTCAACTCGGAGCGGCGGGCCATCATCGCGAACCCCAGCAGGATGATTGCCCGGTCCCGTACGCCTCGCACCGTGGACAGGTCGCAGGAGTCGACCATGGCCCGCAGGTCATCGACGGTGAGCGGGGCAGCCTTCTTCCTGGTCTGCGGACGTTCCTTCCGGTACCCGCGCAGGGTCTTCCGGGCTTTCCTGGTATCCGGCGGCTTGAGCCCGGCCTCCTTATGCGCGGTCACGACCGCTTCGATGGCCCGTTCGATGCCGCTCGGGCTGTCGTCGGACAAGGTCATGGACGCGACGAACTTCTGGAGAGTGTCAGGGGCGCAGGGGAGAAGCGGGTAGTCGTAGCCACGGCACCACTTCTCGTAGCGGCGCCAGCTCGCTTGGTAGGCGCGGCGGGTGGCGTCTGATGTGGCTGCATGGGAGAGCCTGCTGGCGAGGACCGCAAGCCGCTCGTCGGCGGTCCCCCTACGCTCAATCTGAGTCACGCTATGAAACGTTACCGTGATTCAGCGTGCATGGCCCGATGACACTCCGGTGATGCTAGAGTTGCCCTAACGCACGAGGTCCCTGCCGCCCCAGTTCCGGGGGGAAGCAGGGACCTTTTCCACACACCCTGGAAAGTATCAAGAATGTGATGCTTCTCTGGGGTCGAATGGCCTCGGACCAGTTGGCTCACCGATGGCGACCGCGCCGGTTGCGCTGATCGCTTCCGCTCCGTCCAGCAGAGCTCCGAACGCTGCCTCGGCTTGCTTCTCGCGTTCCGGGTGCTCGCCGTTGAACGTGCAGCGGTAGCACACCCACGCCCCGCCGGGGCCGTACGGGCGTAGCTCGGACTTGTTGTCCACCGCGAAGTTCTCAGGCTTCTTGCAGTAATGGCAGAACGGTTCAGTACTCACGTGGATCTCCTTGGAAACGTTCATTCTCAGGCGT
>DOWL01000049.1:467-3600 GCA_003519585.1 Nocardioides sp. | reverse complement strand
ATCCGCCGTCGGCGTGCCCTGGCGCCTCTCCACACACGTCGCTGCCATTGCGTGCTCCGCAGATTGGCTCCTCGTCGCTCAACTCGTCGACGTCGGCCGGGGGTTCCGGGCAGTGCCGGCATGGGAGGTGACGACCGCAACGACACACCTCGGCGTCGTCGACCGTGAACGTGCCCGCCTCGTCGTCCCGGGACAGCGCGGTTGACGCGACTGCCTCCACGGCCAGCCACCACGGCACGCCCGTCTCAGTGAGCACAGCAGCCAACAAGCCCCGCCGGTCGTCAACCACGAGATTCCCTCTCCCACGGGCTCACGCTGCGCTTGGCGACGTAGAACACACCCGGCTTCACACCGTCCTCCTCGGTCTCCATCACCCACGCCTCGGCCTCAGCGCGGGTCATCGGCCCACGGTGCAGCCCCGGCTTGCCTCGCTGCATGACACCCCAGTCCGTTGACACGAGGTGGTGGACACGTGTCCGCGCCGACTCCACCCATGCCGCCTCGTCGCCGATGTGCTCGTCGCCAGCGTGATGCCAGTCCAACTCCTTCACCAACTGCGCGGCCAGGTCGAGGATGTCCGCGACCAGTTCCCGCGCCACGTGAAGGTCTAGCGGTTCGGAGCCGTCGTCGTGCCAGCGTGCGCGTCCATATCTGACCCGGTCCGCGAGGTCGTGCACCCGGTTCTGGTCGTAATCCCATGTGCCACCGCTCACGGCGTCCACTCCTTCTTCTCTGCGATCCATTCAGCCACGTCGCAGAACAGGCTGAACGGCAAGTACGCGGGCCACACCAACGACAACAGCAGCGCGTGGACAGCGAGGTCTCGTGTGGCGGTGACACCTGTGGTCCGCCAGTACTCGGCGCGGACACGGGGGAGGACCCGATGCCAGAGCACGGTGGCAGCCACTCCGATGTAGACGGCCACCGCGGCAACCACGAACAGCACACTCACGGCTGGTTCTCCTGGTCTTGGCGTACCCGTTCCACCCACGCGTCGATCGTCAGGCCCATGATCCTCTGCTCCGGGGCAAGGCGTTGAGCGATAGCCAGCGCCATGTCCAGCGGGTACCGCGTCCGGGCCTTGAACTTGTCGGAACGGCTTGATGGTGTCGGCTCGCTGACCCACTTCTGCGTGGTGTCATCCCAGCACATGGTGCGGCGGATGACCGCCCACTTGTCGCGGGCGCGGCGTTCGATGGTGAGTTGGAAGCAGTCCGCGTCGATGTGGTCCTGTAGGTCGGCGGGTACGGCAGTGACGACGTACTGAGTCGGTTCCACAGTGACGGTCACGGCTGGATCCTTTCAGTGCGTGCACACGGGGCACACCAGAACGCGTTCCACAGGACAGTGAACGTCCCCGGAGCGTCCTCGTGTTCGAAGGCGGTGGGCGGCCAGTCAACGGGGAGAGGGAACCCGCACCGGCACACCTTCCCCTTCACGGCGTTTTCTCCGTTTCGTGGATGGCTCGGGAGAACTGGTGCCGGGCGATGGCCCTCATCAGCGCGTACGGGACCGGGCGGAGTTCCCCGACCGGCACCTCACCAGGGCAGTCCGGGCAGGGTGTCGGATGCCCGTACACGGTGACCATGATGTAGCAGGACGCCCGGTCGTCGGGGTGGCACATGCGGACCGTGACCCCGTCCCGGGTGAGGGACCCGTACCCGTTGAGGGGTTGCCCGCAGTGGTCGCAGGGGCCGGTGAGGTCGCTGTCGTGGACGATGGGGCAGGACTGGGATTCGGTGGTGCAGTCGGGGCAGGTGGGGAGGCCGCAGGTGGCGCAGAGGCGGCAGTCTTCGTGGCCTGGGCGCAGCGAAGCCAGCCGGATCACGCCGGAACGCCCGGGCTCGGACGGCGTGCCGGCCAGGTACTCGGCCACGGCGGGCTCCTAACGTTGGCTGTCGCTGATACCGCACCAGTCTAGCCGCCTAGGCGGCACAATCCAACTATGCCACCGGCCGCGTCAACACCTCAGCGACCCCCGCCCCCACCAGCCACGTCACCGCGAACACCACCAACCCCAGCGGCCCCGCCATCAGCACCGCGGGCACCCCCAACGGCAACATGCACAGGAACCCGAACAGGACCCATGACCCCGGCGTGGGACCCGCCACCGGCAGCGTCCCCTCGAAATCATCGGGAACCACACCCACACGGCACTCCGCCACGTCACCTACGGCCACCACGACCACCACCCTTCGATTGGACTCGGACAGGCTGCTGACAGGCGCGGCACCGGGGACCGGTCCACGACCACACCCGCAACCCACTGGAACGGCCCCCACAGACACGACACCTCGACCACACGTTGTCGCCGGGCCAGAGGAATACACGGGCCACGACAATCCCGCCGAGGACACAAGGCACTGCATCGAAGAAGGTCACCTGAGGTCTCCGTCTCGTTCGTCGCGGTCACCGCTGGTTTCGCGGCGGACCTGCCGGTGGGCTGCCCAGAGCGCCACGGCGAGGACGGCGAATGCGGTGAGCATCCACCTGGCCGTGTCGAAGACCACGACGGCAGCCACGACCGCGACCCCGACCACGACCTGTGCCCGTTTCACGGCTTGGCCTCTAGTTCGGCGAGGGCTCGCTTGTGGAGCCGGTCAGCGGTCCCCCAGGACACGCCGTACCGCGTGGCGGTCGCGTTCACGGATGCTTCTTCGCCTCGGGCTCGGGCGGCGCGGATGACTTCGGCGACCTCGATGACCCGTAGGTCGGTGCCATTCACGTTCCGCTTGGGGACCACGGGTACAGCGGTCACGGCGGGCGCGGCGGGCGCTGCCGGTTCGCCGGCAGGGACCGGAGCGACCCGAGCCACCTCGTCGGCCTCGGACACGTCCTGGGCGAGCAAGTGGGTACGGATCGCCGTGTCCAACCGGTACATGACGACAGCGACCACGGTGGCCATCCAGATCGCTATCGCGGCCTTCACCACAGGCGGCGGGGCGTCCCCATCGGGCCACGTCGACACGACACCGACACCGATCGCCACCGACATCCACATGATGGCGAGAGCAGCCTTGACGTCACGTCCCGCGATGAGCGTGGTCACGACGTACACGTGGATCAGTACCGGCAGGCACACCGCGATCCACTCGTGTAGGCCGGTGGCGACAGCGGCGTGCCACTCCAGCCA
>DOWL01000049.1:0-241 GCA_003519585.1 Nocardioides sp. | reverse complement strand
CCGTGCTTGACGACCAGGCCAGCGTCGACCGCGGCCTGCATCGCGTCCCGCTGCGTCCGCGGCTCCCACCGCGACCCGAGGGCCTTCCCCAACATGTCGGTGTCGATGACCGCGCCACGGTCCTGCGACCCGACGAGCACCTCGACCGCTTCCCGGGCCGTGCCAGCCGTCACCGGGGCAACCCCCGCGGTGGGCTCCTCGTCCTCGACGTCAAGCAGCTCGTAATCCGGGATCCGCGCGT
>DOWL01000178.1:353-5473 GCA_003519585.1 Nocardioides sp. | reverse complement strand
CTGCCCTGTGTTGTCGCATGAGTGACTGGGGGGTGTCTGGTGCGGCGGCCCAGCGCTCAGCATCGCCCATCGTGTTGTCGGGGAAGACGTCGAGGTGGGGGAAGATCGAGAAGTCGACCACCCCGAGCGTCCGGTCGTCCGGCGCAGCGGGCCACGAGACGAAGTCGGCTCCGATCCGCGGGGTCATGACCATGCTGCCGGCGCTGATCCCCACCCAGACCTTCTCGGTCAACGACGGCAGAAGCTCGGCCAGTCCGGACTCCCGCATCCAGTGGCAGAGGTACGTCGCGTCGCCGCCGTCCACCAGGAGGACGTCGGCCCCCTCGACCCAGGGGACCCAGCGCTCACGTCCGATGCTCGGGAGTGCCGTGAGCTCGAGCAGTCCCACGGAGCGCCAGCCCAGGCCGGTCAGCTCGCCCGGCGCCTGGCCGGCGATGAATCGGCGCGCCGACTCGGGGCCGCACATCCGGTGGCCCCATTGGGCGGTGGGGATGCACAGCGCCGCGGCCTCGGCGATCGGCGCGCCGAGCAGCTCGACCAGGGCGTCACGGATGCTCGGGTTGGTCACGCCTCCCGAGGTGAGCAGCAGCTTCATGGTTGCCTTCCGGGCGCGCGGGATCGGGCGGATCTGGCATGTCGACCAGGGCCTGAGTCGAAACTCATCGCCGGGTAGACAGTCAGCCGCTGCGGCGACCAGAGGCCGGCTCGCCGTTGACCAGCAGGTCGCCGACCATGGTCCGCCAGTAGAGCACCCGCTGGCCGTCGCGGCGCGACTGCAGCAGCCCCGAAGCGGTCATCACCGTCAGGTGTTCGCTCACGGTGCTGAGCGAGAGGCCGAGCATCCGGGAGAGCGCCGTGGTCGAGTACGGCACGTCGAGCCGCTCCAGGATGGTGGCCCGGGTGCGGCCGATCAGGTCACCCAGGCCCTGCTGAGCCTCGCGGCCGGGCTGGTTCCAGACCCGGCCGGACCCGCGCGCGCCGTACGACACGACCGTCGAGCCCTCGCGGATGTCGCAGGCGACCCAGGGCCAGCGGAACACCGACGGCACGAGCCATACCCCGGCGCCGGCGGCCCGGGTCGAGGCCTCGGTGCGGGCCAGGTCGACCCGCAGGTGGTGGCCGTCGAAGGACAGGTCGTGGTGCAGGACGGGCATCGCGGCGGCCAGCCCTTCGGCGCCGACCACGGCCTGGTGGTGGGCGATGTCGGCGCGGACGATGGCATCGACGCGATCCCAGAGCGGCTGGAGGACGGTCAGCCACCACGCGGTGAGGGCGGTGACCGTCGTCTCGACGTACTCCTCCGGACACATCCGCGCGGTGCGTGAGCCGGGCGCGTGCACGCGCAGCAGAGCGAGGTCGGCGTCGACGACCGCGGGATCGGTCTCTCGGAGCGCGGCGATCTGTTGCAGCGGTTGCGCGGGACGTTGGCTGGGCGTGGGGGCCAGGATGTCGGGCAGCCAGGCCCCGTCGCCGACCATGGTCAGCAGGTGGTCGAGGTCGAAGTCGGGCTGCTTGGGCACCAGGCGCCGGATTCGCTGATGCAGCAGGTGGTGCTTGGAGAACACCACGGCGTGCAGACTGGCCGCGGTCTCCCACACGGCGTCGGTCGTGAACCGGACCTGTGCCAGGTCGGCCACGTCGACGTCGATCTCGATCACAGGCCACAGTCTGCGACCGATTCGGCTCCAGCAGAAGCTTCGGTCCGGGCCGAAGGGTCGCCGTACCAGGTCGGTACCCTCCGCTGCATGCGTGCGCTCCAGGTCCTCGAACCGACCGGTCCCGAACATCTCCAGGTGCGCGAGGTCGCTGACCCGACGCCCGGACCCGACGACGTGCTGGTCGAGGTGCATGCGGTCGGCGTCTCGTTTCCCGACCTGCTGCTCAGCCGCGGGGAGTACCAACTCAAGCCCGAGCCGCCGTTCTCGCTCGGAGTCGACTTCGCGGGCACGGTCGTGTCCGGCCCTGGCTTCGCACCGGGCCAGCGCGTTGCTGGGGTCGGCCCGTACGGCAACGCGGCCGAGCTGACCGCGTGCCACCGCGACTCGGTCTTCCCCCTGCCCGACGCGCTGTCGTTCGACGAGGGCGCGGCGCTGCCGATGAACTACCTCACCGCCCAGTTCGCGCTGGCCGAGCGCGGTGCCGTGCGCGCCGGCGAGACGGTGCTGGTGCACGGGGCGGCCGGGGGCGTCGGCACCGCGACGATCCAGGTCGCGAAGGGGTACGGCGCGCGCACGATCGCCGTCGTCAGCACCGAGGCCAAGGGCGAGGTCGCCCGTGCGGCCGGCGCCGACGACGTGGTCCTGCTCGACGGCTTCAAGGACTCCGTCGCCGCGCTCACCGGTGGCCGCGGCGTCGACATCGTGGTCGACGTGGTGGGCGGCGACGTCTTCACCGATTCGCTGCGGTCGCTGGCGACCCAGGGCCGGCTGTTGGTGGTCGGGTTCGCGGCGGGTCAAGGGATCCCCGAGGTCAAGGTCAACCGGCTGCTGCTCAACAACGTCGACGTGCGCGGCGTCGGCTGGGGCGCGTACGCCATGGTGCGGCCCGGCTACATGCAGGAGCAGTGGCAGGCGCTGGTGCCGATGATCGAGTCGGGGGTCGTGAAGCCGCCGATCGGTGCGACGTACGCCTTCGACGAGTTCGGCCGGGCCCTGCTCGACATGGACGCACGCAAGACGCTCGGCAAGTCCGTCGTGCGGGTGCGGTGACCGCTCCGTTCTGGGCCGCGCACCGGCAACTCGACCACCGCGTCCGGTTCGACTGGGGGCCGACCGGTGCCGCCGCCATCGCCGAGGGTGCCGACGTGGCCGTCGTGGTCGACGTCCTCTCGTTCACGACCACGCTCTGCGTCGCCGTCGAACGCGGGATGACGGTGCTGCCGTACCGCTGGAAGGACGACGGCGCCGCGGCGTACGCCGAGGAGCGGTCGGCGACGCTCGCCGTGGGCAGGCTCGAGGCGAGGTCTCTGGAGGACGCCGGGGGTACGGCGGTCAGCCTCTCGCCCGGCGCGATGTCGCGTGCCAGCGGCGTGGACCGCGTCGTGCTGCCCTCGCCCAACGGCTCTTCGATCGCCTTCGGCCTCGCCGACGAGGGCTGCGTGGTGTTAGGTGCGTGCCTGCGCAACCGCACGGCCGTCGCGCGGTGGCTGCACGAATGGCTGGACGAATGGCTGGACGATCGGGGCGGCACGATCGCCGTGGTCGCCGCCGGCGAGCGCTGGCCCGACGACTCGCTCCGTCCGGCGGTCGAGGACCTGTGGGGCGCCGGGTCCGTCCTGGCCCTTCTCGATGACGTCACCCTCTCGCCCGAGGCGCGGGTGGCTGCCGACGCGTTCCGGGCGGTCGAGGCGACGCTCGACGACGCGCTGAGATCTTGCGCCAGCGGCGGCGAACTGGCCGACGCAGGCTTCGCCGAGGATGTCGACGTCGCCGCTCAACTGGACGCCAGTCACGTCGTACCGGTGATGGACGAGGGTGAGTTCCGAGCCAACCTGGCGTAGGAATCTCATGCCGGTGTGACGAACCTTCGCGCAACAAGCGTGAGTTTCACCGGCCGGCCGGTGAAACTCCTCCGTCGGCCGCGCCAGACCGCCGTATAGATTCGCCGCGTGAGCATCCTGGACGACGCCCGCGAGGGCATGGACCACGACGCACGCCCGCAGGACGACCTCTTCGGTCACGTCAACGGGCGCTGGCTGGCGCAGACCGACATCCCCGCCGACCGCTCGAGCTGGGGGCCGTTCGTGCAGCTGGCCGACGTCGCCGAGGAACAGGTCCACCGGATCATCGAGGACCTCGCCGCCAAGGCCACCGACGACGTCCCCGGCGACCTCGACGTCGACGCGCAGAAGATCGGCGACCTGTTCGCGTCGTTCATGGACACCGAGCGGGTCGAACGGGTCGGCATCCGGCCGATCCGGCCGCTGATGGAGGCCGTGGCCGCACTGCGCGACGTACGCGACGTGGCGGCGTTCCTCGGTGAGTTCGAACGGATCGGGGGGCACGGGCTGTTCGGCTCCTACGTCAACACCGACAACCGCAACTCCGACCGCTACCTCTTCCACCTCGCGCAAGGCGGGCTCGGGCTGCCGGACGAGTCGTACTACCGGGAGGAGAAGTTCGCCGCCATCCGTGAGGCCTACGTCGGCTACCTCACCACGATGTTGCGGCTGGTCGAGGAGCACGTCGACGGCGGCGACCCCGAGGCAGGCGCCCGGACCGTGCTGCGCATCGACACCCGGCTCGCGGAGGGTCACTGGGAGCGCGCCGAGACGCGCGATGTGCAGAAGACCTACAACCTCACCACGATCGCCGAGCTGCGCGAGCTGTGCCCCGCCTTCGACTGGGACGTCTACGTCACCAACCTCAGCGCCTCCGCGCACGAGGCGGACGAGTTGCTCTTCGAGACCTGCGTCCGCCAGCCGTCGTACCTCCAGCACCTCTCGACCGTCCTCGGCGAGGTGTCGATCGAGGACTGGCGGACCTGGCTCCTGACCCGGGTGCTGCGTAGCGCCGCGCCCTATCTCACCGACGACTTCGTCGAGGCCAACTTCGACTTCTACGGCCGCACCCTCAACGGCACCCCCGAGCTCCGGGCCCGCTGGAAGCGCGGGGTCAGCCTGGTCGAGGGCGCACTCGGCGAGGCGGTCGGCGAGGAGTACGTCGCGCGGCACTTCCCGCCGTCGTCCAAGCAGCAGATGGACGAGCTCGTCGCGAACCTGTTGGCGGCGTACCGCTCCTCGATCGCCGAGCTCGACTGGATGACCGAGGAGACCAAGGCCCGCGCCTACGACAAGCTCGACACCTTCCGGCCCAAGATCGGCTACCCGGAGAAGTTCCGCGACTACTCCGCGCTCCAGGTCCGCCCGGACGACCTGCTGGGCAACGTCGCGGCCGCGGCGTCGTTCGAGACCGACCGGCAGCTGGGTAAGATCGGCTCCCCGGTCGACCGCGACGAGTGGTTCATGCTGCCGCAGACCGTCAACGCCTACTACAACCCCGGCACCAACGAGATCTGCTTCCCCGCCGGGATCCTGCAGAAGCCGTTCTTCAGCCCGGACGCGGAGCCCGCGGAGAACTACGGCGGCATCGGCGCGGTGATCGGCCACGAGATCGGCCACG
>DOWL01000178.1:0-203 GCA_003519585.1 Nocardioides sp. | reverse complement strand
CGGCCACGGCTTCGACGACCAGGGAGCGCAGTACGACGGCGCCGGCAACCTCAACGACTGGTGGACCCCCGACGACAAGGCGGCGTTCGAGGTGAAGTCGAAGGCGCTGATCGAGCAGTACGACGGCTTCTCGCCGCGTGACCTCCCCGACGACGAGCACGTCAACGGCGCCCTCACGGTGGGCGAGAACATCGGCGACCTCG
>DOWL01000228.1:809-7400 GCA_003519585.1 Nocardioides sp. | reverse complement strand
GTAGTCGTAGTAGGAGACGAAGTATTCGACCGCGTTGCCCGGGAACAGCTGACGCAGCTCGTTGGCGAACTGGGCCGCGAGCGTCTTGTTGGGCTGCATCACCAGCACCGGACGCTGCACCTGCTCGGCCACCCACGCGACCGTGGCGGTCTTGCCGGTGCCGGTGGCGCCGAGGAGCACGACGTCCTGCTCGCCGGCGTTGATCCGCTTGCTGATCTCGGCGATGGCCGCCGGCTGGTCGCCGCTGGGGTCGAAATCGGACTCGACCTTGAACGGCGCCACGCGGCGCTTGAGATCGGTGACAGGACGCATGTGTCGAGACTACGGGCGGGCACCGACAACGGCTTCCGGGCGGGTGAGACGGGCTGAGCCTGGACCGAACGGGCAGGATCGGAGCCATGGACCCGGTCGACCGTCTCCGTGTCATCGCCACCGCGCTGCCCGAGGTGACCGAGAAGCTCAGCCACGGCGAGGTGTCGTTCTTCTGCCGCAAACAGTTCGTGATGCTCGACGACCACCATCACGGCGCCGACCACCTGGCGTTCTGGTGCGCGGCGCCGCCCGGAGCCCAGGAGGAGCTGATCGGCTCCGACCCCGCACGGTTCTTCCGCCCGCCGTACGTCGGTCACCGCGGCTGGGTCGGGGTCCGCATCGACCGGGTCGGCGACCGGGAGCCCGATTGGGACGAGGTCGACGAGGTGGTGCGGGACGCCTACCGACAAGTGGCGCCGAAGAAGTTGGTGGAACTCCTCGACGGCGCGTAACGCCGGTTCACTAGATTGGCCGTGTGAGCGCGCAGACCGTCGAGAGGGTCCTGCGCTGGATCCGGCGGACCCTGGCCGTGGTCTTCGGCGTCCCCATGGCGATCGGGATCGGGATGAGCCTGGTCGACTCCTACCGACGGCGGGGGAAGAAGCCCAAGCCGTTCCCGACGACGCCGCCCACCTCCGTCGAGGTCGGCCAAGGCACGATCACCACCTACACGTTCGGGCAGGACCTGTACGCCGACATGTTGCGCGCCATCGAGGGCGCGCAGCGGCAGATCCTGTTCGAGACCTACATCTGGAAGGGCGACGAGGTCGGCGAGCGGTTCAAGGCCGCGTTGGCGGACGCGGCCGAGCGCGGTGTCGAGGTCTACTGCATCTACGACGGGTTCGCCAACCTGGTGGTCTCGCCGCGATTCAAGCGGTTCCCGCCGTCGATGAAGGTGCTGCGCTACCCCGTGTACGGCGCCGGCTGGCGCTTCTTCGACCTACGTCGCTACGGCCGCGACCACCGCAAGGTGCTCGTGGTCGACGACAAGGAGGGCTACGTCGGCGGCTACAACATCGGCGCGGCCTACGAGACCGAATGGCGCGACACCCACGTGCGGATCACCGGGCCGGGTGTCGCCGACCTGCGTCGGGCCTTCGCGGATTTCTGGAACCTCCACCGCCGGCGTCGGTTCCGGGCCAGCGAGCGCCCCCTGCTGGTCGAGACCGCGAGCACCTGGGAGTCGCAGATCCGGTTGCAGCGCAACGTGCCGCGGCTGTGGATGTTCCCCATCCGAGGGATGTACATCGAGGCGATCAACCGGGCGAGCACCAACGTCTGGATGACCAGCGCGTACTTCATCCCCGACGCCGACTTCGTCGAGGCGCTCACGACGGCGGCGCGACGCGGGGTCGACGTACGCCTCCTGGTGCCGCTCAAGTCCAACCACGTCGTGGCCGACTGGCTCTCCCGGGGCTACTTCTCCCAGCTGCTCGAGGCCGGGGTGCGGATCTTCCGCTTCAAGGACGCCATGGTGCACGCGAAGACCTCCACCGTGGACGGCTCCTGGTCGACCGTCGGCACCGCGAACATCGACCGGCTGAGCCTGACCGGCAACTACGAGATCAACGTCGAGGTGATCGACCCGGGGCTGGCGCGGACGCTCGAGGACATCTGGACGGTCGACCAGTCCAACTGCATCGAGCTGACCCAGGGCGAGTGGGAGGCACGCGACCTGCACCGACGGTTCACCGAGATGGTGCTCCGGCCGCTGCGACCGTTCCTGTGAGGACGTCGCGCATTCAATCCTGCTGGCGTACGCCCGGTGCGATCCGCAGCGACGGCGCCGGGGAGGGTGCTCCGACCCGGAGCGGGACGTTCGGCCCGCGCGCCTCGATGGCATCGCAGTCGTCCGCCAGGCGGCGCAGGCCGGAGGCGAGCGACTGGGCCAGTTCGCGCTGGTCGAGGTTGGTGAACCGGTAGCCCGGAGCGGCGCCGAGCTCCGCGTCCAGGTCGGCGGCGTACCGCTCCTGCAGGGCATCGGACATGGAGTCGACGGCGTCGGAGACGAGGGCGAGCGAGCTGCGCAGTCGCACCCAGCGGTGGTTCTCCCACGACACCGCCCGGGGCGCGGCCTCGGCCCGATCCAGTGCGTCGAGTGCTTCGACGGGCAGCGGCTCGCCGGGCGGTGTCGTGTAGTAGGTCCACAGCCGCTCTCCGGCACACCGGCCGCGCTCGGTGAGCCGGTCGAGTACGTCGGGTGGCATGGCGAGGTTCATCCCGCCCTCGGCGTCGGTGTGTGAGATGTGCACGATCCGGTCGCGGTAGCCCGGGACCCGGGTCTGGGTGTTGTCCACCCAGTTCTGCATCGTCCGCACGATCGACCACAGGAACATCCCCAGACTCCGCAGCCCCTTGTCCTCGGGCCAGTGCGCCCACCACTCGAGGATCCCGCCGCCGTTGGTGCGTGGCATCCAGACGTTGCGTCGTTCGTCGTCGCTGATCGGGTGGCACTCGTGGAAGGGCCGCAGGTTGATCCCGAACGTCGGCCGCGAGGGCAGCAGCGAGTCGAAGAAGGAGATCGGGAAGTTGGACGCGATCCCGCCGTCGGAGAACCACGAGCGTTCGTAGGTCTCCGGACGGCAGGTCAGCCTCGACCGATCGACGGTGTAGAGCGGCACCGCCGAGAGAAGCACCGGAAAGCTCAGGCTCATCCGGGTGGCGACGACCACGGGGAGCAGGTCGGCCGGCGGCAACGGCACCAAGCCTGTTGGGGTCCGCTCGCCCGGCGCGTGCGCGATGAGGTGGTCGACCACGCGATCGGGGAAGAACAGCCGGAACTGCTCCTCGTCGAAGTAGAACCGGCCGCCCAGGTCGCCGGGCAGCCGGTAGGGGCGGCCCTCGGTGACGTTGGTGGTCATCATCTCGAGGTTGACGCCCGCACCGCGGAGGTCGCCGAAGGTGAGTAGCCCGGCGTCGGTATGGCCGATGCCCGCGAGCTCGTCGAGCCGATCGGCGAGCCAGTCGGACAGGGAGTCCTCGCCATCGACGGACCGCGACCCGGCCACGATGCCGTAGTGGTTCTCGGTCAGCGCCCGTCCTCCGGAGACCAGTACGGCGGCCAGTGCGCCGAGCGCCAGGCCGAGCACGGCCAGCAGCACCGCCACGACCAGGGCGACCCAGGTCAGCGGCGAACCCTTCGCGCCCACGGCGAGGGCGACCAACAGGATCAGACCGGGCAGCGCACCCAGCGCCGGGAGCCACCAACGCCGGGAGAAGAGCCCGGAGCCGAGCAGCGCAGCGATCTTCCCCACGACCGTCGCGCCGGGCCGGACCATCTGCATCAGCAGCGCGTGCTCGCGACGCGTCGCCCGCGGCGGTCGGAACAGCCCGAGCAGGTGCTCGTCGGTGCCGAGCCACTCCGGCAGCCGGGCCAGGCCGTCGAAGCCGCTGCCGGCCCGGTCCGACCTACGACCGACCTCGGCAGCAGCGGCGGCGGCTGCGGCGATCGCTCCGGCCGACGTACCGCCGACGCTGCGCATCCGGTAGCGCGTCGCGAGCTCGCAGACGGCCAGCGGGTAGAGGACGCCGCTGGTGATCCCACCCTTCATCACGATGTCGCACTCGAGGAGCCCGGCGCCGAGGTAGGTGTCACGCTCCCGGAGCTCCGCCGTCCGAGCCTGGTCCTGCACTGTCGTGGTCACCGGACCACCATCTCCCGTCCGGCACCGATTCGTCTGCGGCCAGCACCCCGGGAAACGCGGTCAGTCCGCAGACGAATCGGACGACAGGTGGGTACGGCGGCGGGCGAGTTGCTCGCGCTCCTGCTCCGTGGGCGCCAGCTCCAGCGCGCGGTCGAGCTGCTCGACCGCCTCGGTGGTGCGGCCGGCGCGCGCGAGGAGGTCAGCCCGAACTGCGGGCAGCAGGTGGAGGCCGCGCAGCGCCGGATGGTCGGCGAGCTGGTCGAGGGCCATCAGCCCGCGTGCCGGGCTCTGGGCCATCCCGATCGCCACCGCGCGGTTGAGCCCGACGACGGGCGTGGGCTGCAGCGCATAGAGCCGGTCATAGAGGCGCTCGATGCGTCTCCAATCCGTCTCCGCCGCGTCGGCCGCTCGCAGGTGGGTGAGAGCCAGCTCGGCCTGCAGTCGATAGGGACCCGGCACCCGCCCCACGAGCATGGTCAGCGACAGGGCCTCTTCGATGGATTGGCGATCCCACCGCGAGCGGTCCTGGTCTTCGAGGGTGACCAGCTTGCCGTCGACCAGCCGGGCATCCCGGCGGGCGTGTTGGGCGAGCATCAGTGCCAGCAGTCCCCGTGGCTCGTCCTCGTCGGGCATCAGGTCGACCACGAGCCGGCCCAACCGGATCGTCTCCTCGGCCAACTGCGGCGCGGCCGCGCCGGCGTACCCCTGGGTGAAGACGAGGTAGATGACCGCCAGGACAGCGTCGAGCCGTTCCGGCAGATCGGAGGCCTCGGGAACGCGGTAGGGGATCGCGGCGTGAGCGATCTTCCGCTTGGCGCGCAGCAGCCGCTGGCTCATCGTCGCCTCCTCGACGAGGAACATCCGCGCCACTTCCGCGGTGCTGAGCCCGGCCACCACTTTGAGGGTCAGCGCGACCCGCGCATCCATCGGGAGCGCCGGGTGGCAGGCGGTGAAGACCAGCCGGAGCCGGTCGTCGATCAGCACACCGGTCTCTTCTCGCTCGCGATCCCCCAGTTCATCCAGCTGCCCATCGAGCTGCTGCTGCGCTCCGAGCTCGGCGAGCTTGGTGCGTTCGGTGCCCGCGCGACGGATCACGTCGAGCGCCCGGCGCTGGGCCGTCGTGGTGAGCCAGGCCGCGGGGTTGCGGGGTACGCCGTCGCGCGGCCAGGTCAGGAGAGCCCGCTCGGCCGCGTCGGCGACGGCATCCTCGGCGAGGTCCCAGTCGTGGGTGGTGCGGATGAGCGAGGCCACGATCCGCAGCCGCTGGTCGGCCAGCGCCTGCGCGAGCGCCTCGCTCGGATCGTCAGTCTTCGACAAACGGACGCAGCTCCAGCCGGCCACTGGCCGCCATCGGATGCTCGGAGGCGACCCGGATCGCCTCGTCGAGGTCGGCACATTGGAGGACGTCGAACCCCACGATCCACTCGCGGGACTCGGCGTAGGGACCGTCGGTGACCAGGAGCTCGCCCCGGCGCCTGGTGACGCTGGTGGCGTCCTCGGCCATCCGGACCTGGTTGCCCATCAGCCGGACTCCGGCGGCGTCGTACTTCGACACCCAGTCGTCGACGTCGAGGGTGCCGGTCGGGTCCGCGCTGCTGGGGTCGTCGGCGTCGTGGCTCGGGTCGAGGGTGACGAGCATGAGGTACTTCACGTCGATGCCTTTCGTAGGTCGGTTGTCGCAGTACGACGAACGGGTCGCCTCGGATCCGACATGGTTGTTCTCCGACTCATCTCCGGACCGGCAGATGGGTGCGCGGCGCCATCCGGGGCCCGTGCCGCGGCCGGCGCAGGCCGGCGCTCGCGACCAACGCCGGGACCCGGCCGCGCTGAGGTCGCCACGGCTCGAGGAACTCCTCGAGCTGCGCGTCGTCGAACGGCGTGCCGGTCAACGCCCAGCCGACGTCCTTGGCGATGTGGTAGTCGCCGAACGAGACCGCGTCGGGGTCGCCGTGCGACCGCTGGCGCACTTCCGCGCTCGTCCAGACGCCGATGCCGGGAATGCTGCGGAGCTTGCGGTCGGCCTCCTCATGGCTGCCGTGGACCGTGCGTTCGAGGCTCTCGGCGACCCGGGCGACCGTGACGACCGCCCGGCTGCGGGCGGGGTCGATGTGCATCCGGAGCCACTCCCAGGACGGGATCTGGCGCAGCGTCCCGGGAGCCGGTTGGACCCAGAGCCGCAGCTCGTGACCGGGGCCGGGCGCGCGCTCGCCGTACCGATGGACGAGCCGCCGGAAGCCTGCGAACGCCTCCTGCCCGGTGACCTTCTGCTCGATGATCGCGGGGACGAGGGACTCCAGGACCAAGCCGCTGCGGCCCAGACGCAGGTGAGGATGGTGGCGCCACGCCTCGGCGAGGACGGGGTGCCGCGGCTCGAAGCCCGACCAGTCGTCGTGCGCCCCCAGCAGACCGGGCACCGACTCCAAGGCCCACTGTGCTCCCTCGCCCCACGCCTCGGCATGGACCTCACCCTGGATATCGAGCGGACGGATGGCGAGGGTCGCGGTGCCCTCGGGGGTGCGGATCCCGCGCCAGACGCGCCGCCGGTCATCGACGCGGTAGGTCGGATCGCCGCCACCATGGCGCTGCTGCCCCAACATCGCCGGCACGGGGCACGGCCAGTCGGGTCGCCACACCC
>DOWL01000228.1:0-696 GCA_003519585.1 Nocardioides sp. | reverse complement strand
CACCCGCACCTGTCCGCCCGCCACGTCTCCGACCCTACGACCGGGCACCGACGACGGCGTCGCGGGACGGGCCGCCCAGGCGTGCTCCGAGGGACGGAGACAGTCGACGAAAATCCGAGCCGGCCGCCGTCCACGTGACCGATTCGCGAGGATCGACGGCAGGATCTCCGATCGCCGGGGGTGTCGGCGCGGCCCTAGGCTCACCGCCATGGCGATCGTCTATCCCAACGCGACCCTGACGCCGTCCAAGCGAGAGCTGATGGAAGCCTGGCTGCCGAGCCGACCCTGGTTCGACGGCCACTCCGACCGCAAGCCGCTCGGCGCCTTCCGGTTCGAGGACCCGGTCCACGAGGTGGGGCTCGAGGGGTTCCTCTTCGGTGCCGAGGGGCTGCCGACGTACTTCCTGCCGCTGACCTATCGCGCCGCCGAACTCGACGGCGCCGGCCAGCACCTGGTCGGGACCTGCGATCACTCCGAGCTGGGGCCGCGCTGGGTGTACGACGGGTGCGCGGACCCGGTGTTCGTGCGCGAGCTGGCGCGGGCGATCCTCACCGGCGGGACCGGCGTGGACCACGAGGACGACCTCGGCAATGGTCCGGAGCTCCGGCCCACCACCGCACAGGTGCACGGCTCGGGCAGCTTGGTCGACGTACCCGCGATCGACGCGGTCGACCGCCACCACCAGGGCGATGTGAC
>DOWL01000198.1:38313-38538 GCA_003519585.1 Nocardioides sp. | reverse complement strand
GCAGCTCATCGTCGAGTACTACTCCAAGAAGTAGTCCTCACCCGCACCTCCACAACTCCACACCGCCGCCACGCAACATTCGGGTCCCTCATATAGCGGTCGGGCCCGGAAAGGAAAGATCAAGTGCTCATCGCACAGCGCCCCACCCTGTCGGAGGAGTCCGTCGACGAGTTCCGCTCGCGGTTCGTCATCGAGCCGCTGGAGCCCGGCTTCGGCTACACGCTC
>DOWL01000198.1:32110-38189 GCA_003519585.1 Nocardioides sp. | reverse complement strand
CGGCTTCGGCTACACGCTCGGCAACTCGCTGCGTCGCACGCTGCTCTCGTCGATCCCCGGTGCCTCGGTCACCAGCATCCGGATCGACTCCGTGCTCCACGAGTTCTCGACCATCGAGGGCGTCACCGAGGACGTCACCGAGATCATCCTCAACCTCAAGGGCCTCGTCGTCTCCTCGGAGCACGACGAGCCGGTCACCATGTACCTCCGCAAGTCGGGTGCCGGTGACGTGACCGCGGCCGACATCACCCCGCCGGCCGGTGTCGAGGTGCACAACCCCGACCTCAAGATCGCCACCCTGTCCGACAAGGGCAAGTTGGAGATGGAGCTGGTCGTCGAGCGTGGCCGCGGCTACGTCTCGGCCGTCCAGAACAAGGGTGCCGACAACGAGATCGGCCGGATGCCGGTCGACTCGATCTACAGCCCCGTCCTCAAGGTCACCTACAAGGTCGAGGCCACCCGCGTCGAGCAGCGCACCGACTTCGACAAGCTGGTCATCGACGTCGAGACCAAGCCGTCGATCCGGCCGCGCGACGCCATCGCCTCGGCCGGCAAGACCCTGGTCGAGCTGTTCGGCCTGGCCCGGGAGCTCAATGTCGAGGCCGAGGGCATCGACATCGGTCCCTCGCCGGTCGACGAGCAGCTGGCTGCCGACCTCGCCCTCCCGGTCGAGGACCTGCAGCTGACCGTCCGCTCCTACAACTGCCTCAAGCGCGAGGGCATCCACACCGTGGGTGAGCTCATCAGCCGCTCGGAGCAGGACCTGCTCGACATCCGCAACTTCGGCGCCAAGTCGATCGACGAGGTCAAGGCGAAGCTGCACGAGATGGGCCTCTCGCTCAAGGACAGCGCGCCGGGCTTCGACCCGCACGCCGCCCTCGCGGCGTACGGCGACGACGACTACGACGACGCGTACGTCGAGGACGAGCAGCTTTAGACCCCAAACCGACCCATCCCGGGTCGTCTACCCCGGTACCTGACACGGCCGGAGAGATGAGAGAACCACGATGCCCACTCCCAAGAAGGGTGCCCGCCTCGGCGGCAGCCCCGCGCACCAGAAGCTGATCGTCTCCAACCTCGCCACGGCGCTGTTCGAGCACGGCCGGATCACCACCACCGAGGCGCGCGCCCGCGTGCTGCGGCCGGTGGCCGAGAAGCTGATCACCAAGGCCAAGCGGGGCGACCTGCACAACCGGCGCGAGGTCCTCAAGACCATCCGCGACAAGTCGGTCGTGCACGTGCTGTTCACCGAGATCGCGCCGAGCTTCGAGGAGCGGCCGGGTGGCTACACCCGGATCACCAAGATCGGTCCGCGCAAGGGCGACAACGCCCCGATGGCGGTCATCGAGCTGGTGACCGAGAAGTACGACCCCAAGCCGGCACGGAGTAAGTCGGCAGAGCGGAAGAAGGCCGAGCCCAAGGCGGCCGAGCCGGCTCCCGCAGCCGACGAGGTCGAGGAGGCTGAGGCTCCGGAGGCCGAGGCCGACGTTGTCGAGGAGACCCCTGAGGCCGAGGCTGCCGAGGAGGCTCCCGAGGCTGAAGCCGCCGACGAGGCCCCTGAGGCTGAGGCTGCCGAGGAGTCCGTCGAGGACGCCGACAAGGCCTGAGCACGACCGCTTCGCGATGACCCGCCCGAGCTGATCGGGCGGGTCATCGTCATTTCAGCAGGACCGGGCCAGCCGATGTACCTCCTGCTGGAGCCGCTCGGTCACCGGGGTCGGTACGCGGTGCAGCCGACCCAGCAGCACGACCTCCCCAGCCCGGAAGTCGACCTCGGTCGGCATCTCCCGCGCCAGGCTCTGGCCCAGCGAGTTGGGGCCGTCGACCTCCGGGCGGCCCCGGAGCAGGTCGCCGCGACGAGCCTGGTCCTCCTCGTGGCTGACCAGCGGTACGCCGGCGGCAGCGAGCACCGCCTCGCACTCGGCGCGCACCAGGAGCTGCAGCTCCTCTGCCTGCTCGGGCCACACGGTCGCGACGTCGCCGACGGTGTTGGTGACCAGCTTTCGGTACTTCCACGCCATGATGTCGGCCCGCGGGACTGACTCGAAGCCGGCCAACCGCAGATCACCCGCGATCTGCTCGGCGAGCTCGTCGGTGCCCGCCGGATAGCGGCCGATGTCGAGGATGCCGGGCACCGGGTGGCAGCCCTGGACCACGACGCCCGGCTCGAGGTGCTCCGACGGCAGCATCACGGTGACTGCGTAGGTGCGGGCGAACCGGCGCAAGGTCGCGGGCTCGTTGGCCACGCCGTTCTGCGCGCAGACGATCGGCGTGGACGGTGGTGCGTGCTCGGCCAGATCGGCGAGCGCCACCTCGGTCTGGTGCGACTTCACCGCGAGTAGGACGACGGTCTCGTCCGTCCAGTGGACGTCTGCCGCGGTGTCGGTGGCTGCGAGCCGGACCTGGTGCCGCCCGGTGGCGGTGTCGAGGATCAGGCCGTTGGTCTGGATCCGGGCGAGATGGGCGCCCCGGGCGACGACGGTCACCTCGTGGCCGGCGAGGTGCAGTCGCGTGCCGATCACACCGCCGACCGCCCCGGCGCCGTACAGGAGATATCGGGTCACTGAGACACGAGCCCGATGATCTTCGCCGCCGGCACGGCGTCATCCTGCCACGGAGTCGTGGTAGAGACAGGCCATGGAACGCGGCGTACTCGTGGTGGGGGAGTCCCTGGTCGACATCGTGCAGACGTTGAGCGGCCATCTGCACGAGTACGCCGGCGGCAGCGCCGCCAACGTGGCCGTCGCCCTGGCCCGGCTGGGCCGGCCCACCCGGCTGGCCACCAGTTTCGCCCGCGACCATCACGGCGCCATGATCGCGGCGCACCTCGAACGGGCCGGGGTCACGCTGGCCACCGACCCGGGCGCGGTGGAGCACACGTCGACCGCCCGCGCCACGATCGGGACCGCCGGGGCGGCGGAGTACTCCTTCGACCTCGACTGGCGGCTGCTACCGGTGCCCGACGATGAGGACCCTCTCGTGGCCCACACCTGCTCGCTCGGTGCGGTGTTGGCGCCCGGCGCCGACGACGTGCTCGCGCTGCTGACCCGGCTGCGGGAGCGAGCCACGGTGACCTACGACGTCAACGCCCGTCCCGCGGTCACCGGCACCGGTCCGGAGTTGGTGGCGACGGTGGAGCGGATGGTCGCGGTCGCCGATCTGGTCAAGGCCAGCGACGAGGACCTGGAGGCGCTCTACCCGGGCCGCTCCCTCGCCGACTCCGCTGCGGCGTTGCTGGAGCTCGGTCCCGCGGCGGTGGCGGTCACCCGTGGGGCCGACGGGGCGCTCTGGCTCGACCGCGAGGGCCCGGTCGAGATCGAGTCCCGGCCGGTCGTCGTCGCGGACACCATCGGCGCGGGCGACACCTTCGGCGCCGGGCTCATCGATGCGCTGTGGGAGCGCGGCCGGCTCGGCGCCGACGCTCGCGCCGCCCTCGCCTCACTCCCGCGGGCCGAGGTCACCGAGGTCCTCGAGCACGCCGCTCGCGCCGCCGCCGTGACCGTCTCCCGGCCCGGCGCCGACCCGCCGTACCGACACGAGCTGGGTTAGCCCACAGGTGCGACCGCTTCCTCGTCCTCAGGGGTGGGGGCGAGGAAGGAGTGGACGAGGGGTACGACGGAGGCGCCCTCGCCGCTCGCGGCCGCGACCCGTTTCATCGAGCCGGAGCGGATGTCGCCGGCCGCGAAGACGCCGGGCACGGTGGTCGCCAGGTTGGCGGGTGGGATCCCGTCGACCCACTGATCACGCGGCACGTCACGACCCGTGAGCACGAAGCTGTTCTTGTCCCGGGCCAGCTCTGGAGGCAGCCAGTCGCAGCGCGGCTCGGCGCCCAGCAGCAGGAAGAGCCCGCGGGCGTCCTTGCGCGTGCACTCCCGGGTGTTGGTGTCCTCGAGGGTCAACCACTCGAGCACGCCCTCACCACCGCCGTCGACCACCCGCGTGCACGGCATGACGTCGATCCGCTCCTGGTAGCCGATCTCCTTGATGAGGTAGTCCGACATCGTCTCCTCGAGCCCGGGACGCCTGACCACGATGGTCACCGACGCCGCGAACCGGCACAGGTGCAGTGCCGCCTGGCCCGCCGAGTTGCCCCCGCCGACCACCACGACGTCGTACCCCTCCATCTCGCGGCCAGCGGTCATCGCGGCGCCGTAGTTGACGCCGTTGCCGACCAGATCTTCGAGGGTTGGTACGCCGAGCTTGCGGTAGGCGACGCCGGTGGCGAGCAGCACCGACCGGGCGCGCACCTCGTCGTCCTCGCACCGCAGCACGTGCGGCGCGCCGTCGCGGCCCGGCTCGAAGCCGGTGACCTCCCAGCCGGTGAGAAAACGGGTGCCGAAGCGGATCGCCTGGTTGCGCGCCCGCAGCGCCAGCCGCATCCCGGAGATGCCGCGCGGGAAGCCGAGGTAGTTGCGGATCATCGAGCTGGTGCCGGCCTGGCCACCCACCGCCTCGGCCTCGAGCACGCGCACGGTCAACCCTTCGGAGGCGGCGTACACCGCGGCCGCGAGCCCGGCCGGTCCGGCTCCGACGACAGCCAGGTCGACGACCTCGTCGTCCTCGTCGTAGGTGCGGGGGTAGATCGAGCGGGCGACGTCACGCACCGAGGAGGCCTGGATCGCTCCGCGGGCCGGCGACCAGACGACGGGATAGCGGGGCTGGTCGGTGCCGAGCTCCTCGTAGAGACGCGGCATGAACTCCGCGAGGTGGGGGTCGTGAGGGTCGTACACGCTGTTCTGCATGCCCATCCGGTCGAGGAAGTCCCGGATCGCCATGGTGAGGCCGTCATGTGCCGGGGAGATGACCTTCGCGCTCACCACCTCGGGCTGGGGCACGGTGGCCGTCCAGTCGGAGAGCAGCTCGGTGATCGCGTTGTGGAACTCCTCGTCGCGGTTGCCGCGGGGCATCAGCAGGTACGCGTCGTACTTGCCTCTCGCCAGCCCGGCGCGTAGCTCCTCGGCGTCGTGCAGGAAGTAGTCCCAATGCGCCGCGATCACCCGGCGCGCGGTCGGGAGAACGAGCCGGAAACGGTGCACCGCCTCGAACATGTGCTGGACGTCGGGGAGCCGGGAGTCGCTGACGAAGAGCGCCACCGCCTCGCCGGAGTCCTTGATCTCCTGGGCGATCTTCTCGGCCTCGGTGCACGAACGCGCGGAGCGAAGGACGTAGTCGTGCCCGTAGCGCCGGTAGAACACCTCGAGCAGGGTGTCGGCGTAGTGCTCGGACACCAGGATGATTGCGGGGTCTGCCACCGTTCCAGCCTAGTTGGCGTCGAGTGACGAGAAAGTGCTGCGAACCGGCCCATTTCACAGCACCCTCGCGTCACTCGACGAGGAACTACGCTTCGGCAGGTGCGGATCCGTCTCGACGTCGCCTACGACGGCTCCGGCTTCCACGGCTGGGCCGCGCAGCCGGGGCTGCGCACCGTCGAGGGTGACCTGTCCGCCGCGCTGGCAACCGTGCTGCGGGTCCCCGAGGTCACGCTCACCTGCGCGGGCCGGACCGACGCTGGAGTGCACGCCCGCGGCCAGGTCGTGCACCTCGACCTCGACGAGCTGCCGGAGGGGCCGGAGCGGCTCGCCCGGCGGGTCAACGGGGTGATCGGGTCGGACGTGCGCGTGCACCGCGCGGTGCAGGCGCCGGAGGCGTTCGACGCGCGCTTCTCGGCGCTGTGGCGTCGGTACGCGTACCGGGTGGCCGACCGGCCCGAGCTCGCCGACCCGCTGCGGCGCGGCTATGCCCTCACCTGGGGACGTCCGCTCGACGAGGCGTTGATGAACGCCGCCGCGGCGGCCCTGGTGGGCGAGCACGACTTCGCGGCGTTCTGCAAGCGACGTGAGGGGGCGACCACGATCAGGACCCTCCTCGACCTGGTCTGGGCTCGGGAGCCGGACGGCCTGCTGGTCGCACACGTGCGGGCCGACGCGTTCTGCCACAGCATGGTCCGCTCCCTGGTCGGTTGCCTGCTGGCGATCGGCGAGGGGCGACGGGACGTCGCCTGGGCGGGAGAGGTGCTGGCGGCGGCGCAGCGCGACTCCGCGGTCGCGGTGGCTCCGGCGCACGGGCTGACCCTCGAAGC
>DOWL01000198.1:22903-31972 GCA_003519585.1 Nocardioides sp. | reverse complement strand
AAGAGGTCGACTATCCGCCGGATGCCGAACTCGGGGCCCGGGTCGAGATCACCAGGATGCGTCGTGGCTGAGCCGCCGGAGGAGCACTACTTCTCGGCCGATCCGTCGGTGCCGTTCCGCCGTACGTCGGTGGCCGCGACCGTGTGGGGCCACGAGCTGGAGCTCGCCAGCGGCTCCGGCGTCTTCGCACAGGGTCGGGTCGACATCGGCACGGCGGTGCTGTTCCGCGAGACCGACCCGCCCGCCGGCGGCCGGATCCTCGATCTGGGTTGTGGGTACGGCGTCATCGGGCTCGCGATCGCGGCGGCCGCCGGCGACGCGGTCGTGACCGGCGTGGACGTCAACGAGCGCGCCCTGCTGCTGGCCAACGAGAACGCCGCGACGCTCGGGCTGGCCGACCGGTTCAGCGCCACCACTCCGAGCGGCGTACCCGCGGACGCGACCTTCGACGAGCTCTGGTCGAACCCGCCGATCCGGATCGGCAAGGCGGCGCTGCACGAGCTCCTGCTCACCTGGCTGCCGCGGCTGGTGCCGGGCGGCCGCGCTGTCCTGGTGGTCGGCAAGAACCTCGGCGCCGACTCGCTGCAGCGCTGGTTGGGCGAGCAGGGCTACCAGACCGAGCGAATTGCGAGTGCGAAGGGCTTCCGGGTGCTGCAGACTCGGCGCCCGTGACCTCGGACGAGCTCGTGCGGTGGGCGGACCCGGCGTTCCTGGCCGAGGCCGTCTCCTGGGTGGATCAGCGCCTGGCCGATCTCGGCCGCGAGCGCAGCGGCGACGTCGAGCAACCGCACGTGCGGTCGTGGTCGACGGTGCTGCGGGTGCCGACCGCGGACGGCCCGGTGTGGTTCAAGGCCAACACCGAGGCGCTGCGGCACGAGGTGCTGGTCGTGGACAAGGTCTCGACCAAGGTGCCCGAGCGGGTGCCGGCCCTGCTCGGTCGCGACCTCGACCGGGGCTGGATGCTGATGGCCGACGCCGGCGAGCTGCTGCGCGAGGTCGTGGTCGAGGAGCAGAGCCTGGCCCGCTGGCACGACGTACTCGCGGGCGCCGCCGACCTGCACCACGCGCTCGAGCCGGATGTCGAAGAGCTGGTGGCGGCTGGGCTGCCGGACCTGCGGCTGGCCGGCCTGGCCGACCGGTACGCCGAGCTGGTCGCGCAGGACTGGGTCGAGCCGCGGTTCCGGGACGCGGTGCCGCTGGTGCGGGAGCTGGTCGACGAGCTCGCGTCGTACGACGTGGCCGAGACGCTCCAGCACGACGACCTGCACGACGGTCAGGTCTTCGTGAAGGATGGCCGCAATCTGATCCTCGACTGGGGCGACGCGGTCGTCTCGCACCCGTTCTTCACGATGTCGGTGACCCTCGAGGGTGGCGTGGCCTGGGGCCTCGACGACGTGGCCGACTCCGAGGACATCTGGCCCTACGTCGACAGCTATCTCGACCGCTACGCGCCGGGCCGGCCCGAGCTGCGCGCCGCCGTACCGCCCGCGCTGCGGCTGGGGTGGGTCTGTCGCGTCCTCAACAACCCCGAGGTGAGTGGGGCCGAGCGCAACAACGTGCGGTTGCGGATGTTCCTCGACGGGGAGCCGGAGTAGCCACCGATCACAAGCGGGCTGGCTAGTAGACCATCGGCTTGAAGTAGAACTCGACGGACTTGAGCTGTGGCGCGGCGCCCGTGGTGCAGGCGTACGCCTCGATGCTGAAGTGGTCGTCGGCCTTGAGGGTGCCGGGGGGGAAGGCGTAGGCGAGGGAGGATGCGGTATCCCCGGTCGCGGCCGGCGCGATCTTGACCTGTGCGTTGGGCACCGGCTCCGTCTGGCCGTTGGGAAGCAGCTTCATCAAGGACAATCCCAGGGTCGTGACGTCCTGGGTGTTGCCCCAGGTCATGTTGACGGTGAGGGTCGGCGACGGGTTCGTGGAGATCCTGTAGTAGAAGCCGCTGGCCCGGTCCCAGGAGTTGACGCTGCTGGGGCTGCCGTCCTGGAAGGGGATCGGGCCTCCGTAGCACGTCCCGCCCCCGGGGAGCGGCACGGAGTTCGGCAGTGCAGGGTTGGTGGCCCGCGCGTCCGCCCAGGTGGTGGGGCAGTCGCTCGGCAGGCCGATGATGATGACCCCGCTGGCACAGATCTGGGTCGGGGGTGGCACGTAGTAGGGGTCGATCTGCCCCTTCCCGACGCCCCCGTCGGCGATGTTGGCGCCTTTCACGGACTTCTTGGCCAGGTGCTTGGACTTGATCGCGCCCTTGGCGATGTCGGCCGAGGTGATCGATCCGTCCTTGATGTCCTTGCCGGTGAGCATCGACTTCGCCGCCACCGCGGTCCCGGTCGATGCCATCACCAGCGCCAGCATCGAGACTGCCAACGACATCCCCGGTGTCACCTTCAATCGCATGCCAGGGGAGTCTGGTCGAGCCCGCCGTCCCACGCATCGGGCAAATGCCCTATGGCTCCCCGTCCGGCGAGCCGGCTTTCGGCGTCCGGATGCGGGACATCGCACGAACGGCCCGACGGTTCCGAAGAACCGCCGGGCCGCTCGGAGTCCGCGCAGCGAGTGGGTCAGTCGGCGACCACCGCCCGGAGGACGTCGACCTTGGCCGCGGAGCGAGCCGGACCGAGGGCCGCGAGGACACCGGCCACGGCGGCGACCGCGACGTAGATCGCGATCTGCGCGACCGGGATGGAGATCGACTTGATGCCCTCGTCCTTCAGGATCTGCGACATGGCCAACCCGATCCCGATCCCGAGGACGGCGCCGCTCACGGCCCCGATCAGCGAGATCACCGCGGACTCCCAGCGGACCATGGCCCGCACCTGGGCCCGGGTCATGCCGACCGCACGGAGCAGACCCAGTTCGCGGGTGCGCTCGAAGACCGACAGGGCCAGCGTGTTGACGATGCCGAGCAGCGCGATCATCACGGCCAGCGCCAGCATCACGGTCATGAAGGTGAGCAGCTGGTCGATGAACCCGCTGGCCTCCTTCTCGAAGCCGGCCCGGTCGAGGACCTTCGCGTCCGGGTGGTCGGCCAGGGCAGCCGTAATGGCGTCCTGGACCTCGCTCCGATCGGCTCCGTCGACGATGGTGACGAAGGCTCCGGTGACCAGCTGCGGTCCGGCAAGCGCCTCCTGGGCGGCCCGGCTCACGACGTAGTCGTCGCTGATCCAGCCCTTGCCCGCATAGATCGCCGCGATCCGCAGCCGGTGCTTGCCGGTCTCGACGAACTCCGCCTTGACCGTGTCACCGACCTGCCAGCCGTGCGCGGTCGCCGCGGCCTGGGTGATCATCACCGAGTCGTCGTCCAGGTCCGCGAGCGAACCCTTCGTGACTCCCAGGGCCAGCACCTCTTCGGCCGACGCGGGGTCGATCGAGGAGTAGCCGACGTCCTCACCGTCGAAGCGCGCCATGCCCCAGCCATTGGCCGAGACCTGGTCGACGCCCTCGGTGTTCTGTACGGCGGCCAGCACCGACGGGCTGTAGCCCGGCGCCTGGGCGCTCGAGGTGACGACGTACAGGTCGGCGTCCACCTGGTCGGACAGGACGTCGCCGAACGACGCCTTGAGGGACGAGGCGAACACGCCCATGCTCACGACCAGCGCGAGGCCGATCATCAGCGCCGCCGCAGTGGCGGAGGTACGCCGCGGGTTGCGGGTCGCGTTCTGCTTGGCCAGCTCTCCGGGGAGGCCCCGGAGCCGCAGCGGCGTACCGATCGCCGAGGCGAGCGGCCGGACCGCGGCGGGCAGCGCGATGATCACGCCGACCATGGCGGCCGCGAGGCCGACACCGAACAGCTTCATCGAGCCGTCGCCGTACAGCGCGTCGAGCAGGGTCGCGGCGCCGCCGGCCACGACCGCCAGGCCGAGGACGGTACGACGGACGGAGGGCTTCTCGGCTCCCGGCGTCGACTCGCGCAGCGCCTCGATCGGCAGCACCTTGGTGGCACGCCGAGCGGGGACCAGAGCGGAGAACACCGTGACGCCCACGCCGACCGCCAGCGAGATCACGACCTGGCTGGCCTCGATCTGCAGCGACGTGAACGGCAGCGCGAAGCCGACCGCGTCCATCAGCCACTTGAGCGCCTGGGCCACGCCGATCCCGACCGCGAACCCGATCGCGGAGGCGAACAGGCCGAGCAGGACGGCTTCGAGCAGCAGGCTGCCCAGGACCTGGCGCCGCTTGGCACCGATGGCACGCAGCAGCGCGATCTCCCGCGACCGCTGGGTGACGGTCATGGTGAAGGTGTTCCAGATGATGAACGAGCCGACGAACAGTGCGATGCCCGCGAAGATCCCGAACAGGATGCCGACGATGCGGAAGTTCTCCTTGGTGGCATCAGCGTTCTCCTTGGCGACCGCGGCGCCGGTGACGGCCTCGGTCCCCTCGGGCAACACCTGGGCCAGCCGCTGGGCCAGCATCGCCTGGCTGACACCGCTCACCGCGCTCACGTCGATCCGGTCGAAGGTCCCCGGCGTGCCGAGCACCTGCTGGGCGGTGGCCGGGTCGAAGTAGGCCGACGTCGTGCCGCCGAGGTCCTTGATCCCGTCGCCGTACCCGACGGTGCCGACCACCGTGAACTCCTGGGTCGGACCCTGGAAGAGCACCTTGATGGTCGAGCCGAGCGGGATGTGGTGCTTCTCGGCGCTGGTCGCGTCGATGGCCACCTCGCGACCGTTGGTCGGGGCGTGCCCGCTGAGCAGCTCGACGTCACCGCGGAGCTCCTCGTCGGCGGGCATGCTGTAGCCGTTGGTGGGGGCGCCGCCGTTGGTCGTGATCGCCTTGCCGTCGGTGTCGGTGAGCAGGGCGTAGCCCTGGACCGAGCCCTCGGCGGCACGGACGCCGTCGACCTGGCGGACCTGGTCGAGGACAGCCTCGTCGATCGGCCCGCGGTTGGTGCCGACGCCGTCGGTCTGGGTGTACGGCGCCTCGGCGCGGACGACCGCGTCGGTCCCGGAGCCGATCTTGCCGAAGAGCATGTCGAAGGCGACGCCCATGGTGTTGGTGAGGATCAACGTCCCGGAGAGCAATGCGACCCCGAGGGCGATCGACGCCGTGGTCAGGAGGAGGCGCAGCTTGTGCGCCACCATGCTGCGGAAGGTTGCGGTCAACATCTCAGGCTCCCAGGTTCTTCATGTAGTCGAGGACGTCCTCGGCGGTCGGGTCGTGCATCTCGTCGACGATGTGGCCGTCGGCGAGGAAGAGGACGCGGTCGGCGTACGCCGCCGCGCTCGCGTCGTGGGTGACCATCACGACGGTCTGGCCGAGCTCGTCCACCGCAGTGCGGAGGAAGCGGAGCAACTCGGTGCCCGAACGCGAGTCGAGGGCGCCGGTCGGCTCGTCGGCGAAGACGATCTCGGGTCGTGAGGCGAGGGCCCGGGCCGCGGCCACGCGCTGCTGCTGCCCACCGGACAGCTGCGCTGGGCGGTGCTCGAGCCGGCCGGCCAAGCCGACGGTGTCGACGATGGAGGCGACCCAATCCGGATCCGGCTTGCGACCAGCGATCCGCATCGGGAGCACGATGTTCTCCGCGGCGGTCAGGGTCGGCAGCAGGTTGAAGGACTGGAAGATGAAGCCGATCCGGTCCCGCCGAAGCATCGTCAGCCGCTTGTCGTTGAGTCGCGTGATCTCGGTGTCGCCGAGGTAGACCTCACCCGAGGTGGGGCGATCGAGCCCCGCGAGCACGTGCAGCAGGGTCG
The DNA here is from genome assembly GCA_003519585.1 of Nocardioides sp. GTDB lineage: Bacteria > Actinomycetota > Actinomycetes > Propionibacteriales > Nocardioidaceae > Nocardioides. The sequence goes on along the minus strand of DOWL01000198.1, from coordinate 26,285 downwards.
ACTTGCCGGAGCCCGAGGGCCCCATGATGGCCGTGAACCGGCCGCGGCCGAGCTCGACCGACACGTCGTCGAGCGCGGCCACGGTTGCCTCCCCGGCGCCGTAGCGCTTGGTGACGCCGACGGCGCTGGCCGCCGGTGCCGCGGTAGCGGTGGCGGCCGGCTGCGGGGTGTGGGTGGTGTGAGAGAGGGTGCTGAGAGACATGGTGTGGTTCTCCTTGGTTGGTCGCCGCCCGGTCTGAACGGCGTGGTCCGAGCACACCGCAGCGGGGGACCCCGCGACGATCGAGCCGACCGCACCGTCTGCGGCGCTGGCCGCCCGGCTCCGGCGGCTGCCTCGGTGCGGATAACCGCACCCCCCGGGTGGGGGTAGCGCCCTCCCCTCGGGCGGGGAGAACGAGCAGACTGCGGGGATGAGTCGGTCCTCCGCCCCGTGGTCCGGCATGCTGCGGCGTCGGTCGCGGCGCGAGTGGCTCTCGGCGGGGCTGGTGCTCGGCGGCGTCGTCGGCTTCGTGGTGCTCGTCTACCTCGTCGTCGTCGTCCTCGGCGGCCTGTTGCTGGGGCACACGTCCTCGCCCCACCTCGGGCTCTCGGTGCTCGCGACCGCGATCGTCGCGGTGGCCTTCGACGCGGTGCTGACCCGCCTGGAGGACGTCGCGGCCCGCGTGGTGCACCGGGGCCGACCCTCGCCGTACGACGCGATGCGGCGGTTCGCCGGCGCCGTCGACGTCGCGGGGCCGGCGGAGGAGCTGCCGCTGTGGATGGCCCGGCTGCTCGCGGAGGCCACCGGCGCGCAGTGGGTGCGGGTGTGGGTGGCGATCGACGGCCAGCGCGTCACGGCAGCGACCTGGCCGCCCGGCGCGCGCCGTACCGCCGCCCTGGGCTGGGATCTGGGCACCCGCCGGTTGCCGGTCCGGCACGGTGACGAGGAGCTCGGGATGCTGGTGCTCCGGGAGCGGGAGGGTACGTCGCTCACCCCGGTGGAGGAGCGGCTCTTCGAGGACCTGGCCGCGCAGGCCGGCCTGGTGCTCCGCGGCGTCCGGCTGCGCGCCGTCCTGGAGCGCCGGCTCGCCGAGCTGTCCAGCCGGGAGGACGAGCTGCGCCGCTCGCGCGAGCGGCTGGTGGACGCCCAGGACGAGGCCCGCCGCCGCCTGGAGCGCGACATCCACGACGGCGCCCAGCAGCACCTGGTCGCGCTGGCGGTCAACCTGCGGCTGGCGGCCACGCTGGCCGGTACGGCGCCCGACCGGGCCGCCGCGCTCCTGGCCGCTCAGGAGGGCGCCGCGGCCGACGCCCTGGCCACCCTGCACCAGTTGGCCAGCGGCATCTACCCGATGGGTCTGGAGGAAGCGGGCGTCGCGACTGCCCTGCGTGAGGCCCTGCGCGACGGCGTGACCGTCGTGGACCGCGGCTCGGTGAGGTATCCGATCGACGTCGAGGCCGCGGCGTACTTCTGTGCGCTCGAGGCTGTCCAGAACGCCACCAAGCACGCCGCGGCCTCCACGATCCGGGTCGAGGTGGACGCCGGTCCGGAGGAGCTGATCCTCGTCGTGACCGACGACGGGGTCGGCTTCGAGACGGCGTTGGTGGCCGACGGCACCGGCCTGGCCAACATGCGCGACCGGATCGACTCGGCGGGCGGCGCGCTGGAGGTCGCCTCGGAGCCCGGCCGGGGCACCCGGCTGCGGGTCGAGATCCCGGCCCCCGTTCCCGCATCCGCCTCAGTCGCAGCGGAGCGTGGTTGACGTGTTGGCCCGCCTGGCGTGGACGCTGGCCGCGGTCACCGTCGTCTTGGTGAGCGTCGACGTGTGGGTGTCCGCCCAGGCGCTGCCGTTGACGTCCGAGACCGCCGTCGCGGTGCACGGCTTCCCCTTCGTGCACGGTGCCTGCATCGGTTGTGCGGTGATGGGCGCGCTGATCATCTCTCGCTACGAACGCCACCCGATCGGCTGGCTGCTGACCGCCATCGGCATCTTCACCTCGTTCTCCGTGCTCTCCGAGGCCTACGCCTACTGGGTGCAGGAGAGCGACGGGCCCGACACTCCGACGCTGGCCAGCGTCGCCGCCTGGGTCGCGCAGCTGTTCGGTGGACAGCTCGCTATCGCGCTGCTGGCGTTGATGTACCTGCTCGCCCCCGACGGACACTTCCTGTCGCGGCGCTGGCGCGTGGTCGCAGCGGTGCCGCTGGGTGGTGCGCTGCTCTGCGAGGCCGCGCTCTTCCTCGTCGACCCACGGGACTACCAGCTGATCCTCTCGGACCAGGACGTCAGTCTGCCCCGCGCGATCCTGTTGAGCGTCGGCTTCCTGCTCATCTGCATCGGGATGATCCTGGCGCTGACCTCGATGGTCCGTCGGCTCCGCAGCAGCACCGGCGAGCTGCGGCAACAGCTTCGGCTGATCGCCCTCTCCGCGGGGCTCGCCGTCCTCGGCCTCGTGGTGCTCGCGACGCTGCAGGCGATCAACGGCGGCGAGCAGACCTGGGTGTCCGGAGTGCCGCTCTACGTGGCCTTCTTCCTGATGCCGATCCTGTTCGCGGTGGCGGTGCTGCGCTACCGGCTCTATGACCTCGACGTGATCATCAACCGCACGCTCGTGGTGGCGGCGGCGACCGCGTTCGCCGCGATCGGCTACACCGCGCTGGTCGTGGTCTCGGCCCAGTTGGTCGAGGGCCGGACCGGGGGCTTCTGGCTCTCCCTGCTCGCTGCGGCGTTGGTCGCGGTCGCGTTCCAGCCGCTGCGCCGCGTGGTGGTCCGGCTCGCCGACCGGGCGGCGTACGGCGCGCGGGCGCAGCCGTACGCCGCGCTCGCCGAGTTCAGCAACCGGCTCGCCGGTGCGCCGGATCCCGACGACCTGTTACCGGCGGTCGCGGAGGCCGCGGCGCGGGCGGTCTCCGGCCGGGGCGCGCAGGCGACGCTGGACGTCCCGGGCGGCGCCTCGGTGTCAGGGACCTGGGGTTGGTGGTCCGGCACCGAGCCGGCGGCCGACCACGTGGTCCCGGTGCGGACCGAGGGCCGGGAGCTGGGCCGGATCGCCGTGGCGCTCAAGCGGGGGCGCACGCTGAGAGCGTCAGATCTGCGCCTCCTCGAGGCGCTGGCCGATCAGACCGCGATGGCCTTCCGCAACACCGCGCTGGCCGGCGCCCTCGCCGACCGGGTCGCCGAGCTGGACCGGACCACTCGGCTGCTGGCCGCGTCGCGGGTGCGGCTGATCGCGGCCGACGACGCCGGGCGACGAGCCCTGGAGGCGGCCATCGCGCGCGACGTACAGCCGTTCCTGGAGACGCTCCCCGCCGAGGTGGGCCGAGCCCGCGCGGCGGTCGCGAACGGGACCGATCCCGGCCTCGATCGGCTGGTCGACGACACCAACGGCGCGTTGGAGGCGCTGC
>DOWL01000198.1:0-22755 GCA_003519585.1 Nocardioides sp. | reverse complement strand
GGTGTCTTCCCCGCGCAGCTCGCGCGGTCCGGTCTGGCGCCCGCGCTCCGCGCGCTGGTGGCCCGCTCGCCCGCCGGCGTGACGTTGACCGCCGAGGTGTCGCGTCGGTTCCCGCCGCGGGTCGAGGCCGCGGTCTACTTCTGCTGCGTCGAGGCGCTCGGTGCCGACGGCGGGCCGGTGTCGATCGAGGTGACCGACCACGTCGACCGGCTGGTGCTCCGGGTCGCGGGACCGCTCGACGGGCTCGACCAGCGAGCCATCGCGGACCGGGGTGAAGCGACCGGTGGGCTGCTACACGTCACGCCGGACGAGCTCTTCCTCACGATCCCGGTGGCGCCGCTTCCTGCCAGGCAGTGACAAGCCGGTCGGGACCGAACGCCGCCTTCGGGATGTACGTCGCTGCGCCGCACCCGGCCGCGTCGACCTCGTCCTCGTCGTAGGTCGACAGCAGGAACACCACCGTCCCGCTCTCGTCGGCGGTGATCCGCCGCGTCGCCTCGATCCCGTCGATGCCGGGCAGGTGCACGTCCATGAGGACGAGGTCGGGGAGCAGCGTGGCCGTCGCGGTCAACGACTCCTCGCCGGAGGTCGCTGAGCCGACGACCTCGAAGCCCTCGGTCGCCTCGACCACGGCGGACATAGCGCGCCGGTACGGCTCCTGGTCGTCGACGACCAGGACCCGGACGTCGCTCATGCCCCGCCTCCGGTCGACTCGAGGTAGGCGAGCACCGCCATCACCCGCCGGTTGACGTCGGATTCGTTGACCAGCCCGAGCTTCTGGAACACCGAGCCGACGTGCTTCTCGACCGCGCGCTCGCTCATGAAGAGCGCCTTGGCCGTGGCCGCGTTGCTGCGTCCGGTCGCCAACTCCCGCAGCACCTCGAGCTCGCGCTCGGTCAGGCCGCTCAGCGTGGATCCCGCCGTCGAGCCCTTCCGGGCCAGCAGCCCCTCGACCACCTTCGGGTCCAGGGCCGACCCACCGCGGGCCACGTCGTGCAAGGCGCGGACCAGCTCGTCGACCTCCGTCACCCGCTCCTTGAGCAGGTAGCCGAGCCCCTCCACGCCGTCGGAGAGCAGTTCGAAGGCGTAATCCTCTTCGACGTACTGCGACAGCACCACCACCCCGGTCTCGGGGAACTCGGCCCGGATCCGCTTGGCCGCGTCGATGCCCTCGGTGGTGAACGTCGGCGGCATCCGGATGTCGGTGAGTACGGCGTCCGGGCGATGCAGCACGACGGCCTTGTGCAGCGCCTCGGGGTCGGCGACCGCCTCGAGGAGGTCGACCTCGCCGGCCTCCGCGAGCAGCCCGGCCACGCCCTCGCGGACCAGGTAGTTGTCGTCGCAGAAGACGACGCGCACGGCCATGGCGTCACTGTAGATGGCACCACGGTGGGTGTATCAGCCAGCGGCCTCGCCGCTCCTGAGGTGTTGCTGGCCCAGAAGTTCTGGGGGATCGGTCCGCTCCAGCACAGAGGAACATCCTCATGACCAAGGCATCCAAGGACACGCCTGAGAGCGTGCTCACTCATCTCACCGAGGCGCTCGGGGGCGCCACGCCCGTCGTCAGCGCCACCGCCGAGGACCGGCTCGCCGACGGCAGCGCGATCCGCCGGTTCACGGCGTACGCCGAGGGGGCGCCGAACACGGCGGTCTCCGTCGCCCTGTCGGCGGCGGGCGAGCTGCTCGATCCGGCGGCCGCGGAGCGGTTGGCCGGGCGCCGCCTCTTCGTTCCCGACTTCGAGATCCGCGACCTGCCGGACGTACGGCCCAAGGAGCCGGTCACCATCGACCCGCGCCGCAACGACTGGACGCTGGACAAGTGCGACCGGGTGAGCGAGAAGATCACCGTGACGGTGCCCCCGACCGGGGTCGCCGCCAAGGCCGACGTCTACCTCCTGGCCGATACGACCGGCAGCATGCAGCCGGTCCTCGACGCCGTGATCGCCGGCTCCGAGGCGATCCTCAGCCACCCCGGCCTGGCGCCGTACGACGTGGCGTGGGGCGTCGGCAACTACCGCGACTTCCCTATCCCGGAGTCGAGCTCCTACGCCTTCCAGCACCAGCTCTCGCCGACGACGAACCACGTGCCGGTCAACGCGGCGATCGACACGTGGACGGCTCTGGACGGCCAGGGCCTCGACACACCCGAGGGGCAGTTCTACGCGTTGCACCAACTGGCGGCCAGCCCGGCGATCGGGTGGCGCCCCGACAGCAAGCGGATCGTCGTGTGGTTCGGTGACGCTCCCGGCCACGACCCGATCTGTACCGACCTGAGCGGCCTGGCCGCGGCCCTGACCGAGGCCTCGATCACCGCCGACCTGACCGGCGCCGAGATCACCATCGTCGCCGTGAGCACGACGACCGGCGACCCGCAGGCGCTCGATGGCGACCCCGTCGCGACCTCGGCCGACTACGGCAGCTGCCCCAAGGAGGGCACGCCCGGTCAGGCCACCCGGATCGCCGCCGCGACCGGCGGCAGTCACACGTCGGGGGTCGACCCCGACTCGATCGTGGGTACCCTCGGCCCGCTCATCGCCTCGGCGGTGGCCTCGACCGGCAACGTCAACCTGGTGCCCACCGGCGACACGGCGCAGTTCGTGGAGTCGATCACGCCCGCGGGTGGCTACGGTCCGCTCAAGGGGGACGAGGAGCACGTCCTCACGTTCGAGGTGACCTGGGTCGGCGTGAAGTCGTGCCAGAACGAGCCGCAGGTCTACACCGGCACCATCGACGTGGTCGCCGACGGTGTCGTGGTCGCGGCCAAACGGGTCCGGGTCACGGTGCCGGCGTGCCGCTACCACTACAGCGTCGAGATGGTGTGTGGGACCCAGCCCGACCCGTGCCACGACAAGGAGGGCCACCACGAGGCCGAAACCTGTGGCCCGGTGGTGCCGGGTGAATACGCCACGGCGGTGACGATCTACAACCCGTACACCTGCACGGCCAACATCGTGAAGTCCTTCGCCCCGCTCGTGGTCGAGGGCAAGGTGATCGGTCGCGAACCCGAGACCCAGCCGGCCAAGCCGTTCGCCAAGCTCGAGTTGCGCAAGCACCACGCCACGATGGACGACTGCTGCTCGCTCGAGGAGGTGCTCGGCGAACGCGGTGGCGACAAGCTCGTGTTCGGCGTCCTCGACATCGTCTCCGACCAGCCGCTGCGGGTCACCGCGACCCATACCGCCCGCTCGGCGGAGCACGGTGGTGGCGTCGGCATCACGAGCCGCGACATCGCAGCGACGCGGGCGCCGTAGTGACACAGGCGCCGTAGCCTGCGGGGCCGGGTGCTCGCGCGCCTGTTGCACCCGGCCTCGCGTCTCACGCGACCCGGTGGGCCTTCACCGATCCAGGCCCACCGGGTCGTTCCGCTGCCCCACACGGGATCGTGGTGGTCACCTCACACGAGGTCGCCCTAGCCGACGGTACGGCGCACGAACTCGTGTTCCGGGTCGCGAGGAAGGTGGCGGGTCAGTGACTGCGTAGGGCGTCAATCAGTTCGGACTTGTTCATCTTCGAGCGACCCTGGACACCGAGCTCCTTCGCGCGCCGGCGCAGGTGGTCGACCGTCCAGTCGTCGTAGTCGCCGGCCTTGCCGCCCTTGCGGCCGACCGCCTTTCGCGACGTGTTCGCTGCGGCGTTGGCGATCCGAGCCGACTTCTCCTTGCTGTTGCCCTCGTCGCGGAGGTCTTCGTACAGCTTCGGGTCCTTGACGCTGGGACCGGGAGTCTTCTTGCCAGGCATGGTGGTGCGGTAGCCGTGAAGCCAGCTGCCTGCACTCACCCGGAAGGGTGGGCTGGCTAGCATCTCGGTCAGCCCGCGCCGTACCGCCGCCTCGCGACCGTTGACCCGCTCGTCGGCCCGCTGTCATGTTGAGGTCATGAGTGATGTCCGTCAGGACCGTCTTGAACTGTTCGGGTTACTCAAGGACCCCGAGACCCAGCCGCGCTTCTTCGCGCGGGTCGCGGACGACGTCGACTGGACGGTCGAGGGCACGCATCCGTTGGCGGGGCGATATCACGACAAGCAGCAGTTCCTCGACTCGACCTTCGCCCGCCTGGCCGGGGTACTTCCGGGTGGCGCCAAGCTCGACGTCGCCCACGTGTACGTCGACGGTGACACGGCCATCGCGGAACTGGTGGCCACCTCGCACACCAACGAGGGCGCGGCCTTCGACAACCACTACTGCTGGGTGTGCCGGTTCGACGGCGACACGATCGTCGAGGTGCGCGCCTACCTCGACTCGATGATGGTGGCCTACACCGTGCTGCGGAACGAGCAGGGCTAGGTCACTCGTCGGCTGCGACAAGTTCGACCTCGAAGCCATCGGTGCTCGACAAGTAGGCGGCGTGGGTGTGCGGTCCGCCAGCGTGCGGATGCCGTTCTGAAAACAGCAGCACCTAGCCATGTTCCGGCGCTTCCGCCGGAATGGGGATGGTTGCTCGAGCAGCTCGGCTACCAGCCCTTCCAGGACTGGGCCGACGGCCGAAGCTGGAAGCTCGGCGCGACCTATCTCGTCATCGAGCAGTCGCAAGGTCTCAGCGGACGTGCGCACGACCGGTGCCGTCCCGGGCTCAACCACTTGGCGTTCCATGTCGGCGATCGACGCACTGTCGACGAGGTGACCGCGCGGCAGCCCGGTCGAGGTCGGGCACCCATAGCTCAACGTGGTGCAGACTCCCGGTGATCGTGTCTTCGTCACGTTCCCTGTAGCCGGATCCCGTCACCCTCCGAGTTTCGCGGTCAGAGCGAGCGAGTTGTCGTTCGTCCGCGCACTGGGTTCGCCGTGCCCGGGGGCGAGCATCTTGTGGGCCTGAACTACCCAAGAGCACCTTCTAAACTACATAAGCGAGCTGCTCATTAGCATGTTTAGCGGTCGCCGTCAGGGGCTACGGGCCGTCGAGGCCGAACACGTTGCCGAACGGATCCACCAGCTGACAGATGCGACGGCCCGGCTCCACATCGAGCGGTCCTCGGTGTGGCAGGCAGCCGGCCTCCAGGAACGCATCGCGCTCAGTGAGCACATCCGCGGCCGCCCAGTAGACGACCGGGCTCCCGCCGCGCGGATTCCGCTCTGCGTCGGCAGGATGGAAACCGATCTCGATCCCCTCGAGCTCGAACCAGCAGAACCCCGCTTCGACCTGAATCTCGGTCGCTCCGGTCAGGTGTCGCGCCCACCAGCGCGCGCAGGTCTCAGGTTCATCTGCGAAGAACATCACCGCCCTGATCGGGCGACGGTGGGTTCCGACTGCGGTCATGGAGTCCATAGCAGGACTCTCACGGATGCGGCGCCAGCACGGTCGACGTAGCGAGCAGACGCGACCCGAGTCGAAAGGATCGTGCGCTGGACGGCGACACCGAGCCAACGCCGTGGCGTAAGGTCGAAAGGTGGCCCAGGTTCGCTACTTCGTGACCGACGTCGGCGCGTCCGTCGAGTTCTACTCCGGACTCCTCGGGTTCGAGGTCATCCAGCAGTTCGGACCGGCGATGGCCATCCTGGAGCGGGACGACCTCACTCTGTGGCTCGCGGGGCCGGACGCCTCTGCCTCGCGGCCGATGCCGGACGGATCAGTCCCCGCGCCGGGCGGATGGAACCGGTTCGTCCTGACCGTCGACGACCTTGCCGCGACGGTCGAGGCGCTGCGCGGTCGCGACGCTCGGTTCCGCAATGAGATCGTGAGCGGGCCGGGCGGACAACAGATCCTCGTGCAGGATCCCGATGGCAACGTCGTGGAGCTCTTCCAGGCCGCTTGACCATTTACCGATCCAGGTCAGCCAGCACCTCTCCGACCAGATCGATCGACTCGGCGGTGATCGGGTCGAGGCAGAGCTGCAGGTGGCTGGCACCGACCGCCGCGAGGCCGCGCACGTGGTCGCCGAGGTCGTCGGGGGTGACCGTGGCGACCTGGGCGTCGTAGCTCTCGCCCATCAGCCGACCCCGACCGCCCGGGAGCGTGACCAGGACGGCAGCGGTCGCGGCGACCGTACGCCCCTCGGGAGTGGCGGCGTCGACCTCGGCCTTCACCTCGGCGTACCGCTCGACCGAGTTGTCGTAGATGCTCCACCACACGTTCCACGCATCGACGACGGGAAGCCCGATGCCGAGCATCCGGGGGCTGTTGGAGCCGAGCATGATCGGCGGTCCGCCGGGCCGGACCGGAGGCGGGTCGAGCACGCAGTCGTCGACGTCGTAGAACTCGCCGTGGAACGTCGTACGCCCCTCGCGCAGCAGCGGAGCGATGATCGCCAGCGCTTCGGCGAACCGCGAGACCCGCCGGTCGTAGGGGAAGCCGTAGGCGTCGAACTCGCGGCGGTTCCAGCCGGCGCCGAGCCCCGCGATCAGCCGGCCCTGCGAGATCGAGTCGACCGTGGCGGCCTGCTTGGCGAGCATGGCCGGTGCGTGGAAGCCGGTCGAGGCGACCAACGGCCCCAGCTCGACCCGCTCGGTCACGGCGGCGATGGCCGCGAGCGTCGTCCACGCCTCGTAGGGGCCGCGCGTCGAGCCGTCCGGGAGGTCGTAGACGAGGTGATCGCCGATCCAGACCGAGTCGTAGCCAGCCGATTCAACGCGGCGGGCCAGGTCGAGGTACTCCGGCCACGGCACGAACCGTTCCACCTCGGGCAACTGGACGCCGATCTTGCAGGGCCTGGTCATGCAATGACCCTAGAGGGGGGAGTGGGTGCAGGATCGGGTCCATGGACGAGCAGACCGCGACCGGCCGCTGCCTCTGCGGCGCCGTCTCGTACGCCGTGTCCGGGCCGCTGCGCGACGTCGTCGACTGCCACTGCCACCGCTGCAGGCGGTTCACCGGGCACCACCTGGCGGCGACCAGCGCGGCGGCAACGGACCTGGCGATCGAGGATCCACAGGAGCAGCTCACCTGGTTCTTCCCCGTCGACCAGGCGGCCTACGGCTTCTGTCGGGGTTGCGGGTCGTCACTGTTCTGGCGGGGTGGCAGTACGCCGGACCGCACGTCGATCTGCGCCGGGACGCTCGATCCGCCGACCGGCCTGCGCACCGTCGAGGCGTGGTGGGTCAGCGAGGCCAGCGACTACTTCGAGCGGCCCGACCTGCCCGAGCACGCGACGGAGTGAGGTGAACGAGGCTCAGACGAACGCCGCGATGCCGGTCTCGGCCCTGCCGATCAGTAGCTTCTGCACCTGGCTGGTGCCTTCGTAGAGCGTCATCACGCGGGCGTCGCGGAGGTACTTCGCGGCGGGGTATTCGTCGACGTACCCAGCTCCGCCGTAGATCTGGATGCAGTGGTTGGCGGCCCGGACGGCGGCCTCGGATGCATAGAGCTTGGCCTTGGAGGCCGCGACCCGGAAGTCCTCACCGCGGTCGATGAGGTCGGCGGCCCGCCACACCAGCAGGCGGGCGGCGTCGGCATCGAGGGAGATGTCGGCGATCAGGTCCTGCACGAGCTGGAAGCCGCCGATCGGGCGGCCGAACTGGGTGCGTTCGCGGGCGTAGGACACGGACGACTCCAGGCACGCCTGCACCAGCCCGACGCAGCCCGCGGCGACCGAGACGCGACCCTTGTCGAGCGAGGACATCGCGATCTTGAAGCCCTGTCCCTCCTCGCCGAGCCGCGCCGACGCGGGCAGGCGTACGTCGTCGAGGAACAGCTCCGCGGTGGCCTGACCGCGCAGGCCGAGCTTGCCCTTGATCTCGCGGGCCTCGAAGCCGTCGGTGTCGGTCGGCACGAGGAAGGCCGTCACGCCGCGCGGCCCGTCATCGGAGGTCCGCGCGAAGACCAGGGCCACGTCGGCCCAGGTGCCGTTGGTGATGAACAGCTTCTGGCCGTTGAGCACGTAGTCGCTGCCGTCGCGGGTCGCACGGCTGGTGAGGTTGCCCGCGTCGGATCCGGTGCCGGGCTCGGTGAGGCCGAAGCAGCCCAGCCGTTCCGCGGTCGCGAGGCCGGGGAGCCACTCCTGCTTCTGCTCCTCGGTGCCGAACCCGAGGATCGACTTGCCGACCAGGCCGTTGGAGACCGAGACGATCCCGCGCAGCGCCGAGTCGGCCCGGCCCAACTCCTCCATCCCGAGGGCGTAGGTCACGTAGTCGCCGCCGAGGCCGCCGTACTCCTCGGGGATGGTGAGACCGAAGAAGCCGATCTCGGCCATCTTCGGGATGATCGCGAGGTCGACCGACTCGTCGCGATCCCACTGCTGGCGGTGGGGCACCGCCTCGCGCTCGAGGAAGTCTCGGGCCAGCGCGCGGAAGGCTTCCTGCTCCTCGCTCAGGGAGAGGTCCACGGCCTCACGCCCCGGTGCCGCGGGCTGCCGACTGCCGGGCCAGTTCGGCCCGGGCCAGGGAGTTCTTGTGGACCTCGTCGGGGCCGTCGGCGAAGCGCAGCGTGCGGATCGCGGCGTACGACGCGGCGAGGGGGAAGTCCTGGGAGAGGCCACCGGCGCCGTGGGCCTGGATGGCGCGGTCGACGATCTCCTGGACCACCTTGGGGGTGGCGATCTTGATCGCCTGGATCTCGGTGTGCGCGCCGCGGTTGCCGACGGTGTCCATCAGCCAGGCGGTCTTGAGCACCAGCAGCCGCAGCTGTTCGACCGCGACCCGAGCCTCGGCGATCCACTCCCGGATCACCCCCTGACGGGCCAGGGGCTTGCCGAAGGCGACCCGGCCTTCGACCCGCTCACACATCAGTTCGATGGCCCGCTCGGCCACCCCGATCGCGCGCATGCAGTGGTGGATCCGGCCCGGGCCGAGCCGGGCCTGGGCGATCGCGAAGCCCTGTCCCTCCTCGCCGATCAGGTGCGTGACGGGCACCCGGACGTCCTCGAACAGCAGCTCCGCGTGGCCGCCGTGCTCGTGGTCGTCGTACCCGAAGACCGTCATCGGGCGGACCACTGTCAGTCCTGGGGTGTCCCGGGGGACCAGCACCATCGACTGCTGGCGGTGTCGCTCCGCAGTCACGTCGGTCTTGCCCATCACGATGAAGATCTCGCACTCGGGGTTCATCGCCCCGGTGATCCACCACTTGCGTCCGTTGAGGACGTACTCGTCGCCGTCGCGCACGATCGAGGTCTCGATGTTCGTGGCGTCGGAGGAGGCGACGTCGGGCTCGGTCATCGCGAACGCCGAGCGGATCGCGCCCGCCAGCAGCGGCTGCAGCCAGCGCTCCTTCTGCTCGGCGTCACCGAACATAGCCAGGACTTCCATGTTGCCGGTGTCCGGTGCGGAGCAGTTGAGCGCCGGGGGAGCGAGGTGGCCGGCCCGGCCGGTGATCTCGGCGAGCGGGGCGTACTGGAGGTTGGTCAGCCCGGCGCCCTCCTCGCCAGGGAGGAAGAGGTTCCACAGCCCGCGGGCGCGGGCCTCGGCGCGCAGCTCCTGCAGCACCGGCGTGGTCGACCAGGCGAAGGGATCGTCGAGGGCGGCCAGCTGCTCGTGGAAGACCGGTTCGGCCGGCTCGATCCGCGAGACCATGAAGTCGAGCAGCTGCTCCTGCAGCTCCTGCGTGCGGGCATCGAGCGCGAAGTCCATGTCCCAGTCCTAGTCCTTCTTCAGCGAGTCCAGCCCCGCGGCGATGATCAGGTCGAACCCCTCGCCGATCCGGTCGAACCCCTCGCCGACGGTCTGACCCTGGAGGTAGCGGTAGTGGATCCCCTCGAGGATCACCGCGAGCTTGAAGAAGGCGAGGGCCATGTGGAACCCCATGTCACCCGGCTCGCGCCCGGAGGCCCGGGTGTACGCCGCGAGCTGGGCGTCGTTCGAGGGCCAGCCCTGGGCCTTGGCCACGTCGGAGACCAGGTCACCGGCGGCCGAGGCGCCGAGCGTCTCGTAGACCAGCATCAGCGCGAGGTCGGTGCGCGTGTCGCCGAGCGTGGCCATCTCCCAGTCGACGACGGCGTGGATCTGGTCGTCACCATGCTCGTCGCTGGCCACCAGGCAGTTGTCGAGGCGGTAGTCGCCGTGCACGATGCCGAACACGGACGGGTCCTCCGCTGGGAGTCGCTCGGTGAGCAGCCGGTGCAGCTCGTCGGCGTCGGGACGCTCCTGCGTCTTGGAGCCCTCGAGCTGCTTGCCCCACCGGCGCACCTGCCGCTCCAGGAAGCCCACCGGCCGCCCGAACTCACCGAGCCCGACCTGCTCCGGGTCGACCGCGTGCAGCTCGACGAGCACGTCGACCAGTCGCCCGGCGAGCGCCGCGGTGCGCTCGGCGCCGAGGGCGTCGAGCTCGGCGGCGTGTCGGTACGCCGAGCCGTCGACCTGCTCCATGACGTAGAACGGCGCACCCAGCACGTCGGGGTCGGTGCAGCGGGCGTACATCCGCGGCACCGGCACGCCGGTGCCCTCGAGGGCGGACATCGCGGTGTACTCGCGGCCCATGTCGTGAGCGGTCGCCTGCACGTGGCCCAACGGCGGCCGGCGCACGATCCAGCGCGAGCTGCCGTCGGTGACCCGGTAGGTGAGGTTGGACTTGCCGCCCGCGATCAGCTCGGCCTCGAGCTCGCCGGCGATCTCGCCGGGCCGCTGCCCGTCGTACCACTGCCGGAACCGAGCCAGGTCCAGCCCCGCAACGTCCTCCGCCATCACTCCGCCCCCTCCGACTGATTGACAGTCACCTGGTCGACCTTGTCCTGCAGCCTGCGCATCCCCGCCAGCCACGCATCCGGATCCGCGGCCCGGGCGGCGTAGTAGCTGCCGACCTCGGGGTGCGGCAGCACCAGGAATCGGTCGTCGGCAAGCGAGGCCACCCAGGCCTCCGCGACGTCGTCGGGCGACAGGGCGGCGTCGCGGGTGAGCAGGTCCTTGAGCGGCCCGGCCTGCTCCAGCATCCGGGTCTGCACGCCCTGCGGGCAGATCGCCTGGACGGCCACGCCGCGGTGTCCGTAGGTGACGGAGAGCCACTCGGCGAAGCCGATGGCGGCGTGCTTGGTGACGGAGTACGGCGCCGCGCCGATCATCGTCAGGAGCCCCGCCGCGCTCGCGGTGACCACGAACCGCCCGCCTCGGCCGTCCTCGAGCCAGCGCGGCACCAACGTGCGCGCGGCGCGCACGTGCGCCAGCACGTTGGTGTCGATCATCGCGGCCCAGTCCTCGTCGGATGCCTGCAGGCTGTCGGGCTGGGTGCGGTCGATGCCGGCGTTGGCGAGGTAGATGTCGATCCGGCCCAGCGCCGTGGTCGCGGTGTCGACGAGCGCGCGGACGCCGGCGTCGCTGGAGCAGTCGCCCGGTGCGGCGGTGACCCCGAGCTGGTCGGCCACCTCGCGGCAGGCGACCTCGTCGAGGTCGTTGACCACGACCCGGGCGCCCTCGGCGACGAGTCGAGTCGCGAGGGCCCGCCCGATCCCGTGCCCGGCGCCGGTGACGACGGCCCCGGCGTCGAGGAGCTGCTGCATGGCGCCACCCTTGCACGTGTCGACCACCGGTGAACGCCAGGGTGTTGGGTCTCACGTCGTGGGCGACCGGCACGGTTCGGCACGGTGTGAGTTCGAAAGTCACGCCTCCTGGGTGACAGCACCACCGCAACCTCAGGAGGAGAACATGCCCAGTGCATCGCGGTCGACCACTCCGGTCGGCATCGACATGGACGTCGTCGAGGGTCGCTACGCCGAGCTCGACGACCACACCGTCTCGTTCGAGACCTTCAAGCAGGACCTCGACGTGACGCCCTACTTCCGTGGCCTGCCCGGCGACGCCTGCACCTGCACCCACCTCGGCTACGTCACGTCTGGTCAGATCACCTTCCGCTGGCCCGACCGCGAGGAGACCTACGTCGAGGGTGACGCGTACGTCGCCCCGCCCGGTCACCGGCCGCTGATCGTCGCCGGGACCTCCGTGGTCGAGTTCAGCCGCACGGCGGAGCTGCAGCCGGTCATGGCGGTCATCGGCCGCAACATCGAGGCGATGAGCGGAGCGGGCGCATGACCGCCGTAGACGCGATGCCGGCCCTGGACGGCGGCCTTGCCGACCTCGCCCAGGAGTTCATCACCTGGCTGGAGACCGGCGCGCGACCCGACGGGATGTTCACCGACGACGTCTTCGCCGACCTGACCGTGCCGCACTGGCGCGTCCAGGCCCAGGGCGTCGATGCCACGTTCCACCTTCGCGAGGACGACCACCCCTTCCAGGGGTCGGTCCAGGTCGAGGCGCTCGACCGCACCACCCGGGGCTTCCTGCTCCAGTTCACCGAGCGCTGGGAATCGGAGGGACAGCACTGGTACTGCCGCGAGATGATCCACTGCGTCGTCAGCGACGGACGGATCAGCGAACTCGCGATCTCGTGCACCGGAGACTGGGATGAGGCCCTGCAGCGCCGGCATGCCGAGCAGGTCCGGCTGGTCCGGGCCTAGTCTCTAGAAATGTCCAACCCGGCTGCCTCGGCGACGAGCCTGTTGGCTCGGGCCGAGGCGGCGTGGCTCGCGGGCGACGGCGAAGGAGCGATGGCCTTCTTCGGTCGCGCCGCCGACCTCGCCGAGGCCGACGGCGACCTCGAGTGCCGGGTCGAGGCCGTGCTCGGCATGGCTCGGGGACAGCGGTACAACCTCACCCCCGGCCCGCTCCCGGTGCGGCTGCACGCGGCGTACGACGCGACGACGGCAGCGCTCCCCAGAGCCCGGCTGGCGGCCGCGCTCGCCCGCTGCTGGGCGTATGCCAACGAGCCGATCCGTGCGCGGCCGTTCGCGCTCGAGGCGCTGGACCTCGCCGACGGCCTCGGTCCGGCGATGCTCGCCGACGCCCTCGACGCCGCGTTGGCCTCGCACTGGGGCCCCGACGAACTGGCCCGCCGACGCGACTGGGCGGTCCGGCTCGACGACGTGGCAGCACATCTACAAGACCCGGACGCCCGGTTGCAGGCCCAACTCTGGGGGCTCACCGTGGCGTGGGAGGTGCTCGACCTGCCCCGGTTACATCGCTGCATGAGGGCCATCGAGGTGCTCGGTGAGGAGTCGGTCCGGGCCGAGTTCTTCGCGGCCAGCAGGCGGCTCCCGCTCGAACTCCTCCGCGGGCGGCTCGAGGTCGGTCCGCTGCTGATCCAACGCAGCGAGTCAGCGAGCGCCCAGACCGTGATCCCCGACGCCTTCGGCGTGCTGCACGGGATGCGCGGCTACCTCGCGTTCTTCTCCGGTGATGTCGCCGGCTGCGCAGCGGAGGCGGTGTCCTTCGAGGAGTACGCCACGGAGTTCGGGGCCACCACGGTACGGGCCGAGGCGGCCATGATCTGGCTGGGTGCGCAGCGGCCCGACAAGGTCGCCGAGATGGTCGGCGTGTTCACGCCCGACGTGCTGGAGGGGTTGCCCAAGGACGGCGACTGGTTGCTGGTCGTCCAATGTCTGCTCGAGGCGGCGACGGCGATCGGCGACACGGTCCTCACCGGGTCCCTGGTGCCCCTGCTCGCGCCGTACGGCGGGCGGTCGGTGGTCAATGCGGGCGCGGTCATGTGGCACGGCGTCACCGATGACACCTTGGCCCGGGGCTTCGCGCTGCTCGGCGACCCCGATGCAGCGGCTCGACATCGCGCCTCGGCCATGGCGACCTACGAACGGCTCGGCGCCACCTGGTGGCGCGACCGGCTCGCGAACGCCGTGGCGGCCGGCCCGCGGCCGAGCGACGAGCGCGTGGTGCACCTGCACGAGCAACCCGGTGGTCTGTGGCTGGTCGGGCGCGAGGGCGCGACGTTCGTGTTGCCTCGGATGCGCGGCCTCGAACACCTGCACCGGCTGCTCGCCGTACCCGGCCGCGACGTCGCTGCCACCGCACTGGTCGGCGGTGAGGAGGTGGTGCAAGCCGGCCTGGAACTGCTGGACGACCAGGCCCTTCGGACCTATCGGCGCCGGCTCGCCGAGCTCGGCCCCGAGCAGTCCGACGAGCGGGCCTGGCTCGAGGACCAGTTGGGGGCCGCCATCGGGCTGGCGGGGCGGCGGCGGACCAGCGGGGCGAACGACGAGCGGGCGCGGGTGGCCGTGCGCAAGGCGATCGTCGCCGCGCTGGCCCGGGTCGCCGAGGCGGACCCCTGGCTGGGCCGGCATCTGCACGACCGGGTCCGGACCGGCGTCGAGTGCCGCTACGAACTGGATCCCGATCGGCCGGTCACCTGGCTGCTGGAGGGGACAAAGCGAAACGCCCTCCGCTGACGCGGAGGGCGTTTGGTGTCCTCAGGGTCGGATCCCCCAATGCGGCCATGTGGACGAGGAAGACGTTAGAGAGTGCTCTTCCACGCCAAGGCAACAGAATGGTGAAGGTCTAGACAGCGTTGCTGGATCGTCGGGCCCGTCGCCGCTCCCAGAGCCCGCAGCCGAGCATCGTCGCCGCGGCCAGCAGGCCGCCCGCCAGGACGTCCACGACGTAGTGCTCGGCGTAGTAGACGAGGGTCACGCACATCGCCAGCGGGTAGAGCACCAGCAGGTAGCGCCAGCGGGTATGCAGTCGCCAGATCCCGTACATCGCGACCAGGAAGGTGATCCCCGCGTGCAGCGAGGGCATGGCCGCGACCGGGTTGCCGACCCCCTGAAGCACCAGGTCGAAGCGGCCCAACCCGAGGTCGCGCCAGCCGCGACCGGTCAGCCTCGGCAGGTGCGCCTGGATGTAGCCCTGCTCGGAGGCCATCCAGGGCGGGGCCATCGGGTAGAGGATGTAGATCGCCAGCGCGCCGAAGTTGATGACGAGGTAGCGCCGCATCCACAAGACCCACTCCGAGCGCTTGCGCACCCACAGCACCGCGGCGATGGTCAGGCCGGTGAGGAAGTGGCTGGCGTAGACGGTGGTGAAGACGACGTCGTACCACCGCGGATCGCTCTCCCGCAGGCACGGGTCGCCGCACAGGTGGCTCTGCAACTCCTGGGTCGGCAGGTGCCCGAAGAACAGCCACTCGTCCACCCGGATCGGCATCGTCACGTGCACCGGCAGGCCGAGTTCGTCGGTCAAGCCCCGGCTGTAGAAGTAGACGATCAGCCCGATCAGCGGGATCGACCAGTCGCGCACGAACCGCAGGTGATAGCGCCAGGGCGCCTCGATGTTCCACGCGATCGTGCCGAACCACAGCCACACGAAGACTGAGACGGTGTCGTTGGGGATGCCCAGCAGCTCGGAGTACGTCGCGAATGCGACGCCGTAGACGACCATCGCGACCACGCGGGTGCGACGCCGGGTGACCGGGGGGAGATCGTCGAGGTCAGTGGTGGCCGCCCCCTCGTCCACCCCCTGCGCCATGCACGAACTTTAAGTGAATAGGTCTAGTCGAGCGGATCGAGGGCGGCGTACGTCGTCACCGCGCCAGCCAGGTCGCGCAGGTGGTGGGTGCCGTCGCCGAGCAGGTGGTCGAGGACGGTCAGGTGGGCGACGTACATGCCGACGGAGTACTCCATCGTCATCGCGATGCCGCCGTGCAACTGGATCGCCTCCTGGCCGACGTGCCGGCCCGAGGTCGAGATCTGGACCGATACCCGGCGAGCCGCGTCGGCCACGGCCTGCGGATCTCCCTGGCCCGTGGAGCTCTGGGCGACGACCATCGTGGCCCAGTCGACCATCGAGTGGGCCAACTCGAGCGAGACGTACATTTCCGCGGCCCGGAAGGTCAGCGCCTGGAAGGTCGAGAGGGGCACGCCGAACTGCTTGCGGCTGCGGAGGTACTCGGTGGTGGTGGGCAGCAGGAACTGCAGTGCGCCGAGCGCCTGGTTGGCCGCCATCACGCGTGTGATGTCCTGAACCGTGGCGATGCTGGCCGTCACGTCGAGGCCGGGCTCGCCGAGGGGCGTGGCTGCGGTGGCCTCGAAGGTGACCCGGGCCGCCCGGGTCCCGTCGTACGCCGCGTAGCCCGCGGTCGTGGCGTCGGTGACGAGGAACAGCCCGGTGCCGCCGTCGGGCAGGGCCGCCGAGACGACCAGCACGTCGGCCCGGGCGCCGTGGGGGACCGGCTCCTTGACGCCGGTGAGTGTCCAGCCGTCGTCAGAGGAGGTGGCCGTGACCGAGGACGCCTCGGGCGACCAGCGCCGGCCCGGCTCGTCGTGGGCGAAGGCCAGCACCGACTCGCCTGCTGACAGCGCGCCCAGCAGCTCCTGGCGCTGCTCGGCCGAGCCGACCGCGGCGATCAGCCCACCGGCGAGCACCACCGAGGTGAGGTAGGGCTCCGGCGCGATCGCGCGGCCGAGCTCCTGGCACACGATGCCGATCTCGATCGGACCGGCGCCCACGCCGCCGTCCTCCTCGGAGAACGGCAACCCGAGGAGGCCCATCTCGGCCATCCGGCCCCATTGGGACTCGTCGAAGCCGGGGTCGGTCGTGACGGTACGGCGGCGGTCCTCGTAGTCGCCGTACGCCTTGCCCACCAGGCCGCGCACGGCCTCGCGCAGGGCGTCCTGCTCGTCGTCGTAACGGAAGTCCACGTCTGCTCTCCTGAAGAGGAAGAAGGGTCAGAGCCCCAGGATGTTGCGGCTGATGATCTGGCGCTGCACCTCGTTGGAGCCGCCGTAGATCGATGCCTTGCGGAGGTTGAGGTAGATCGGGCCCGCCAGTCGCTCCCACTCCCCGAGCTTGCTCGTGTCGTCGGCGCCGCTGGCCAGGCCGCCGGGGCCGGCCAGGTCGAGCACCAGCTCACTCACCGCTTGCTGGAGCTCACTGCCCTTGAGCTTGAGCACCGACGAGGCGGGATGGGGCTTGCCGTCCGCGGAGTTGGCGGCCACCCGCATCGCGGTGAGCTCGAGCGCGAGCAGTTCGTTCTCGAGCGTGGCGATCCGGGCGCACAGCAGCGGGTCGTCGGCGAACCGGTCTTCGGCCAGCCCCTTCACCCGGGCCAGCACTCGCTTGGTGATGCCGGACGGCGCCACGCCGACCCGCTCGTTGCCGAGCAGGAATTTCGCGATCGTCCAGCCGCCGTTGAGTTCGCCGACGAGGTTGTCGGCCGGGACCCGCACGTTGTCGAACCAGACCTCGTTGACCTCGTGGCCGCCGTCGATCAGCTGGATCGGCCGGACCTCGAGCCCCTCGGACCGCATGTCGATGAGCAGCATCGAGATGCCGGCCTGCTTCTTGGCCTCCGGGTCGGTGCGCACCAGCGTGAAGATCCAGTCGCCGTACTGACCGAGGGTGGTCCAGGTCTTCTGGCCGTTGACCACCCAGTGGTCACCGTCCCGGACGGCGGTGGTGCGCAGCCCGGCGAGGTCGGAGCCGGCGTCGGGCTCGCTGAAACCTTGGGACCAGAAGATGTCGATGTTGGCGGTCTTGGGCAGGAACTCGCGCTTCTGCTCCTCGGTGCCGAACTGCGCGATGACCGGCCCGATCATCCCGGCGTTGAAGGCGAGAGGCGTCGGCACGTTGGCGCGCTCCATCTCCTCGTGCCAGATGTGGAACTGCAGCTCGGTCCAGTCCTGGCCGCCCCACTCGACCGGCCAGCGGGGTACGGCGAGGCCCGCGGCGTTGAGGGTGCGCATCGACTCGACGATGTGCTCCTTCGTGGGCTCGCCACCGGCCGCGACCGCGTCGCGGATCTCCTCGGACACCTTGGTCGTGAAGAACTCGCGCAGCTCGTCGCGGAACGCGCGCTCCTCCTCGGACAGCTCGAGCTGCATGAACGCTCCTCAGATCACCCGCCAGTGCTACTGGCCAGTACACACCATCGTTCCACTCCGCTCGCAACAGGATCGGCACGAGCAGCGTTGATGATGCATGCAGGCGCTTGCCCATGACAGGGCGCAGGAAGGAGCCCGGGTGGCTTCGTCACCGGACGGGGACGGTCCCGACTTCGACGGCTGGGTCGCAGTGCGCGGTCCGGCGCTGCTGCGCCTGGCCTACACGCTGACGGGGAACACCGCCGACGCGGAGGACGTCGTCCAGGAGGCGTTGGCCCGGGCGTTGCCACGTTGGAGCCGGATCTCGCGCGTGGACAACCCCGACGCCTATGTCCGCCGGATGGTGGTCAACGCGCACACCTCGTGGTGGCGGCGGTTCCGTCGCCGCGAGTCGCCGGTGCCGGAGATCAGGGACAGCCAGGTGGGCGACGCGCCACGCGGGGGAGGGCTCGCCGGCCTCGACCAACACTCGGTCCTCTGGGCTGCCTGTCAGGTCCTCCCCGAACCGCAGCGCACCGCGATCGTGCTGCGCTACTACGAACAGCTGGAGTACGGCGAGATCGCCGACCTGACCGGCGTGCGCGAGGGGTCGGTCCGCTCGCGGGTGTCCCGCGGTCTGGCCACCCTTCGCACCCAGCTCGCAGAGACCGGAGACGACCATGAATGACCTCGAGCAGCGCCTGACCGAGGCCCTCACCGAGGGTTCGCAGGGTGCGCCGTCCGCGATCGGTCTCGCCTCAGCGGCCCGTTCGCGGGCGCGGCGCAAGCGGCAGACCCGGCTCGCCGGCGTGGCCGCGCTGGTCGTCCTCGCGGTCGGCGTCCCCGCGGCGGTCGTGGCCCTCACGGGCGACGGCGATGTGCGCGGCGCCGACGTGGCGTCGACCGACTCGGCCGGCGCCACGATGGACGGGTTCCACTGGGAGAGCTGGCACGACGTCACCGTCCAGGTGCCCGACAGCTGGCAGTACGGCAGCCTCAGCGATTGGTGCGCGGGCGGCGGGGAGTTGGCGCCGCGGATCCAGCGGCCGGACACCGTTGCCGACGACATCCAATGCGATCCCCAGTCGAGCTATGGCATCACCTTCCAGGAGATCCCCAACCGCGACGACTTCGAGTGGCCCGTGGTCGCCCAGACCGGCAAGGGCTGGCCCGACCCCAACGTCGTCGGCGGTCGCGGCATCGGCGGCGTCCTCATCACCGTCGCGACCCGCGAACCCGACCTGGCCCACCAGATCCTCGACTCGATGCGGCCGATCGGCCCGCAGGGCGACCCCAACGGTTGCGCCGCCCGCTACACGCCCGGCTCCACGAATCCGCCCGAGGGCGCGCTCTCGGTCTGTCGGTACGACGAGAACGGCGAGCTGGAGCAGAGTGCGGCCCTGTTCGGGAAGCAGGCCGGAGACGCCGTACGCACGCTGCAGGCCGCTCCCGAGGCGGGTGAGTGTGCTGACACCAGCCAGGGCAGTCAGCCACACCAGATCGTCATCCTCGAAGCACCCGGCATCTCGGCCAAGGTCGACCTCGTCTCCGGCTGCCCGCGCCTGACGGTCGACGGTGACGTGCGCGAGTTGAACGAAGCGGTCGCTGGCGTGGCGGTGCTCGCCGCCTGGGGCGGGTCGCGGCAGGGGATGGCCTTGCCTCCGGAGCTCCGCACGGAGTAGGACAGGGCATGGCCCGGGGCGCCCGCACGAACGCTCGAAGGGTGTTCATCGCCCTCCTCGTGATCGGTCTCCTGGTGGCGGCATACGTCGGCTACTGGCTGTTCACCAGCACCCCCGCCTGACCACTCGGCGGTCGACGCGGGAAACGGGGGTGCGCGCGGGGCTCGCGAGCGCGCACAATCCGGGGTTGTGGGACACGTCGACGTCGCCGGAGTGCGCTATGAGTTGCCGGACGGCCGGGTGTTGCTGGACGACGTGTCGTTCCGCGTCGGCGAGGGCGCCAAGGTCGCGCTGGTCGGGGCCAACGGCGCCGGCAAGACCACGCTGCTGCGGATCATCACCGGCGAACTCGCGCCGCACGCCGGAGTCGTGACCCGCAGCGGCGGGCTGGGCGTGATGCGCCAGATGGTCGGGACCGAGCTGGGCGACGAGCCGACCGTGGCCGACCTGCTGCTCAGCGTCAGCCCGCCCCGGGTCCGGGCCGCCGCGGAGGCGGTGCATGCCGGCGAGCTGGCGTTGATGGAGCGCGACGACGAGAAGACCCAGATGGCCTACGCCGAGGCGCTGGCGGAGTATGCCGACGCGGGCGGCTACGACGTCGAGGTGGTCTGGGACGTGTGCACGGTCGCCGGGCTCGGGGTCCCCTACGAGCGGGCGAAGTACCGCGAACTGCGCACCCTCTCCGGAGGGGAGCAGAAACGGCTGGTCCTGGAGTTCCTGCTTCGCGGCCCCGACGAGGTGCTGCTGCTCGACGAGCCGGACAACTTCCTCGACGTCCCGGGCAAGATCTGGCTCGAGCAGCGGATCCGCGAGTCCGAGAAGACGATCCTCTACATCAGCCACGACCGCGAACTGCTCGACAACACCGCCACCCGGGTGGTGACGATCGAGCTCGGGGCGTCGGGCGCCGGCAACTCCGCGTGGACGCATCCAGGTGGCTTCGCGTCGTACCACGAGGCTCGCAAGGACCGGTTCCTGCGCTTCGAGGAGCAGCGCCGCCGGTGGGACGAGGAGCACGCCAAGATCAAGGCGCTGGTGCTCCGGCTCAAGATCAAGGCGGAGTACAACGACGGGATGGCCAGCCAGTACAAGGCGGCCCAGACCCGGCTGCGCAAGTTCGAGGAGGCCGGTCCGCCGACCGAGCAGCCGCGTGAGCAGCAGGTGCAGATGCGGCTCAAGGGGGGCCGCACCGGCAAGCGTGCGATCGTGTGCACCGACCTCGAGCTCACCGGGCTGATGCAGCCCTTCGACCTCGAGGTCTGGTACGGCGAGCGGGTGGCCGTGCTCGGCTCCAACGGTTCCGGCAAATCGCATTTCCTGCGGCTGCTGGCCCGCGGCGGGAGCGACCCCGACGTCGAGCACCGTCCGGTGGAGGACACGCCGATCGAGCCAGTGCGTCACACCGGCAAGGCGAAGCTCGGTGCGCGGGTGCGGCCCGGGTGGTTCGTGCAGACCCACGAGCACCCCGAACTCGTCGGCCGCACGCTGCTGGAGATCCTGCACCGTGGCGACGGCCGACCCGACGGGCGCGCCGGGATGGGTCGGGAGCAGGCGGCCCGGGTGCTGGACCGCTACGAGCTCGCGCACGCCTCGGAGCAGCGGTTCGAGTCGCTGAGCGGCGGCCAGCAGGCCCGGTTCCAGATCCTGCTGCTCGAGCTGTCGGGTGCCACGCTGCTGCTGCTCGACGAGCCGACCGACAACCTCGACGTCCAGTCCGCCGAGGCGCTCGAGGCCGGACTGGAAGCCTTTGACGGCACCGTGGTCGCGGTGACCCACGACCGCTGGTTCGCCCGGGGCTTCGACCGGTTCCTGGTCTACGGCGCCGACGGTGCGGTCTACGAGACCGACGAGCCGGTGTGGGATGAGGGGCGGGTGAGCCGGGTCCGGTGAGCGAGCTGCAGATCGTCGCGGTCGACCCGTCCGATCCGGTGTCGTTCGACCCGTTCTACGACGTCTATGCCGCGGCCGGCCGGCACGGCGCCCAGGGTGAGTTCGCCACCGTGTGGCAGCGCAACGAGGTGCGGGTCGCCATGCAGGACCCCGACCCGAGCGACTTCCGGCTCGGCTGGACCGGCTCGGTCGACGGCCACGCCGTCGTGACCGGCTGGACGCACGGATCGACGGTCGACAACACCGACATCCTCGATGTGGCTATCCACTGTGCGCCCGATGACCGCGGCCACGGGTACGCCGCCGCGATGCTCGCCCACGTCGAGCGGGAGGCGCGCGAGCGCGGCCGCATCAGATTGGTCGGCGAGGTCAACTGGCCCTACGCCCTCGGCGCGTCCGGATCGGGATCGCCCGACCTGACGTGGGCGCTCCGCAACGGCTTCGAGCTCGGTCTGCTCGACGTACAACGCCGGCTCCCGCTACCGGTCCCGACCGCGTTGCTCGACGAACTGGCGGCCGAGGCGGCACCGCACCACGCGGCGTACCCGCTCGTCTCCTTCCTCGGCCCGGTGCCCGACGAGCTGGTCGAGTCCTGGGCCGCGCTGACGGCCACCTTGATGACCGAGGCGCCGATGGGGGAGATCGAGCGCGAGCCCGCGGTGATCGACGTCGACCGGTTCCGCGCGGAGGAGGCGATGATCGAGCGGCAGGGCCGGCTCAAGGTGAGCACCGGCGCCCTCGCCCCCGACGGGACTCTTGTCGCCTACAGCGACCTCGTGCTCACGGTCCACGAGGCCGAGCGCGCCTATCAGTGGGGCACGCTGGTCCGCCCCGACCACCGGGGCCACCGGCTCGGCCTCGCGGTGAAGGTGGCCAACCTGCGGCAGTTGCAGGAGACCCAGCCTGACATCAGCACCGTCGTCACGTTCAACGCCGACGTCAACGCGGCCATGGTCGCGGTCAACGATCGGCTGGGATTCCGCCCGGTGCAGTGGATGGGCGAAGTGCAGAAGACGCTTGCTAGACCCCCATTGGCCTAGCAAGCGGCTGGCTGCTCGACGAGTGGGATCCCACGGCCACGGCATGACGGACCCGGTGCGGCCGTGAGATCCCACCCGCTTTGGAGACCCGCCGTCGTCGCTCGGCGGGCGTCTGGGGTGCTCGACTAGGAGTTGGACGCGTCCGAGTCGGAGTCGAGCGTGAGCTGGGCGGTCTTCTCCTGACCGTCCCGCGTGAAGGTCACCGTGACCTGGTCGCCGGGCCGGTAGGACCGGACCGTCGCGACCAAGGAGTCGGCGTCGGTGATCAGGTGGTCGTCGACCTTGGTGATGATGTCACCGGTGGCGATGCCAGCGTCGGCGGCGGTCGAACCCGCGCTGACCTGCTGGATCTGGGCGCCGTCACCGTCGCCCTGCTCCGCCTCGGCACCGGGCTGACCCTGGCTGGCGCCGACGTTCGACACCTGGACACCGAGCCGGGCGTGGGTCGGTGTCTCGCCCTTCGACATCTGGTCGATGATCGGCATGACCTCGTCGATCGGGATCGCGAACCCGACGCCGATGTTGCCGCTCTGGCCCTCACCGGACTGGCCGGCGGTCGCGATCGAGGCGTTGATGCCGACGACGTTACCGTTCAGGTCGGTGAGCGCACCGCCGCTGTTGCCGGGGTTGATCGCGGCGTCGGTCTG